>NZ_MUMI01000395.1 GCF_002155975.1 Amycolatopsis kentuckyensis
CCGCTGATCGTCGGCGGCGGCGCGGCCACGGCCCGCGCGCGCGGCCTGCAGGCGGTGCGGGAGCTCAAGAGCCTCGGCGCGACCGCCGTCCGCGCGGTCAAGGGAACGAACCTGCTGGCGCCATCCCTGACGGCCGCGGCACCGCGGATCTGGCTGGACAGCCCGGTTCGCGGGACCCTGGACCGGAGCGTGCCGCAGATCGGCGCGCCCGCCGCGTGGCAGGCCGGGCTGACCGGCAGCGGCGTCACCGTCGCCGTGCTCGACAGCGGCGTCGACACGACCCACCCCGATCTGGCCGGTGTGGTCGCCGACGCGAAGGACTTCTCCGGCAGCCCCAGCGGCACCGACGACCGCTACGGACACGGCACGCACGTGGCGTCCATCGTCACCGGCCGCGACGCGAAGTACCGGGGTGTCGCCCCGGGTGTCCGGCTGCTCAACGGGAAGGTGCTCGGCGACGACGGCCGCGGCCTGCAGTCGGGCATCATCGCCGGGATGGAGTGGGCCGCGGGCGGCGGCGCCAAGGTGGTGAACCTGAGCCTGGGGACCCGGTTCCCGAGCGACGGCACGGACGCGCTGTCCCAGGCCGTCGACCGGCTCACCGAGCAGACCGGCGCGTTGTTCGTCGCCGCCTCCGGCAACGAAGGGGCGCAGGTGTCCAGCCCCGGCGCGGCGACCGCCGCGCTGACCGTCGGCGCCGTGGACCGCGACGACGAGCTCGCCCCGTTCTCCAACCGCGGCCCCCGCTACGGCGACGGCGCGATCAAGCCGGACCTCACCGCACCCGGCGTCGGCATCGCGGCCGCGAAGGCGCACGACAGCGTCCTGGGGACGAGCGAGCCGTCGGTCGACGAGTTCCACGTGCGGATGTCCGGCACGTCGATGGCGGCCCCGCACGTGGCGGGCGCGGCGGCGATCCTCGCCCAGCAGCACCCGGACTGGAAAGCACCCGAGCTGAAGGCCGCGTTGATGGGCAGCGCCAGGGCCGGCGCCGGCATGTCGGTGTTCGAGCAGGGCGCGGGCCGGGTGGACGTCGCGAAAGCGGTTGCCCAGCCGGTGGTGGCCGCCCCGGCGAGCATCGGCCTCGGCACCGCGCAGTGGCCGCACGACGACGACGAACCGCTGGTCACCACGATGACGTACCGCAACACGGGCACCACCGCGGTCACGGTGGACCTGACGACCGACGTTCGCGGCCCGGACGGCGCGGCCGCCCCGGCCGGGATGGTCACCGTCACGCCGGGCTCGCTGACGATCCCCGCGGGCGGGACCGCGCAGGCGACGGTCACCGCCGACACGCGGGTGGCCGGCCCGGACGGCGGCTACCAGGGCGTGGTGCTCGCCGGGGACGTCCGGACCCCGATCGCGGTCACCCGCGAAGCGGAGCGCTACGACGTCAAGCTGACCTTCCTCGACGAAAAGGGGAACCCGACCCAGAACTTCTCCTACAGCTTCACCGATCTCGACCAGCGACGCGACTTCGGCGGCAGCGGCCTCACCGCTCGCGTGCCGAAGGGGCGGTTCTACTTCCAGGCCACCACCTGGACCGACGACCGGCGGTACGTCTTCGCCGTCGAGCCGGAGTTCGTCGTGACCGGGCCCGCCCAGCTGACCATCGACGCCCGGACGGCGGTGTCCGCCGACGTGCGCTTCGCCGACCGGCCGTCGGCGAAGATCGGCCGGGCCGCCTACGGGTTCGAGCGGGACGCGCAATGGGGACACATCACGCAGTGGAACTACCTCCCCGACTTCACCGACTTCCGCGTCCGCCCGTCGGCGACGTCGGCGAGCAGTTTCGTCCTCGGCGTCGAGGCGCAGGCGGCGGAACCCGACAGCGCGGGCGGCTTCGGCACGAGCGGCTACCTGTACAACGTGCGGACCCGCTTCCGCGGCTCGATTCCCGCCGAGCCGGCCGTCACCGTGCGGGACCGGGACCTCGCCCGGGTGCGGACGGAGGCGGCGGTCACGAAGCCCGGTTCGACCGGCACCCGGGAAGGCATGATCACCCGGCCGCTCCCGTACGCGCTGGACGAGTTCTACTCCCCCGGTGAGGAGTGGTACCCGCTGTTCTCCGAAGACGGCGTCAACCTGCTGCTGGACGCCGCGCCGCGCAGCTACCGGCTCGGCCGCCCGGTGCCGGAACGCTGGAACGCCGCCGTGTTCGGCCCCGCGTTCCCGGCCGGTCCGCGCAGCCGGGCGCTGCGGCAGGGCGACCTGATCGGTGTGGCCGTGCCGATGTTCACCGACCAGCACGCCGGCCGGATCTCCGACGACGCTCCCGTTTCCGGCGCGCACACCACGTTGTCCCGGGACGGCAGGGAAATCGGCGCTTCGGACACCGCCGGGCAGGGCACCTTCGCGGTGCCGCCCGAATCCGGGGTGTACGTCCTGCACACCGACGCGACCCGGGACAACGCCTTGTCGTCGAAGATCGTGGCGGACTGGACGTTCACGTCGGGGACGGTGCCCGGCACGGCACCGGTGTCCCTGCCGTTGCTCGCCGTCCGGTACGCACCGGCGGTCGACGCCTGGAACCGGGTCCCGGCCCGGCTCCCGACGTACGTGCCGATCACCGTGGACGACAACGCCGGCGGCACCGGCAAGCTGACCGCGCTGAGCGTTTCCCACGACCGGGGCGCGACCTGGCACGCGGTGCCCTTCACGGACAAGGGCGCGCTCCTGGTGCATCCCGCCGGCGCCACGACGGTGTCCCTGAAGGCGACCGCGACCGGTCAGGAGGGCAGCAAGGTGGAGCAGACGATCATCGACGCCTTCCTGCTCGCCGGGAAAGCGTAGGTCTCCGCGCTCAACCATCGCCGCCGCCGGACGTCTTCACTGAGGTGGTCATCGAAGCGATCCGGGCGGACGTGCCGCCGCGGGCCGGCGCGCGTCCGCCCGGCCGGCGCCGGCGGTGGCTGCTCGCGTTCGCGGTGTTCGCGCTGCTGGGCGAGATGGCGATCGCGATGATCACGACGGCCGTCGAGCAGACCCCGACCATCGACGAGCCGGTCTACGTCGGCGCGGCGGTCTTCTCCCTGGAACACCACAGCCTGCGGTACAACCCCGAGCACCCGCCGCTGGGCAAGCTGCTCATCGCGACCGGGCTCGCGTTCGCGGACGTGCACGTCGACGCCGGTTTCGCCGGCGACCAGACGCAGCTCGGCCGGTCCGTGCTGTACGAATCGGGCCACGCCCCGGGCCGGCTGCTGTTGCTGGCCCGGTTGCCGGTGATCGTGCTGACGCTGCTGTTCGGGCTGGTCGTCTTCGCGTTCGCCCGCGATCTGGCCGGCCCGGCCGGCGGTGTCGTGGCCCTGGCGCTGTACGCGCTTTCCCCGGACCTGATCGCGCACGGGTCACTGGCCACCCTCGACGTGCCGGTGGCCGGTTTCCTGGTGACGTCGGCCTGGCTGCTGTGGCGCGCCCGGCGGCGTCCCGTCCGCTACCTTCCGTTGGCAGGGCTGGCTTTGGGCGCGGCCGTGGCCACGAAGATGAGCGCCCTGGCCGCGGTTCCGGTCGTGCTGCTCCTGGCCGTGCTGTCCGCCCGGCACGCCTTAGGTCCACAAAGGATACTGCGGCGGCTCGGCACCGGTGCGGCGGCGGCGTTCGGCGTCGGGCTGATCGCGATCGCCGTGGTGTGGGTTTCCTACCTGGTCGTCGATCCGCAGCTGCGCTGGACGCCCCCGCCGGGCCTGCCGCCGGTCGCGGGCCTGCGGTCGCTCGCCGATCTGCTGCCGCTGCCCCGGCCGTACCTCGACGGGATGCGCGTCCAGTTCGGCTTCGAAGACCAGGTGTGGACCACGTTCCTGTTCGGCAGCCTGCACGTCGGCGCGCTGTGGTACTACCTCCCGGCCGCGCTGCTGGTGAAGACCCCGCTGGGCGCGCTGGCCCTCTGGGCGGCCGGCATCGTCGTGCTGGTTTTCCGGCTGCGCCCGGCGGCGCCCTACGTCCTCCTCCCGGCGGCCGTGCTGCTGGCCGCGGCGATGACGGGCAGCCGCGACCTGGGCGTCCGGTACGCGCTCTTCATGCCGATGTTCCTGGCCGTCGCGGCGGCCGGGGTGGTCGCCGTCCGCCGCCGGTGGGCACCGGTCGCCGTGGCGACCCTGGTCGCGTTCACGGCGATCAGCTCCCTGCGGACGTTCCCGTACTACCTGCCGTATTCGAACGAGGCGTTCGGCGGCCCGACCCGGACCCACCGGCAGCTGCACGACTCGAACGTCGACTGGGGCCAGGACCTCGGCCGGCTGGCCGACCGCCTGCGGCAGCGCTACCCGGGTGAGCGGGTGTGGCTGGTCTACAAGGGCAGCGGGGTGCCGTCGTACTACGGCATCGACGCCGCCGACCCCCTCGCGGTGCCCGCGGACGCGGTGCACGGACTGCTCGTGGTGTCGGATTCGGCGATCGCCAAGGCGGACGACCGCCTGGGGTTCCTGCTCCGCACGAGCACCCCCCTCGACGACGTCGGCCACTCCATCACGATCCACCGCCGGCCGTGACGCGGGGAAAGCGCTGACCGGTGGCGGTCGGCGCCCTGTCAATGATCTGTCCCAGCCGCATCGATCGGGCGTACCCGGTCCGCAGACGGCAAGGGCTGCGGAAGCCGCCGAGCCGATGGAGCAGGGCGACCTCTTCAAAAGCCGGCGCCGGCCGGTGAAACTTTCAGCCCCCGCCGGGCCGCGGCCAGCGGCGACGCCGGACCGGCCGTGAATTGCTTGCCAGAACCGGATTCCTTCCGAACGATGGTCACGGACCAGCCTGCGACCCGGCCGCTCCCCCGCCCGGCGACGCACCGGAGCACCCCGCCCATCGACCTTCCGCAACGGAGATCCGATGTCCTTGCGCTTCCCCGGCCGGCGAAGACTGACCGCCGTTCCCCTGCTCGCCATGGCCGCCGCCACGCTCGTCCCGGCCGCGTCGGCGGCCGCCGCGCCGCCCGACCGGCTGCCGGTTTACCGCGACACCCACTACAGCTTCGCCGAGCGGGCCGCCGACCTCGTCGCCCGCATGACGCTGCCCGAAAAAGTCCTGCAACTGCGCACCAACAGCGCGCCCGCCATCCCGCGGCTCGGCGTGCAGCAGTACACCTACTGGAGCGAGGGCCAGCACGGCCTCAACACGCTCGGCGCGAACACCGACGACGGCCCGGCGACCGGCGGGGTGCACGCCACGAGCTTCCCGACGAACCTGGCCAGCACGATGTCCTGGGACCCCGACCTGATCCACCAGGAGACCACGGCGATCTCCGACGAGGCCCGCGGCATGCTGGACAAGTCGCTGTGGGGCGTCGCGCAGAACAACATCGGACCGGACAAGAACAACTACGGCTCCCTGACCTACTGGGCGCCGACGGTCAACCTCGACCGCGACCCGCGGTGGGGCCGTACCGACGAGGGCTTCGGCGAAGACCCGTACCTGGTCGCGAAGATGGCCGGCGCGTTCGTCAACGGCTACCAGGGCCAGACCGCGTCCGGCCGGCCGACGACGCCGTACCTCAAGGTCGCGGCGACCGCCAAGCACTACGCGCTCAACGACGTCGAGAACGACCGGCACGCCGACTCCTCGGACACCACCGAGACCAACATCCGCGACTACTACACCCGGCAGTTCCGGCACCTGATCCAGGACGCGCACGTGTCCGGCCTGATGACGTCGTACAACGCGATCAACGGCACGCCGGCGCCCGCCGACACCTACACGGCGAACGCCATCGCCCAGCGCACCTACGGTTTCGACGGCTACATCACGTCCGACTGCGGCGCGGTCGGCGACGTCTACGCGCCGGGCAGCCACAACTGGGCACCGCCCGGCTGGACCACGGCCACCTCCAACGGCGGAACGCGGTGGACGAACAGTACGACCGGGCAGCAGGTGTCCGGTGCCGCCGGCGGCCAGGCGTACGCACTGCGCGCGGGCACGCAGCTCAACTGCACCGGCACGGAAGCCACGGTGGCCAACATCCAGGAGGCCATCAAGGCCGGGGTGCTGTCCGAAGGCGTGCTCGACACGGCGCTGGTGCACGTGTTCACCACCCGCATGCAGACCGGCGAGTTCGACCCGCCGGACCGCGTGGCCTACACGAAGATCACCAAGGACGTGATCCAGAGCGCCGAGCACCAGGCGCTGGCCGCGAAGGTCGCCGCGAACTCGCTGGTCCTGCTGAAGAACGACCCGGTCGCCGGTACCACGGCGCCCCTGCTGCCCGCCGACCCGGCGAAGCTCGGCAGCGTGGTCGTCGTCGGCGATCTCGCGGGCAAGGTCACCCTCGGCGGCTACTCCGGTGAGCCCGCGCTGCAGGTCAACGCCGTGCAGGGCATCACGTCCGCGGTCAAGGCGGCCCGCCCGGACGCCACGGTCACGTTCGACGCGTGCGGCACCTCCACCGGCACGACCACGGCGGCGACCTGCTCGGCGGAGACCCTGGCCGCGATGAAGACGGCCGACCTGGTCGTCGTGTTCGCCGGGACCGACGGGAACGTGGCCACCGAGGGCCGGGACCGGACCACGATCGCCATGCCCGGCAACTACGACTCGCTGATCGACCAGGTCAAGGCGGCCGGCAACCCGCGGACCGCGCTGGCCGTCCAGGCGGGCGGCGCCGTCTCCCTCGGCCACGCCGCGGGGATCCCGGGCATCGTGTTCAGCGCGTACAACGGCGAGAGCCAGGGCACCGCGCTCGCCGACGTCCTGTTCGGCAAGCAGAACCCCAGCGGGCACCTGAACTTCACCTGGTACGCCGACGACTCGCAGCTGCCCGCGATGAAGAACTACGGCCTGACGCCGTCGCAGACCGGCGGCCTCGGCCGCACGTACCAGTACTTCACCGGCACCCCGGCCTACCCGTTCGGCTACGGCCTCTCCTACACGAAGTTCGCCTACTCCCGCGTGCACGCGGACACCAGGTCGGTCGACGCGAACGGGCAGGTGACGGTGCACGTGGACGTCACGAACACCGGCACCACCCCGGGTGCGACCGTCGCCCAGCTGTACGCGGCGACGGCGTTCGGCGTGCCCGGTGTGGAACTGCCGCGGCACCGCTTGGCCGGCTTCAAGAAGACCGACGTGCTGGCGCCGGGCCGGACCCAGCACATCGCCATCCCGGTGCGGATCAGCGACTTGTCCTTCTGGGACGAGGGGAAGCGCCGCGAAGTGGTGTACCCCGGTCAGTACCGGTTCGGCGTGGGCGCCGACTCCGGTCACCTCGCCGGCACCGCCGCGGTGGCCGTCACCGGAGCCCTCGCGCCGAAGACGAAGTACGTGACCGTGCAGCCCGGTCAGGTCGTGTTCAGCCCGGGCCAGCGCCTCGACCTGACGGCGAAGAACCCGTGGATCGCCGACGTCACCGCTCAGGCCGACCGGCACGTTCCGGCCGACCACGTCGTCGAGGCGGTGCACGACGACCAGTCCTTCGTCGACCTCTCGCGAGCCCGGATCGGGTACCGCAGCAGCGATCCGCGGGTGGCCCAGGTGAGCCGGACCGGGCAGGTGACCATGGTGGCGCCGGGTGTCGCGACCATCAGCGTCACGGTCGACGGCGTCACCGGCACCACGCCGGTGGTGGTCGAGCAGCCGTTCACGCTCACCGCACCGGCGCAGGTGCAGGCCGGGACGACGTACACCGCCACGACCACGCTGCCGAACCCGGCCGGCGCCCGGCCGCTGTCGGACGTGGCCCTGACGCTCAGCGTGCCCGCCGGCTGGACCGCGAAGGCCACCTCGCCGTCCACCTTCGCCACCGTGCCCGCCGGGCAGACCGTGCGCACCACCTGGGAGCTCGGTGTGCCGGCCTCGGCGCAACCGGGCAAGTACGACGTCTCGGGGCAGGCCACGTTCACCTCGGCCAACGGCCGTGGCACCTCGGTGGACGCGACCACCGTGCTGCTGCCGCACCCGCCGTACCCGTCGCTGGCCGCGGCCCGCAACAACGTGGGCATCAGCGACGACGCCACGCCCGGCGCGGGCAACTTCGACGGCGGCAACGCCAGTTTCTCCGCGCAGGCACTGGCCGCGGCGACGCCCAGCCTGACGCCGGGAGCGACGTTCACCCACGACGGGCTGACGTTCACCTGGCCGGACGCCCCGCCGGGCAGCCCGGACAACGTGGTCGCGGGCAGCTCGGCCGGCGGCCAGACGATCGCGCTCTCGGGCTCCGGGAACACGCTGGGCCTGATCGGCGCCGGCGACTACGGCAGCCCGAGCGGAACGGCCACGGTGACCTACACGGACGGGACGACCGAGTCCCACTCGGTGAGTTTCGCGGACTGGTGGTCCAACGCGGCGACCGGCGGCGACATCCTCACGACGTTGCCGTACCTCAACAACAGCAACGGGCGGCTGGACCAGCGGGTGAGCCTGTACTACGCGCCGATCCCGCTGCAGCCGGGGAAGACGGTGCAGTACCTGACCCTGCCGGACGTCAGCGACGGGGCGAACATGGGCACGGCGGCGATGCACATCTTCACCGTCGCCATCGGCTGACCGAGGGGGTGTGTCCCGCCGGCGACGAGGCCGGCGGGACGCCCGTTCAGCGAGTACAGCCGAAACTCGCGGCGCTGTCCGGATCACCCGAGCGGTACCGGGGCCAGCCCGGGTAGGCGCACAGCGGCCGCGTGCGCTGGTGGGCCAGGTCGGTGACGACCTGGTTCACCGGCGCCCGGCCGGTGCCGACCCACCGTTCGAGCGCCGTGAGCGAATCCCAGCCGGCCGCGAACGCCGGAGTCCCGAAATTGGCGTGGTTGGCCCCGGGCACGACGTAGTACCGCAGGAACCCGTCGGTCACCCGGGGGCCGGCCACGGCACGCACGCGCTCGTAGTAGTCGCTCGTCGAGTACGGCGAGACCAGCTCGTCCGCGGCGCCGTGCAGCAGGATCAGTTTGCCGCCCGCGCGGGCGAACGGGCGCAGGTCCGCGTTGTTGCGGTCCTCGATCTTCGACAGTTCGCTGATCCGGCCGAGCCACTTGCCGGGCTGCCTCGGATCGATGTCCAGCGCGTTCTGCCCCGGGTCCCTGGTCAGGAAGTACTTGACCCACTGGTCCCAGTACTGCATGCCGTAGCCGCTGGTGACCGGCATGGGGTCGGCGGGCGCGGTGGTGCCGAAGCCGAGGAACGGCGTCCGCAGGTCCGCGCCCGAGAGGAACGGGAACCCGGGGTACTCCGTTTCGCCGCTGGCGATCCGGTACGGCCACCGGAACGGCGAAGACAGGGCTTTCACCGCACCGATCTGGGCGTCCGACAGGCACGCCGGGCCGGTGTCGGCGCCACCCGGACAGCGCAGCACGCGCGGATCGAAGCGGCACCCTCCCGGATTCGAGACGACCTTGTCCTCGACCCCGTCCAGGCCGTCGCACGCCTTGACGACGCTGTCGTAGAGGAGTGTCTGCTTCGCCGGGTCGGGAAACGCGCCCGGGCGCGACAGGACTTGCGCCAGGTAGCCCAGGTCCAGGATCTCGGCCATGTTGTTCCAGGCGGGGTAGGCGGAGATCACGCCGTCGAACGCGGACGGCCACCGCTGGGCGACGACGAGCGCCTCGCGGCCGCCGGTCGACCCGCCCGCGAAGAAGACTTCGGTGGGCGTCGCCGCGTAGGCGTGCCGGATGAGGAACAGGCTCGCGTCCCGTGTCTTCTTCAGAGCGTCGCCCGCGGCGAAGTTGACCAAGGCCTCGTCGTTCACGCCGAACGACCCGTCCAGGGACGGCGGGCGCGCCGGGTTCTGCTGGTGGCCCGAGTCGCTCGCGAAGGTCGCATATCCCCGGGCCAGCGGCGTCGGCCGGTCGGCGGGGCCGAACGGCACGTTCGCGGCCACGTCGGGGATGGTTCCGTTGTACCCGCCACCGCCGAACATCAGCGCCTTGTGGTTCCAGGCGCGCGGCAGGGCGACCCGCAGTTTGATGGCGGGTGCGGCCGGGTCGACGGGGTAGAGGTCCGCGTCGACCCGGCACTGGTCATCGGGCAGGACGGAAGCCGCCGTGACCAGCCCGCCGCTCGTCGGCAGGCTCATCACCGACGCCGGAATCCGCAGCCCGGCCAGCCCGGCGCAGTCCGGGGCCGCGGGAGACGCCAGCGCGGGTCCGGGGACACTCGCCGCCAGCACCACGGCGGCCGCCACCACGGTCGTCCTCATCGCGCGGCCGCCTGGTGCAGGTGCGCACCCGGGACGGCGTGCGGGTCGGCCCGGACTTCGGCGGGGTTCGTTTCCGGCAGGAACCAGGCGCTGGCGAAGGTGATCAGCCCCATCGCCGTGATGTAGACGGCGACCGGCCACGTGCTGCCCGCCTTGGCGATCAGCGCGGTCATGAGGAACGGCGTGCCGCCGCTGACGACGATCGCGGACAGCTGGTAGGCCAGGGACGCGCCCGAGTAGCGGACGTTCGGCGCGAAGAGCTCGCCGAGGAAGCTCGCGATCGGGCCGTAGGTGAGGCACTGGAACACGAACCCCACGGTCACCGCGACGAAGATCAGCGGCAGCGACGCGGTGCCGACGAGCCCGAAGTACGGGAACGCCCACACGGCCACACCCAGGCCGCCGATCAGGATCAGCGGGCGGCGGCCCACCTTGTCCGAGAGGTACCCGGACCACGGGATCGTCGCGAGCATCGCCGCGGAGCTGAGCAGCACCACCGCGAGCAGTGAGTCACGCTGGAGCTTGAGCGTGCCGGTGCCGTAGCTGAGCAGCCCGGAAATGCTGACGTAGAAGAGGCTGTTGGTGGCCGACAGCAGCCCGCAGCCCAGCAGGATGGTCCCCCACTTGCTGCGCAGCACCTGGGCGAGCGGCGCCCGGACCACCGGGCCTTCCCGGTCCGCCACGGCTTCCTGCAGCTGCCGGAACTCCGGCGTGTCCTCCACCTTGGCCTGGATGTAGAGCACCACGCCGAACATCACGACGCTGAGCAGGAACGGGATGCGCCAGCCCCAGCTCAGGAACGCGGCGTCCGGCATCAGGCCGCTGGCCGCCACGAAGATCAGGTTGGACAGGATCACCGCCACCGGCACGCTGGTCTGCCCGAAGGTCCCGGCGAAGCCACGCCGCTTGGGACTGGCGGATTCGGTCAGCAGCAACACGATCCCGCCCCACTGCCCGCCGGCCGCGAGGCCCTGGACGAAGCGCAGGATCACCAGCAGCGTCGGGGCCAGCGCGCCGACGCTCGCCGCGCTGGGCAGGCAGCCGATCAGGAAGGTCGCGGCCCCCATCAGCGCCAGGCACGCGACGACCACCGGCTTGCGCCCGTACTTGTCCCCGAGGTGCCCGGCGAGCACGCCGCCGATCGGCCGGGCCACGAACCCGGCCCAGAACGTGCTGAAGGCCAGCAGGGTCCCGGTCAGCGCCGAGGCGTGCGGGAAGAACACCTTGGGGAACACGAGCGCGGCCGCGGTGCCGTAGAGGAAGAAGTCGTACCACTCGATCGAGCTGCCGACGAGCCCGGCCGCCAGCAGTTTGCGGAAGGCCCGGCGCGGGGTCGCGGGCACCTCGGTGCCGGACTGGCCTTCGGGTTGGGTGAGCGGAATGGCCATGGTGCCGCCTTCGTCGATGAGGTCCGGCAGGTGCTGGCGGTGATGGTAGGGCGCCGTTACGCTGCGGCCTGAGGTGTGGACCACCCACTCCTCCCGCCGCCGTGGTGGGTCTTTCGCCCACCCCGATGCCGAGGAGGCGCCCCCGTGACCAGTGCGGCGGAACCGCGCCGGCAGCGCGAACTGGCGTCGTTGTACGCGACCGTCAAGTCGCTCACCGCGCTGGGCGAGCTCGACGAAGTGCTGCAGTCGATCGTCCACCACGCCCACGACCTGATCGGCACGGACTTCACCTACCTGTCGCTGGTCGGCGCGGACGGCCGGCTGTCGGCCCGCGCGTCGGAGGGCACGATCTCCGCGGAGTTCCTCGCGGCGGCCATCCCGGCGACGGTGGGGCTCGGCGGCAAGGTGCTGGCCTCCAAGAGCCCGCACTGGGTGCGCGACTACGCCACCTCGACGCTCATCCAGCACGATCCGAACTTCGACCGCCTGGTCGTCACCGAGGACCTGGTGGCGCTGCTCGGCGTGCCGCTGGTGATCCGCGGGGAAGCCGTCGGCGCGCTGTTCGCCGCGGATCGTTCCGAGCGGTCGTTCCAGGCCGAGGAGATCGCGCTGCTGAACGCGTTCGCCGACCACGCCGCGGTCGCCCTCGACAACGCCCGGCTCTACGAGGAGAGCCGGACCGCGTTGCGGGAACTGCGGGTCGCCTACGGGAAGATCGAACGGGCACAGGCGATCCACGAAGCCCTGACCGGCGTCGTGCTGGACGGCGGCACCCCGCGCGACGTCGCCCAGCACCTCGCCGACCAGCTGGGTGGCGAGGTCACGCTCCTCGACCGGACGGGCAGTCCACTGAGGACGGACCTGGCCGGGGCCGTCGAGGACGCCCGGCGCACCGGCCGCTGCACGACGTCGTCCGGCGCCGACGGGACCGACCGCAGCGTGGCGGCCGTGCAGGCGGGCGACAGCTACCTCGGCGCGCTCGTGTGGAGCCGGCCGTCGGGCACCGGCGACGACACGGACCTGCGGACCCTCGAACGCGCCACGCACATCCTCGGGCTGCTCATCCTCAAGGAACAGGCCGTGGCCGAGGCCGGCGAGCGGCTGAGCGGGGAGCTGCTGACCGAGCTCATGGTCGGCAGTCCCGGCATCGGCCCGGCCCAGCGCGCCCGCGCCCGGGCTCGCACGATCGACGTCGACCGCCTGGACCTGGTCCTGGTCGCGGACTCCCCCGCGGTGCCGCCGGCCGATCTCGCGCGGCACCTGCACGACATCGCCCGGGACCGCGCCGGGCTGGCCGGCGAGCACCTCGGCCGGGCCACGATGATCCTGCCCGGCGCGGATGCCGAGGCCACCGTCGCCGAGGTCCACACCAGACTGCGGCGGACGCTGGGCGGCCCGGTCCTGGTCGTCGGGGAACGGGCGACCGGTCACGACTGGGCCCGGGCCTACTCCCTGGCGGGCCGGTGCGGTGCCGTCATGCGCGCGCTCGGGCACCGCGACGGCGGTGCCACCACGCGCCAGTATGCCCTGTACGCCATGGTTTTCGACCCGGAGCGGGCGGGCGAGCTCGACCGGTTCCTGGCCGGCTCGATCGGCGCGCTCCTCGAGTACGACCGGCGGCGGGGCACCGACCTGGTCGGCACGCTCGGCGCGTACTACGTTCACCGCGCCAACGTGGCGGCGACCGCCCGCGCGCTGCACCTGCACGTCAACACGCTGCTCAAGCGCCTGGACCGGGCCGGCACGGTGCTCGGCTCCGACTGGCGCCGCGAGAACGACCTGGAACTGCAGCTCGGCCTGCGGCTGCACCAGCTCCGGGCGGTCGCGTCCTGAGGGTCAGCCGACCTTCACCGAGTCGCGCAGGGCGGTCTTCGAGATCTTGCCGGTGCCCGTCTTCGGCAACGCGGGCACGAACACGACCTCGTCGGGCAGCCACCACTTCGCGACCATCGGCGTGATGTGCGCCAAGAGCTCTTCGGCCGCCGTTGCGCTGCCCTCGCGCAGCACCACGTACGCCACCGGGCGTTCCATCCACCGCGGGTCCGGGCGGGCGATCACCGCGGCCTCGACGACGTCGGGGTGCGAGGTGAGGGCGCTTTCGAGCTCGACCGAGGAGATCCACTCGCCACCGGACTTGATCAGGTCCTTCATCCGGTCCACGAGCCGCAGGTACCCCTCGGCGTCGAGGGTGGCCAGGTCGCCGGTGCGCAGCCAGCCGTCGGCGGTGAAGCTGCCGTCGGCGCCCACCCCGTGGTAGCCGGCCGCGACCCACGGGCCCGCGACCTGCAGCTCGCCGACGGCGTCACCGTCACGCGGCAGCTCACGGCCGGTCTCGACGTCGACGATCCGCACGTTCACCAGCGGCAGCGGCTGCCCCTGGGCGGCCCGCACCGCCACCTGGTCCGCGGCGGGCGCGTCCCGGTGCTGGGTGCGCGTCCCGCCGATGGCGCCGACCGGGCTGATCTCGGTCATCCCCCAGGAGTGCGTGATGGGCACGCCGATCGCGGCGCGGTAGGTCTCCGAGAGCGCCGGCGGGACGGCCGATCCGCCGCCGAGCAGGAACCGGGTCGCGCTCAGGTCGTGGTCTCCCAGCCCGGGCGCCATGCTCGTCCAGACCGTGGGGACGGCCCCGGCGACCGTGACGCGCTCGGCCGCCATCAGCCGCAGCAGGTGGTCCGGGTCCGCGGACGGGCCGGGCAGGACCAGGGACGCGCCCGCCAGCATCGCGCCGTAGGGCAGGCCCCAGGCGTTGGCGTGGAACATGGGCACGATCGGCAGCACCACATCGCTTTCGCTCAGGCCGATGAGCCCCGCGGCGAGCGTCCCCAGGCCGTGCAGGACGGTCGAGCGGTGGCTGTAGAGCACGCCCTTGGGCGGCCCGGTCGTCCCGGAGGTGTAGCAGAGCCCGGACGCGAGGTGCTCGTCCGCGAGCGTGAAGGAATCCTCGAACGAGCCGGAGAACGGTGCGGCCGCGGAGACCAGGTCGTCGTAGTGCAGGACGCGGGGGTCCGCCGGGATCGGCTCGCCGCTGTCGTCGGGCAGCACGACCCAGTGGCGCACCCGCGGCAGCCGGGCGGCGCTCGGCCAGATCCGGGGCAGTAGCGCGCGATCGACGAACACGACGTCGTCCTCGGCGTGCTCGACGATGTATTCCAGGTGCTCCGCCGACAACCGGATGTTGATCGGGTGCAGCACCCGCTTCGTCACCGGCACGGCCAGGTAGAGCTCGAGGTGACGGCGGTGGTTGCTCGCGAAGGTCGCGACCCGGGCGCCGGCCGGGACGCCCAGGCCGGCCAGCGCGCCGGCCAGGCGGCGGGTCCCGCCGGCCACCTCGGCGTAGGTCAGCCGCTCGCCCCCGGCGGTGACGACTTCCTTGTGCGCGAAGAGCCGCTCGGCACGCTCCAGGATGTGGGCGATGGTGAGCGGCCGTGGCTGCATCAGCCCGTCCATGGCGCCTCTTCCGGTCGGTGGCTGCTGGTCGCGAGTGACTTTAAGAGCGTTCCCGGCCGGCGCAGAGGTGCGAACCGCCCACTCGTCGGCCGTCCCCGGTGGTGATCACCTCCACGCCGGCGGGCCGTTGCCCGCCCCGGACAGCGATCGTGGGTTTTTCGGGCAGCCGGGTTGCGGGGGCCCGGTCCGCCCGGACGGCGCTGCTAATTTTGCCTGAAGACCCGGCGAAAAGAAGGTCAAGCAGTGGCGAACCCGTTGGTGGCGGAGACCAAGGATTCCACGAAGGCGTACTCGGGCATCTCGCTGCTGGAGTCGGCGAACGACCTGAAGTCGGCCATCGAGAGCGGGGACTGGGCGTCGGTGGCGCTCGGGGCCGTCGGGACGGCGCTGGACGCGCTGTCGATGGCGATGGACCCGTTCGGCGCGATCCTCGCCGCCGGGGTCGGCTGGCTGATCGAGCACGTCGGGCCGTTGAAGGAAGCGCTCAACGGGCTGACCGGCAACGCCGACGAGATCGCCGCCCAGTCCGAGACGTGGAAGAACATCGCGACCGAGCTGGGCAGCATCGGCGTGGACCTGACCGGGATGGTCAAGGCCGACGTCTCGTCCTGGACCGGTGCCGCCGCGGACACCTACCGCCAGCGCGCCCAGGACACCGTGACGCTCCTGGAGACCGCGCAGAAGGGCTGTGAAGGCGCTTCCAGCGGGGTGAAAACGGCCGGTGAGGTCGTCGCCGCGGTGCGGGCGCTGGTGCGGGACATCATCGCCGAACTGGTCGGGCACCTGATCAGCTGGGCGCTCCAGGTCGTGTTCACCCTCGGC
>NZ_MUMI01000396.1 GCF_002155975.1 Amycolatopsis kentuckyensis
GGCGGCGGGGGCGGGTCCCCACCTTTCTTGGTCGTCGTCCCGGCACTCGGCGGCGGGGCGTCGGGGCGACGGCCAAGGCCCTACGGCAAAGCGTCACCTCCATGAGGCAGATCAGCCTGGGGGGCAGGCAGTCATCCCATAGGGCACAGTGACCGGCATGGACGAGCTCTACCCGCCGATCGCCCCGCGCGCCGAAGGGTTCCTGGAAACCGGTGACGGGCACCGGATCCGCTGCCAGGAGGCGGGCAACCCGGCCGGGAAGCCGGTCGTGGTGCTGCACGGCGGCCCCGGCAGCGGGATCGCCCCGATGGCCCGGCGGCACTTCGATCCCGACGCCTACCGGATCGTCCTGTTCGACCAGCGCGGTTCGGGGCAGTCGACGCCGGACGCGGGCGACCTCACCGCGAACACGTTGTGGCACCTGGTCGCCGACATGGAACTGTTGCGCGAACGGCTCGGCATCGAGCGCTGGCAGCTCTTCGGCGGCTCGTGGGGCGCGACCCTCGCGCTCGCCTACGCCGAGACGCACCCGTCACGGGTCAGCGAGATCATCCTGCGGGGCGTGTTCACCGTCCGGCAGAGCGAACTGGACTGGATCTACCGCGGCGGCGCGGCCCACCTGTTCCCCCGGGAGTGGGAAGCCTTCCTGGCGCCGTTGCCGGCTTCCCTGCGGGCCGACCCCCTCGCCGGGTACGCCGTGCTGCTCGACGACCCGGCCGAGGAGGTCCGCCACCGCGCGGCGATCGCGTGGAGCACCTGGGAGGGCGCGACGGTTTCGGTGCTGCCGCAGCAGTCGTTCGTCCGCCAGTACGCGGACCCGGCGTTCGCGCTGCCGTTCGCCCGCCTCGCGGTCCACTACTTCACCCGGGGCGCCTGGCTCGACGACGGGCAGCTGATCCGGGACGCGGGCAAGCTCGCGGACATCCCGGGCGTGCTCGTCCAGGGCCGCTACGACACGGTGTGCCCACCGGTGACGGCGTACGAGCTGCACCGGGCGTGGCCGGGTTCGGAGCTGAAGCTGATCGAGGGAGCCGGCCACGCGGTGACGGACCCGGGTGTGCTGGCGGCGTTGCGCGCGGCGACGGATTCGTTCCGCGGCTGATCGCCGTCCGGGCGAGCCAGGCGAAGGGCCGGTCTCAGCCGTACCGTTCGACGAGTGCGCCGCCGATCGAGGC
The DNA here is from genome assembly GCF_002155975.1 of Amycolatopsis kentuckyensis. GTDB lineage: Bacteria > Actinomycetota > Actinomycetes > Mycobacteriales > Pseudonocardiaceae > Amycolatopsis > Amycolatopsis kentuckyensis. The sequence goes on from NZ_MUMI01000396.1 coordinate 1,176, forward strand.
CAAGTGGTCCCGCACCCCCTCGGGGCCGGTCACCTCGAGCCATTCGACCAGCCCGGCGAGCTCGCCGGCGAGCGCGTACTCGTTGTAGCCGCGGATCACGACCTCGATGCGGCCGTCGGCCGTGGCCCCGCCCACCTCGAGCCGGTCGCCGAGCACCATCCGGAGCCGGGCCGTCCCGCCGGGTGCGCAGGTCGCCTGGATCTCGAGGGGGGTCCGCCTGCGATCGACCTCGTCGGCGATCTCGCGCCAGCTCGCGGCGAGGTCGAAGCCGGCGGGCCGGTGCACGGGATCGCCGGTCGGGTCGGCGGACGACACGCGGTCGATCCGGAAGGTCCGCCGGCCGGCCTCGGTGGTGCCGACGAGGTACCAGGACGGCCCTTTGGCGACGATGCCCAGCGGGTGGACGGCTCGCTCGGTTTCGGCGCCGTTGCCGTCGACGTAGCCGAGCCGCACCTGGACGCCGCGGATCACCGCGTCCTGGAGCTCGTCGAGGAAGCGCGGCGGCGGCCGGTGCTCGACCCGGCTCGACCCCCACCGTTGCGGGTCCACGACCAACGCCGACGCCGCCGCCTCGGCCGGCACCCGGAAGGGCTCCGGCAGGGCACGGACGAGCTTGCGCAGCGCCGTTTTCACGGCCGGCGTCGCGGCCGAGGCCGGGCCGGCGACCAGGAACAGGGCGCGGGCCTCACCCGCGGTCAACCCGGACAGGTCGGTGCGGGCGCCGCCCACGAGGCGCCAGCCGCCGCCCCGGCCCCGGAGGGAATACACCGGCACCCCGGCCATGGCCAGGGCGTCGAAGTCACGGCGGGCGGTGCGCTCGGACACCTCCAGCTCCCGGGCGACGTCCGCTGCGGTCAGCTGCTCGCGTTGCTGCAGCAGCAGGAGGATGGCCATCAACCGGTCGGCTCGCACCCGCCGAACCTCCCACGGAAACCGGTCAGGGGATGACCTGTTTCGGTCGGCACGATGGCGGCACGACGCGTCGGCCGTCGGCGGTGCCGACGCTGACGTCCCGAACGACAGGGAGGAAACGCGATGTTCGATCCGACCGGTTTTCCCGAACCCACCCTCGTCTCCGTCAACGGTGTGGAACTCGAGGTCTTCGAAGCGGGCCGGGAGAACGCCGGAAAGCCCGTCGTGCTCTGCCACGGCTGGCCGGAGCACGCCTTTTCCTGGCGCCACCAGGTGCCGGCCCTGGCCGCGGCGGGTTACCACGTGATCGCCCCGAACCAGCGGGGCTACGGAAACTCGTCCCGTCCGGCCGACGTGACGGACTACGACATCGAGCACCTGGCGGGTGACCTCGTCGCGCTGCTCGATCACTACGGCTACGAGGACGCCACCTTCGTCGGCACGACTGGGGTGCCTTCGTCGTCTGGGGCCTGACCCTGCTGCACCCGGACCGCGTGAACGGCTTGGTGGCGCTGAGCCTGCCCTACCAGGAGCGCGGAGAGCGGCCCTGGATCGAGGACATGGAGGCCGCGCTCGGCCCCGACTTCTACTTCGTCCACTTCAACCGGCAGCCGGGCGTCGCGGACGCCGTGCTCGACGAGAACACGGACCGGTTCCTGCGCAACATCTTCCGGAAGAACGAGCCCCCGAAACCACCTCGGCCGGGGATGGCGATGATCGATCTCGCCCGGGCGGAGACACCTCTCGGCGAGCCCGTCATGAGCGACGGCGAACTGGCCGTCTTCGTCTCCGCCTTCGCGTCGACCGGCTTCACGAGCAGCATCAACTGGTACCGGAACCTCGACCGCAACTGGCGGCTGCTGGCCGGGGTGGACCCGGTCATCCGGCAGCCCGCGCTCATGATCTACGGCGACCGGGACACGATCCCGAGGTCCGGACGGCTGACCGCGTTCGTGCCCGGCGCGGAGGTGGCCGGCCTGGACTGCGGGCACTGGATCCAGCAGGAAAAGCCGGACGAAACGAACCAGGCGATCCTGACGTGGCTGAGCCGGCGGGCCGCCGTTCCGCCGGACGGCAGGCAGCCCGGCGGCTCATCGGCCACGCCTTAGAGCCGGCCCCCCGAAGCCGTGTCGCCCGAGAGGCGCTGGGCCAGGTACACCGGGACCGTCGAGGCCACGATCAGCACCGCCGCCACCACGTTGACGATCGGGGCCTGGTTCGGCCGGAAGAGGTTGTTGTAGATCCAGATCGGCAGCGTCTCCAGGCCCGTGCCCAGGGTGAACGTCGTCACGATGATCTCGTCGAACGACAGCGCGAACGCCAGCAGGCCGCCCGCCAGCAGCGCCGACCGCAGCATCGGGAACGTCACCAGGCGGAACGTCGTGAAGCCCGTGGCGCCGAGGTCCATCGACGCCTCCTCCAGGTTGCCGCCCATCCGCCGCAATCGCGCCACCACGTTGTTGAACACCACCACGATGCAGAACGTCGCGTGCGCGATGATCGCCGTCAGCAGGCCGAGGTCGATGCCCAGGATCGTCCGGAACGCGTTGTTCAGCGCGATGCCCGTGACGATCCCCGGCAGCGCGATCGGCAGGATGATCAGCAGCGACACCGGGTTGCGGCCGAAGAACCGGTAGCGCTGCAACGCGAACGCCGCCATCGTGCCGAGCACCAGCGCGATCGCCGTCGCCGCCAGGCCCGCCTGCACGCTCGTCCACAGCGCGTGCAACGCCCCTTCGTTCGACACCGCGCGGCTCCACCACTCCAGGGTGAACCGCGACGGCGGCCAGCCGAACGTCGTGTCCGCGTTGACCGAGTTGAGCAGCACCACCACCAGCGGGAAGTAGATCACCGCCAGGCCGAGCCCCAGCGCCGTCCACAGCAGCACGCGGGAAGTACGCACGAGCGCTCCTAGAGGTTGTCGAGCGCGCCGGTGCGGCGCACCGCGGCCAGGTACCCGAGCATGATCACGACCGGCACCGTCGCCACCGTCGCCGCGAACGGGAGGTCGTTGGCCGCGCCGATGTTGTCGTAGACGACGTTGCCGAGCATCTGGGACGTGCCGCCGACGATCTTCACCGCGATGTAGTCGCCCAGGGACAGCGAGAACGTGAAGATCGAGCCCGCCACGATCGCCGGGAACGTCAGCGGCAGGATCACCGAGCGGAACGTTCTCAGTGAGCGGGCCCCCAGGTCACCGGAGGCGTCCACCAGGGAGTCCGGCAGCCGGTCGAGGCCCGCGTAGATCGGCAGGACCATGTACGGCAGCCACAGGTACGAGAGCGTGATGATCGTCGCCGTGACGCCGTAACCGGGCGAAATCGCGCTCAGGGCGCCGTTGCCGGAGAGCATCGAGCGCCACGCGTACGCCTTCACCAGGTAGCTGGCCCACAGCGGGGTCATCACCGCGATGACCAGGATGCGCTGCGCCCGCGGCGAAGCCAGCTTGGCCATCGCGTAGGCCATCGGGAACGCGACGACGGCGTCGATCACCGTCACCAGGGCCGCGATCCCGACCGTGCGGAAGGTGATCGTGCGGTACACCGCGTCGGTGAACAGCGTCTCGAAGTTGCCCAGCGACCAGTCGATGAGGACCTGGCCGGTGAAGGCGTCGGTGTGCCAGAACGCCGTGACGAACAGGGCGGCGAGCGCACCCAGGTAGGCCAGGCCGAGCCAGAGCAGCGGCGCCGAGAGCAGGAAACCCAGGCGCAGCCGGGGTCTCCGGTAGAAGAAGGCGGTCATGTCAGCCCTTGATCTCGGTCCAGGCCTTCGTCCACTCGCCGTAGTCCTTGCACTTGACGTCCGTGCGGCCGTCGAGGCACTGCGGGATCGGCGTGGTCCAGTACGCGATCTTCGCCGCGTACGCCGCGTCGTTGGCGTGGTAGGTGTCGCAGAGCGTCTTGTCCGTCATCTCCGCGCACGCCTTCGTGTTCGCCGGCGCCTCGCCGAAGTACTCGGCGACCTGGGCGTTGACCTTCGGGCTGATGATGTAGTCGAGCCACTTGTACGCGCACGTCTTGTGGGCCGACTTCGCCGCGACCATCCAGGTGTCCGACCACCCGGTCGCGCCTTCGCTCGGCACGGCAGCCTCCAGCGGCGCACCTTCGCCCTTGGTCAGGTTGACCGTGACCTGCCAGGCGGTGCCGACGACGGCGTCGCCGTTCTTCAGCGCCTGCGACTCCTTGAGGTAGTCCGACCAGTACTCGGACACCAGCGGCCGCTGCTGCTTGAGCAGGTTCACCGCCGCGGTGAACTGCTTGTCGTCGAGGGCGTACGGGTTCTTGATGCCGAGGTCCGGCTGGTGCGCCTGCAGGTACAGCGCGGCGTCGGCGAGGTAGATCGGCGAGTCGTAGGCGATCACCTTGCCCTTGTAGGGCGAGTTCGCGTCGAACATCACCGACCACGACGTCGGCGCGGGGGTCACCTTGTCGGTGCGCCACGTCAGCAGGTTCGCACCCCAGCCGTGCGGGATGCCGTAGGCGACGCCGCCGACGCTGTTCCACGACTTGTCCTTGAGGAACGGCTGGACGTCGGCGTAGTTCGGGACGAGCGCGGTGTTCACCGGCTCGGCGTCCCCGGAGGCGACCAGCCGCAGCGACGCGTCCCCCGAGGCGGACACGACGTCGTACTGCCCGGTCTTCATCAGCGTCACGGCTTCGTCGGACGTCCCGAACGGCTTGACGTTGACCTTGCAGCCGGTCTGCTGCTCGAACGGCGTCACCCAGTTGACCTTCGGGTCGTTCGAGCCGTTCTCGGCGTACCCGGGCCAGGCGAGGACGTTCAGCTGTCCTTCCGGCTGGCCGAGCGCCTTGAGCGCCTCCAGCTTCGGCGGGGTGAACCCCTGCGCGCCCGGCGGGGCGGCGGAGTTCGAACCGGACGTGCCACATGCAGCCAACAGCAGGCTGGCGCCGAGAACCCCGGCGAGCCGCGTCTTCCTGTTCTTCATGGCAACCCTTCTGGGAACTACTGGACCTGGAAGCTGTGTTCGTTCCGCCAGCTGAGCCGGACGCGCCCGTCGGCGAAAGCGGCGTCGTCGGTGTTCTGCCGGACGACCGAAAGCTGCCCGCCGGCGTCGAGCGCGACCGCGTACCGCACGGTCGCCCCGGCGTAGACGACGTCGGTGACCGTGCCGGTCGCGCTGGTGTCCCCGGCCGCCGCGGGCTCGGACAGGTCGCCGTCGATGCGGATCTTCTCCGGCCGGATGCTGAACAGCCCCGGCCGGCCGATGACGCTCTCGGCGCCGCGGCCGCCCAGCAGGTTGGACGTCCCGACGAACCCGGCGACGAACGCGCTGGCGGGGCGTTCGTAGACCTCTTCGGGCGGGCCGACCTGCTCGATCTTCCCGTCGTTGAACACCGCGATGCGGTCGCTCATGGTCAGCGCTTCGTCCTGGTCGTGGGTGACGAAGACGAACGTGATGCCGACGTCCCGCTGGATCTGCTTGAGCTCCAGCTGCATCGCCTGCCGCAGCTTGAGGTCGAGCGCGCCCAGCGGTTCGTCGAGCAGCAGCACCTTGGGCCGGTTGACCAGCGCGCGGGCCAGGGCGACGCGCTGACGCTGGCCGCCGGACAGCTGCGCGGGCTTGCGCGAGCCGTAGTCCTCCAGCCGCACGGTCTTCAACGCTTCGAGCGCCCGTTCCCGGCGTTGCTGCTTCGGGACGCGCTTGACGCGCAGGCCGTACTCGACGTTCTGCTGCACGCTCATGTGCGGGAACAGCGCGTAGTCCTGGAACACCGTGTTGACGTCCCGCTCGAACGGCGCGAGCCGGCTGACGTCCCGGCCGTCGAGCTCGATCGTGCCCTCGGTGGGCAGTTCGAACCCGGCGATCATGCGCAGCACCGTCGTCTTGCCGGAGCCGGACGGGCCGAGCATCGAGAAGAACTCGCCGGGCGGGATGTCGAGGTCGACGCCGTCGACCGCGTGGACGTCACCGAAGTGCTTGCGCAGCCCGGAAAGCCGGATCGCCGGGCGGGTGCTTTCCGGCGCCGCGGGCTCTTCCCGCGTCTCGGACGGTGCTTGGTTGGGCACGGCCAGCCTCACAGTGCGCTCATCACGTGCTTGACGCGCGTGTAGTCCTCGAGGCCGTAGAGCGAGAGGTCCTTGCCGTAGCCGGACTTCTTGAACCCGCCGTGCGGCATCTCGGCGACCAGGGGGATGTGCGTGTTGATCCAGACGCAGCCGAAGTCGAGCTTCGCGGCGGCACGCATCGCGCGCTGGTGGTCGCGGGTCCAGACCGACGACGCGAGGGCGTACTGGACACCGTTCGCGAACTCGAGGGCCTCGGCTTCGTCCGAGAACCGCTGGACGGTGATGACCGGGCCGAAGATCTCGTTCTGGATCACCTCGTCGTCCTGGCGGAGGCCGGAGACGACGGTGGCTTCGTAGAAGTACCCTTCGCCGCCGACGCGGTGTCCTCCACAGTGGACGGTGGCGTGGTCCGGCAGCCGGTCGATGAACCCGGCCACCTTTTCGAGCTGGGTGGCGTTGTTGAGCGGGCCGTAGGCGACGTCTTCGTCGTCCGGCCCGCCGGTCTTGGTGTTCTCCGCCTGCCGGGTGAGCGCGGCGACGAAGGTGTCGTGGACGTCGTCGGCGACCAGCACGCGGGTGGCGGCGGTGCAGTCCTGGCCCGCGTTGAAGTACCCCGCGACGGCGATGGCCTCGGCGGCCGCTTCGAGGTCGGCGTCGCCGAAGACGATGACCGGGGCCTTGCCGCCGAGTTCCAGGTGCACGCGCTTGACGTCGGTGGCCGCGCTGCGCGCCACCTCGATGCCCGCCCGGACCGAGCCGGTGATCGACACCATCGCCGGGATGTCGTGCTCGACCAGCGCGCGGCCGGTGTCGCGGTCGCCGCAGATCACGTTGAACACGCCGGGCGGGAAGAACTCGCCGGCGATCTCGGCGAGCAGCAGCGTCGACGCCGGGGTGGTGTCGGAGGGCTTGAGGACGACGGTGTTGCCGGCGGCGAGCGCGGGCGCGATCTTCCAGATGGCCATCAGCAGCGGGTAGTTCCACGGCGTGACCTGCGCGCAGACGCCGACCGGCTCCCGGCGCACGAACGACGTGTGGCCTTCCAGGTACTCCCCCGCGGCGCGGCCTTCGAGCACGCGCGCGGCCCCGGCGAAGAACCGGACCTGGTCGAGGACCATGGGGATCTCTTCGGCCATGGTCAGCGCGATCGGCTTCCCGGTGTTCGCGGACTCGGTCGCGACCAGGTCCCCGGCGCGGGCTTCGAGGGCGTCGGCGAGCTTGAGCAGCGCGAGCTGGCGCTGGGCGGGGGTGGTTTCCCGCCAGGTCCCGAACGCGGTCGCGGCGACCTGCAGCGCGTTGTCGACGTCTTCGGGCCCGGCGATCGGGGCGGTGCAGTAGGGGCGTCCGGTGACGGGGTCGACGATCTCGGCCGTCCGGCCCGACTTCGACTCGACGTACGCGCCGCCGACGTAGTGCTTCAGCTCGTGCACGGTCACTCCTCGGTGCTGACGGGAGCTAAAACATATGACTCCATATGTAATAGGACAAGAGTATGGGGCAAGATTGGTGCGAACGGGTAGCCGGGCGAAGGGGAACGATGCGCAAGGGCATGTCGCACAGCGCGCGCTCCGCCATGTTCGCCCCGCTCGGCCAGGTCGGCCGCGCGGAGGCGGTGGCGGCGCGGCTGGTCGACGCCATCACGCTCGGCCTGCTCGCCGACCAGGAGCAGCTGCCCAGCGAGGCCGACCTGGCCGCGCAGTTCGGCGTCTCGACCGTGACGGTCCGGGAAGCCCTGGTGGCCCTGCGGCAGCAGGGGCTGGTCGAGACCCGGCGAGGGCGCAGCGGCGGCAGCTTCGTCCGCGCGCCGGCCCACCCGCCCGCGGACGCCTGGCGCGAGCGGCTGCGCGAGGTGTCGCTGTCCGACCTCCGGGACGTCGGCGACCACTACCTCGCGATCGCCGGGGCCGCCGCGAAGCTCGCCGCCGAGCGCAGCTCCCCCGAAGACGTCGCCCGGCTGCGGCTGGCGACCGACGACCTCCGCACCGCCCACGGCATCGACTTCACACGGGCGGAGCGGCAGTTCCACCTGGAGGTCGCGGCGGCCGCGCAGTCGCCGCGGCTGACCCACGAAGAGGTCCACCTGCAGAGCGAACTGGGCGGGCTGCTGTGGCTGCCGCTCGGGTCGGCGACGCACGCCTGCGAAGAGCACTCGGCCATCACGGCGGCCATCTCGGAGGCCGACGGCGAACTGGCCCGCAAGCTGACGGAGGAGCACCTGCTGGCCGCGCTCGACCGGCTCGCGGACGTGCACCTCGACCTGCTCGCCCCGTAAACTTCCGGACACTCCGCGCATCGAGGTGAGCACCGTGAACGACACCCGCACGCTGGCCGGCGACGAGGTCGTCGAGCAGGTTTCCGCGTTGGTGGAAGGGGTTTTCGAGCGGCTCAAGCCCCTGCTGGCGGCCGCCGAGTCGGTGCTGGCGGACAGCCCGGCCGCGGCCGCCCTGCACCGGTTCCGCCCGCAGGTCACCGAGGCGCTGGGCGGGCTGATCGTCGGCGCGGGTTTCGTCAGTGCCCCGCGGGTGCTGGCCGATTCGGAGTTCGGCTTCGAGTGGTGGACGGCCGGGTCTCCCCCGGCGCCGTTGTTCATCAGCCTCGACCCGGCGAGCGAGAACTTCCTGGACTACACCCGCCAGTCCTGGTTCACGGTCCCCCGCGACACCGGGCGGCGGCACATCAACGGCCCGTACGTGGATTACCTGTGCACCGACGAGTACACGCTGACGTTCACGATCCCGGTGTCGCTCGGCGGTTCCTTCGCGGGCGTGGTGGGCGCCGACGTCTACGTGCGCGAGTTCGAACGCGCGGTGCGGCCCCGGCTGCGGTCGCTCGGGCGCGGGGCGGCGCTGCTGAACGCGCAGGGCCGGGTGATCGTGTCGAACAGCGTCCGGCAGCCGACGGGGTCACTGGTCCGCGAGGCCGACGTCCCGGCGTGGTGGTCGGCGGGCGCGGAACCCGGCCCGGGGCTGCGGCGCTGCGGGGACTCGCCGATCGTGCTGACGCTTTAAGGCCCGCCCAGCAGCGCGTACCCCACGAAGCAGCCCGGACTGTCCCGCACGAGAACCGTCAACGGAGTTCCCTCGGGCACCGGGTGGGTGGTGAACACGGGGTGCGGCGAACCGAACAACGTGCCCACCTCGCCGACCTGGGTCAGGGATGTTTCGTCACCGCCGAAGCGGGCGCAGGTCGTGGAGCTGCGGTAGTCCCGGCCGTCGTGGTGGATGCGCGACGGCAGCCTGCCGTCGCCGGGCAGGGCGTAGCCGAAGTGGTTCGCGGTCCACGGCAGGAACGCCGCCCCGCCCGCCAGCAGCACGACCACGAGCGCCACCGTGGCCACCCGTTTCCCCGTCACGAACACAGGACGCCCGGCCCGGCTCCGGCGTTGCTCAGGTCTGCAGCGCCACCCACAGCTCCGCGCGCACGCCCGGCGAGTCGAGATCGCGGCCCAGCAGCTCCTGTGCCTTGGTGATCCGGTTCCGGAGCGTGTGCCGGTGGACGCCCAGGCGCGCGGCGGCCACGTCCCAGTGGCCGTGGTGCTCCAGCCAGCAGCGCAGGGACTCGACCAGGTCGCCGCGGCCGGTTTCGTCGTGGCGGCGCAGCGGGGCCAGGAGGTTCTGGCCGTAGATGCGGGCCACCTCGGGGTCGATGAGGGACAGCAGGCCGCGGCCGGTGTGCTCGGCCGCCGAGATCAGGATCTTGTCCTCGGCCGCCGCCGCCTGGGCCGCCAGTTCCGCCTGCTCGAGCCCGGCCGCGAAGTCGCGCGGGGCGACCGGCCCCGCCACCCCGCCGTGCAGGCCGCCGATCCGCAGCGCCGCCTCGGCGGCCGGCTCGACCACGCTCGCCGGCCCGAAGGCGACCACCGACGCCCCGGAGCGCGCCGCGAACAGCTCCCCTTCGAGTGCCCCGAGCAGCTTGCGCCGGGCCGCGGGCGGGCCGAGGAACACCAGCACCGACCACGGCGACTCCGGCGGCTCGCCGCCCGTCGCGGCCAGTACCCGCAGCGCCAGTTCGGCCTGGCCGCCCACGAGCAGGTCCACCAGCCCGGTCCGCAACGCCTCGCGCGCCGCCGCCTGCGCGCGATCCTGTTCCAGCGCCAGCGAAAGCACCGAAACCGCGGTGTTGACGATGTGCCGGCCCGCCGTGTCCAGTGCCGCCCCGACGGCGAGCACCCGGCGCGCGCTGGTGTCGAGGGTCTGCAGCACCACCTCGTCGTCCCCCAGTGACACCACCCGCGTGCCGGTCTGAAGCCGCTCCAGCTCTTCGCGCAGTGCAGCCCCGTACGCCCGCGCGCTCGCCGGAGCCGCTTCGGTGACGGTCGTGCGGTCGAAGAGCAGCACCCAGCCGTCGACCAGCTTGGCCAGCTTGCGCAGCACCCCCGCCGGACCGCCCTTGCCGACCGCCGTGCGGGTGAGTTCCTGCTGGGCGCGGCCGATGCGGACCGTCGTCGCGTACTCGTCCGCCGCCACCGCGCGCGAAACCGCGCGGGTGATCGCGATGAACGGCGTCTTCCGCGGCACCTCCAGCACCGGCAGTCCCACCTCGGCCGCCGTCGTCACGAGCGAGCGCGGGACGGCCTCGTGGCTGAGTCCGACGCCGAAGCCCAGACCCGCGACCCCGGCGGCCACGAGACGGCGGACGTAGGCCGGTGACGTCTCTTCGTCCAGGGCCAGGCCGGTGGTCAGCAGCAGCTCGCCGCCTTCGAGGAAGGCCTGCGGGTCGGTCAGCTCCGTCGGGTGGACCCAGCCGATCGGGCGGTCCAGGACGTCTTCGCCGGTCAGCACCCGCAGCCCGAGCGGGCGCTCGGCGGCCAGCCCGGCCAGCGTGAGTGCCATAACGGCCAATTGTACGCGCCGAATTGTCCGGAACGGCCACCTGACGACGGTCCGGTGACCGCTCATCCTGAGGACGTCCCCCGACTTCCCAGGAGCACGCCGTGACCGCAAGCACCACCGCCGGCCCGCAGGCGCCGGCGCCCCGCCAGCGCAGGCTGCAGACCGAAATCCCCGGCCCCGTCTCGCGCGAGCTGCAGCACCGCCGCGCCGCCGCCGTCGCCGCCGGGGTCAGCTCGGTGCTGCCGGTCTACGTCACCTCCGCCAGCGGCGGCCTGCTCACCGACGCCGACGGCAACGTCCTGATCGACTTCGGCTCCGGCATCGCGGTGACCAACGTCGGGCACTCCGCGCCGGCCGTCGTCGACCGCGTCCGCAAGCAGGCCTGCTGGTTCACCCACACCTGCTTCATGGTCACGCCGTACGAGGGGTACGTCGAGGTCTGCGAAGCGCTCGCCGAGCTGACGCCGGGCGACCACGCGAAGAAGTCGGTGCTGTTCAACTCCGGCGCCGAAGCCGTCGAAAACGCCGTGAAGATCGCGCGCACGGCGACCGGGCGCCAGGCCGTCGTGGTGTTCGACCACGCCTACCACGGCCGCACCAACCTCACCATGGGCATGACCGCGAAATCCGTGCCCTACAAGCACGGCTTCGGCCCGTTCGCGCCCGAGATCTACCGCGTGCCGGGCTCGTACCCGTTCCGCGACGGCCTGTCCGGGCCCGAAGCGGCCGCGCTGGCCATCGACCGGATCGAGAAGCAGATCGGCGGCGACCAGGTGGCCGCGGTGGTGCTGGAGCCGATCCAGGGCGAAGGCGGCTTCATCGAGCCCGCGCGCGGCTTCCTGCCCGCGATCGCGGCCTGGTGCCGCGAAAACGGCGTCGTGTACGTCGCCGACGAGGTCCAGACCGGCTTCTGCCGCACCGGTTCGTGGTTCGCGTCCAGCGACGAGGACGTGGTGCCGGACCTGATCGCGACGGCCAAGGGCATCGCCGGCGGCCTGCCGCTGTCCGCCGTCACCGGCCGCGCCGAGCTGCTGGACGCGGTCCCGCCGGGTGGCCTCGGCGGCACGTACGGCGGCAACCCGATCGCCTGCGCCGCGGCGCTCGGCTCGATCGAGACGATGCGGACCGAGGACCTGGCCGCGTCGGCCAAGCGCATCGAGAACGCCGTGCTGCCGCGGCTGCGCGCGCTGGCCGACGAGACCGGCGTGCTCGGCGACGTCCGCGGACGCGGCGCGATGCTCGCCGCGGAGTTCGTCCGCCCCGGCACTTCGGAGCCCGACGCCGACCTGACCAAGCGCGTCGCGGCGGCCTGCCACCGGGCCGGTGTGGTGGTGCTGACCTGCGGCACCTACGGCAACGTCGTCCGGCTGCTGCCGCCGCTGTCGCTGTCCAACGACCTGCTCGACGAGGGCCTGTCGGTCCTCGAGCACGCTGTCCGCACGGAGGCTCGCTCGTGACTTTCCCCTTCTGGGTCGCCGGGAAGCCGGTGACCGGCGGTGCGACCGCCACGGTCGAGCACTCTTACGACGGTTCTTCGGTGGGGTCCCACTTCGTCCCTTCGCCGTCGGACGTCGAGGCCGCGGTGCAGGCCGCGCACGACGTCGCCGGCGAGTTCGCGACGCTGCCCGCGCACGTCCGCGCCGGGGCGCTGGACCACGTGTCCCGCTCGCTGGGTGAGCGGACCGAAGAGCTCGCGGCCTTGATCACCGCGGAGTCGGGCAAGCCGCTGAAGTGGGCCCGCGGCGAGGTGGGGCGCGCGGTGTCGACGTTCCGCTGGGCGGCGGAGGAGGCCCGCCGGTTTTCGGGCGAGCTGCAGCGGCTCGACACGGACCCGGGCGGCACCGGACGGCTGGCCCTGGTCCGGCGCGTGCCGCGCGGCCCGGTGCTGGGCATCACGCCGTTCAACTTCCCGCTGAACCTGGTGGCGCACAAGGTGGCCCCGGCGATCGCGGTGGGCGCGCCGATCGTGCTCAAGCCCGCGCCGGCGACGCCGCTGACGGCGTTGCTGCTGGGCGAGATCCTGGCCGGCGCGGATCTGCCGGCGGGCTCGTGGTCGATCCTGCCGGTGGACAACGAGACGTCGTCCCGGCTGGTCGAGGACCCGCGGCTGCCGGTGGTGTCGTTCACCGGCTCGGTCCCGGTGGGCTGGTCGATCCGCGACCGCGTGCCCCGCAAGCACGTGGCACTGGAGCTGGGCGGCAACGGCGCGGTGCTGGTCTGTCCCGATTGGCCGGACCTGGACTTCGCGGCCCAGCGGATCGCGACGTTCGCGATGTACCAGGCGGGGCAGTCGTGCATCTCGGTGCAGCGGGTGTACGCCCACGACGCCGTGTATGACGCGCTGGCTGCGAAGGTGGTGGCGGAAGTCCAGGCTCTGCGCACCGGCGACCCGCGCGCGGAGGGTGTCGACGTCGGGCCGCTGATCAACCTCGATGCCGCCTCCCGGGTGGCCTCCTGGGTTTCTGCCGCGGTTTCTTCCGGCGCGAAGCTGCTCACCGGCGGCGGTCGGTCGGGGGCCACGGTCGAGCCGACGGTGCTGGCGGACGTCCCCGAGGACGCGTCGGTGATGGCCGAGGAGGTGTTCGGGCCGGTGGTTTCCCTGGTCCGGGTTTCTTCGGTCGAGGAGGGCGTTTCGCGGATCAACGCGTCGCGGTTCGGCTTGCAGGCGGGCGTGTTCACCCGCGATGTCCCGACGGCCTTCGAGGTGTCGGCCGCGCTTCGCGTCGGCGGGGTGATCGTCGGGGACGTGCCGAGCTTCCGGGCCGATCAGATGCCGTACGGCGGCGTGAAGGATTCGGGCGTGGGGCGCGAAGGTCCCGCGTCGGCGATGGCGGACTTCACGGAGGAGCGCGTCACGGTCCTCACCGGCCTGACGCTCTGAAATCGCTCGCCCCTGTCCGGCTCACGCGTAGCCTCGAGCCGGACAGGGAGGGTCTATGACGTTGCCCCGCAAGGGTTCGCGACTCATCGCCGTCGACGGCACGGACTACCGCTGGACGATCCGCCGTAGGCCGAGCTACTCCCAAGGGCTCGGCGCCACGATGACCTTCGCCGTCGAGCTCGCCGAGCGGCCCGGCGCCACCCTCGTCGTGGACACCGGTCGGCCGCGGCCGGACAACTGGCTGCGGCTGGTGACCGAGCCCGTCCGCCCGGCCGAGGTCGCCGAAGCCGTGCGGACCGCGCTCGAGCGTGGCTTCGAATTCACCGTCCGGCCAGCGCGCCGGTCAACGTCGCATGGGCCTCGACCAGGGACGGCCCGTACCAGGTGAGGTGGCGGCCCGAGACCAGGACGTACCGCGCGTCCGGGAAGTGGTCCGGGCCGTCCTCCTCGGTGAACAGGTACGGCTCGTCCGGCAGCACCAGCAGGTCCGCGTCCGCGCTCAGGTGCGCCCGCAGCTCCTCCACGTCCGGGCGCGGGTAGCGCTCCTCCGCGGTCGCGTACACGTTCGCCACGCCGACCCGGCGCAGGACGTCACCCGCGAACGTGTCGCGGCCCAGGACGATCCACGGCTTGCGCCACACCGGCACGACCGCGTGGAAGCGCACCGGGCCGGCGTCGCGCCAGATCTCCTCCGCGGCGACCAGCCACTCCGGCTCGTCCAGCTCGAACGCCTGCGTCAGGATCCGGCGCAGCGAGCCCAGAGCGGCGGGCACCGAGGCCGCCGCGGCCATCACCCAGACCGGGATCCCGTTGGCGCGCAGGCGTTCCACGTCCTCCGGGCGGTTCTCCTCCGCGTTGGCCAGCACCAGGTCCGGCGCCAGGTCGAGCACCCGGTCCAGCTTCGGGTACTTCGAGCCGCCCACCCGCGGGACATCCAAAGTGGACGGATGCGTGCAGTAGTCCGTCGCGCCGGCGAGGCGTCCCGGCGCGCTGACCTCGACCGCCTCGGTCAGCGACGGCACCAGCGACACCACCCGGGACACCGTGCCCTCGACCGGCACCGTCTCGCCGAGGTCGTCGACCAGTTCGGAGGTCCTCATGCGCGCTCGAACGACACCTTCCGCTTCTCGACGTCGACCGCGGTCAGCCGGACCGCGATCCGCTCCCCCGCCGTCAGCCGCTCCCCCGCGCACTTCGCCATCACCGTCGGGTCTTCGACGAGGATCTCCGCCTTGTTCTCGTCCGCGCGCAGCACCACCGCGCTGAACTCGCCGCCGACGTGCTCGGCCAGCACCCACGCCTCGACCTGGTCGATGCACGCCCGCTCGACCTTCGCGGCGAGCGTGTCCGACGCGCTCATCCGCTCCGGGACGTCGGCGAGCGCCGCCCGCACCCACGCCGGCACCTCGCGGCCGGCCGAGACGGCGAGGCAGATCTCGGTGGCGAACCGGTCGACCAGCCGCCGGATCGGCGCCGTGACGTGCGCGTACGCGCCGCCGATACCCGCGTGCGTCGTCAACGCCGGGAGCTCGCCGTCGAACGCCGTGTAGCCCGCGCCGCGCAGCAGCCGGGTCGTGTCGGCGTAGAGCGCCATCGACGCCGGCTGGCCCGGGTCCAACTGGGACAGGAACTCCGAAACGGTCGCCTCGGGCGCCCACGCGATGCCCAGCGCTTCGGCCGAGCGGCGCAGCCAGTCGACGGCTTCGGGTTCCGGGTCGGGCAGCGTGCGCAGGACGCCGATCCGCGCGTCGATCATGATCCGCGCCGCGGCCATCCCGGTCAGCAGTGAGATTTCGGCGTTCCAGGCGTCGACGGCGGTGCGCGGGCGGCGGGCGAGCACCCAGCCGCCGTCCGGGTCGCCGGTGATCTCCTGCTCCGGCAGCTGCAGCTCGACGGCGCCGCGCCGGACGGCCAGCTCGCGCCGCCGCCGGCCCAGCTCGGGCAGCGCGGCCACCGACGGGTGCGGGTTCCCGGCGTCGAGGGCGGCCTGCACCGTCTCGTAGTCGAACTGCTCGGTGGACCGGACCAGCGCACGGCGGACCCGGGTGGTGGTCGGCTCGCCGGCTTCGTCGGTCTCGATGGTCCAGAGCACCGCGGGCCGGACCTCGCCGGGCAGCAGGCTCGCCGCGCCTTCGGACAGCACCGGCGGGTGCAGCGGGACGTTGCCGTCGGGCAGGTAGAGCGTCTGGCCGCGCTGACGTGACTCGCGGTCGAGCGCGCCGCCCGGCGGGACGAACGCGGCGAGGTCGGCGATGG
>NZ_MUMI01000397.1 GCF_002155975.1 Amycolatopsis kentuckyensis
GCGATCTTCTCGTCGAACTCCCGCAGGTCCGGCGGCGCGGTCATCCGGCGGATCCGCATCCGCGCGCCCGCCTCGTCGATCAGGTCGATCGCCTTGTCCGGCAGGAACCGGTCATTGATGTACCGATCCGCCAGGGTCGCCGCGGCGACCAGCGCCGAATCGGTGATCGACACGCGGTGGTGCGCCTCGTACCGGTCACGCAGACCCTTGAGGATCTCGATGGTGTGCTCCAGCGACGGCTCCCCGACCTGGATCGGCTGGAACCGCCGCTCCAGAGCGGCGTCCTTCTCGATGTACTTGCGGTACTCCTCGAGCGTGGTCGCGCCGATCGTCTGCAGCTCACCCCGGGCCAGCATCGGCTTCAAAATCGACGCCGCGTCGATCGCGCCCTCGGCGGCACCCGCCCCGACCAGGGTGTGCAGCTCGTCGATGAACAGGATGATGTCGCCGCGGGTCTTGATCTCCTTGAGCACCTTCTTCAGGCGCTCTTCGAAATCACCGCGGTAGCGGGACCCGGCGACCAGGGAGCCCAGGTCCAGGGTGTAGAGCTGCTTGTCCTTGAGCGTCTCGGGCACCTCGCCCTTGACGATGCTCTGCGCCAGCCCCTCGACGACGGCGGTCTTGCCCACGCCCGGCTCGCCGATCAGCACCGGGTTGTTCTTGGTCCGGCGCGAGAGGACCTGCATGACCCGCTCGATCTCCTTGCCGCGCCCGATGACCGGGTCGAGCTTGCCCTCCCGGGCCAGCACGGTCATGTTGCGGCCGAACTGGTCCAGCACCAGCGACGACGACGGGGTGCCCTCACCGCGGCCGGAACCGGTTTCGGTGGACTCCTTGCCACCCTGATAGCCCGAAAGCAGCTGCAGCACCTGCTGACGGACCCGGTTCAGGTCCGCTCCCAGCTTGACCAGGACCTGCGCGGCGACGCCCTCGCCCTCGCGGATCAGACCCAGCAGGATGTGCTCGGTGCCGATGTAGTTGTGGCCGAGCTGCAGCGCCTCGCGCAGTGACAGCTCCAGCACCTTCTTGGCGCGCGGCGTGAACGGGATGTGCCCGCTCGGCGCCTGCTGGCCCTGGCCGATGATCTCCTCGACCTGCTGACGCACGCCCTCCAAGGCGATGCCCAGCGACTCCAGCGCCTTGGCGGCGACACCCTCACCCTCGTGGATCAGACCCAGGAGGATGTGCTCGGTGCCGATGTAGTTGTGGTTGAGCATCCTGGCCTCTTCTTGAGCCAGGACGACCACCCGCCTCGCGCGGTCGGTGAACCTCTCGAACATGTGCACTCCCAAACCGGCGCGACAGCACCTTGACTAGTAGGGGTCCAAACGGTCTTGGATGGAACTGACCAGTACGCCCGGCTCCTCGAGGTGGCGCTGCAGCTTGCCTCGTTTGAGCAGGTCGTGCGCACCCTGACGGGTGATGCCCAGCATGGCGCTGGCGACCGACAGTGAAACGACGGGTGACGTCGGGTGGCCGAGCCGCCGGGCGACGAGGGACCCGAAGGGGGTCTGCCACCACGAAGCCGGCGGGGTGAACTCCGTGCCGTCCAGGTAAACCGCCGAAATGATGCTCGATATCGTTTCCTTGGCGAGCTCGCTGTCCGCTCCCGTCACCTGCGCCGCCCACATCTCGGTGTCGGCCTGCAGTTGCCGCCGCAGTTCCGCGATGTGCCCGCCCGGTGCGTCCCCGGGCATGAGCCGTTCGAGCGGTGCCAGCAGTTTCCCCTCGACGTCGTGCAGCAGCTGGCGGGCAATGGCGGTGTAGGTGGCGGTCGACGTGCCGTGCCTCGACCGCGAGGCTCGCTCTCGCGAAATCTCATTCAGGGAAACCACCTCCGGCCGGGAGCACCACCCCGAGTCTACCAGCTGCTTGACGTCGTCCGTCAAGTGGTGGGGGTGCGGCCGGTGGCCGGATTCGTCCAGTGTCGCACGTGCCAACGACGACCCGAGTGACCTCGTTTGACAAGGTTCGTCAACCCGATGATACTTCGGCTGAGTCTGCTGGCGACTGCTCTGGGGGGTTGTCTTGGAAGACGAATTGGTCGACGAACGAAGTATGCCCGAAAACGGGCAAGGGGACTTTCGGAACATAATTGCCGATGCCCGCAACCTGATCCGAATGGCCGCGCGACTCCACGAGGAAACCCGAACGGGAGCGCAGAAGGTGGCCGAGGACTTCGTGTCCGATGCCGAAGTCCGGGTGTTCGTCGACCGGTACCTCGCCGGTTCCGCCGATCAGGTGACCACGTTGTCCTACACGGCGGACGTCGCCGCCGAATCCGCGCACGATCACTGGATGTCCCGGCTCGGGCACGGTCTGCCGGACAGCGGGGTGGCGGTACGCGCCCTGGTGGCGGCCCGGTTCATGGGGGCGGGGTGGTCGCCGCACCTGCACCCGGAGTACGGCCGGCGCACCGAAGTGCGGATCCTGAACCAGAACCTGCCGCAGTTCGCCGTGCTGGACCCGGCGATGGTGATCATCCGGGTGGACCGCCCCGCGGCGCACAAGTACCTGGCGATCCGCGACCCGCACGTGGTCCAGTCCATGGCCGCGTTGTTCGAGGCGCTGTTCGAGCACGCGGTCGACCTGACGGTCGCCGCCCAGCTGGTGGACAGCCCGGACGACCTGATCGACAGCGACAGCCGCACGGTCCGGGTCCTCGCTCTGCTCGGTGCCGGGTACACGGACGAGGCGGCGGCCCGCCAGCTGGGTGTCTCGGTGCGGACCTACCGCCGGTACGTGGCCGACGCGATGGGGCGGCTCGGCGTGTCGTCCCGGTTCCAGGCCGGTGTCCGGGCCGCCACGCTCAACCTGGTTCCCTCCCAGCGGGATCCGGTGTAGCCGTGCGCCGATCGTAGGGAAGGGCCGCGGCCGGATCGAGCCCCTTGGCAAGTAACGGCCGCCACCGTGTCAGGTTGCGGTCAAACCGGCACCGCGCGGCGGGGCGTGGCTAGCCTCGGACACGCTTTCGACGCCGTCGCAGGACTAAGGAGTCCACCGGAATGACTTCTGTTGTGCAGGACGCGGCCGGTCCTCCCACCGTCGTGGGCGACGGGAAGGCGTTGTGCGCGTGGCTCGACCGGGCCCGGGCCGCCGGCCCCGTCTGGCACGACCAGGCCACCGACGCCTACCACGTGCTGCAGCACGAGGAGGTGATCCGCGTGCTGTCCGAGCCGCAGACCTTCTCGTCCGACTTCAGCGCGTTCGCCCCGCCACCGGACCCGGGCGTGCCGAACTTCACCGAGGCCTCGCTCAGCGTCACCGACCCGCCCATGCACGGCAAGCTCCGCAAGATGGTCAGCCAGGCCTTCACGCCCCGGATGGTGGCCGGACTGCAGCCGCGCATCACCGCGCTGGCCGGCGACCTGCTGGACGCGCTCGACGGGCGGACGGACATCGAGCTGGTCAAGGACCTCGCCGCGCCGCTGCCGGTCGTGGTGATCGCGGAGCTGCTCGGCATCCCCACCGCCGACTGGGCGATGTTCCGGCGCTGGGCGGAGTGCCTGCTGCCGGAAGCGGCGGACGTCGTGGCCGGTCAGTTCGACGACAGCGAACAGTCCGGAGCGCGGGCCGCGGGGCTCAACGAGATGGCCGACTACATGCTCGGCCACGTCCACGACCGCCGCGCCGACCCCCGCGACGACCTCGTCACCCGGCTCACCCAGGCCGCGGCCGACGGGGAAACCCTGACCGACAAACAGGTCGTCAACTTCTCGGTGTTCCTCCTGCTGGCCGGCCACTTGACGACCACGCTCACGCTCAGCAGCGCGTTGCTGTGCTTCGACGAACACCCCGGTGTCCTCGGCCGGCTGCGGGAGGACCGGTCGCTCATCCCCGGCGCGCTGGAAGAAGTGCTGCGGTTGCGGCCGCCCGCGTGCTTCCTGTACCGGCTGACCAAGCAGGAGGCCAAGATCGGCGACGTCCTCGTCCCGGCGGGGAAGATCGTCGTCAACTGGATCCTCTCGGCCAACCGGGACGAACGGCGGTTCGCCGCTCCCGAGCGCTTCGACCCGCTTCGCTCGCCCAACCCGCATCTGACCTTCTCGCACGGCATCCACTACTGCCTCGGCGTGCCCCTCGCGCGGATGGAGTTCGTCACCCTGGTGAACGCGATGCTCGACCGGTACTCGGACATCGGCGTCGGGACGCCGGTGTTCCACCAGCGTCCCGACATCTTCGGGGTGACCGGCCTGCCGCTGACCGTCCGGCCGGCCTGAAGCAGGGACTGTGCCGCACACGGTGGTCATGACCGGAGCCACCCGGGGCATCGGCCGGGTGGCGCTGGACCGCATCCTCGCGGCCGCGCCGGACGCGCATCCGGTGCTGCTGGGCCGGAACCCGGGCGTCGCCGCCCTGGCGGACGAGGTGAGCGCCGGCGGCCGCCCGGTTTCGTGGCTCGAGACGGACCTGCTGTCGCTCGGCAGCGTCCGGGAAGCCACCGGCAAGCTGCGGGCGCAGTTCGAGGAGAAGCAGTTGCCGCCGCTGCGGACGCTCGTGGCGAACGCGGGGCTCCAGTTCACCGACGCCCTGCACGAGACGGCGGAGGGTTTCGAGTCGACCTTCGCGGTCAACGTGCTCGCCAACCACGTCCTGATCCGGCGTCTCGAGGACTGTTTCGCGGCGCCGTCGCGGATCGTCGTCACCGTCAGCGACACCCACTTCGGGGACTTCAAGCACAATCTGGGCATGGTGCCGGGGCCCCGCTGGAGCGCCCCCGAAGTCTTGGCCCGAACCGGCGCGTTTCCTGACGCGGGCACGGTCGGCGCGGGCCGCACGGCCTATTCGACGAGCAAGCTCGCGGCCATCCACCTCGTCCACGAACACGCCCGCCGGCTGCCCCCGGGCGTGGACATCGTGTCGTACAACCCCGCGTTCGTCCCGGGCACGGACCTGGCGCGAGACGCGAACGCGGCGGCGAGGTTCGCGATGCGCAGGGTGCTACCGGCGATGGCGCTGACGCCGTGGGCCACCAGCAGGAAGACCGCGGGCGGATACCTCGCCGACGTCGCACTGGGCCGCACCGAGGCCCCGACGGGATCGTACGTCGACCGCGGGGAAGTCCGCCGCTCGTCGGCCGAGTCCTATGACCCGGGCCGGGAAGGGGAGTTGTGGGCCGCGATCGAGCGGCTCGCGGCCCCGTTCCTGCGGTGACCGGCCGGGGCGCCGATCCGGCTTAGTCGTCCTCCTGGGCCTCGGCGAACACCAGCAGCGCGACATCCGGCTGGTAGGCGGCCACGATCCTGGTGCCCGGCTGCCTGAGGACCTCGACGGCGTGCTCGCGGCAGGCGTGCACGACCCGGTAACCGAAGTCCGGGCACCACAGCTTGACGATCGGTTCCGCGGGGCAGTCGTCCGTTCCGCACGCGAGTTTCTCGCCCATCACCACGGGCCCGTGGTCGTTCATGGCCGCGTAGGCGTCGGCCGTGAGGGCGGCGAGCAGTCCGGTGGCCACCTCCGCCTTGGGATCGGCCGGTGGGGCTCCGCCCGCCGCCATTGCGTGTGCGTCCACCAGGGCCAGGTCGAAGGCGTCGATGCGTTGCGCCGGTGAGGTTTGCTCGAGCTCGTCGAGCCGTTTGCGCATGGCGTCGGCGTGCGGTCCGTCCTCCGCCGTCGCCAGTACGGCGCGGGCGCACTGCACGAACTGGTCCCGGCGGCTGTCCCACCACGCGAGCTTGCGCTGCCGCGCGTCGCTCAGTCCGGCCAGGCCCGGCCACTTGCGCCGGGCGCCCTGGCGGGTCATTCCCGCCGCGTCACCGATCGCGGGATAGTCGGCGCCGCGCTGGGCCGCGGACAGGGCGGCGGAGGCGGCGAGCTGTTCCGCGCTGTCCCGGATGGCCAGCAGCGAAGTCAGCGCGGCCAGCCAGATCTGGCGCAGGTCCGCGTCCGGGAGTTCCGGGCCGGGCTCGCCCTCGCCGTCGAGATCCAGCATCTCCCGCACCGCTCGCCACGCAAGCTGCTCGACAGCGGCGGCCAGTTCCGCGCGCTGCGCGTCGGACATGCCTTGCACGGCGGCTCCTCGACAACAGTTGTTTCCCCGGCCACCCACCTTGCCCGCGACAACACTTGTTGTCAAGCAGGGTCGTAACAGAATTCCGGGCCGTCCGACTTCCTCACTACAGCGAGGCCCCGGGTGCCGCAGCTCGCAGGACGTCGCGATGGACGGATGTGGTCGCGGTGAGCAAGAACGTGGTCCTGTGCCTCGACGGAACGGGCAACCAGGTCGACGCGCGGTCGAGCACCAACGTGGTGCGCCTGTTCGAGCTGCTCGACCTTTCGGACGCGGCCGCCCAGGTCGCGTACTACGACCCCGGCGTCGGAACGTTCAGCGCCCAGGGCGCGTGGACGGGCGCCGGCCGGGCCGTGTCGAAGCTGCTCGGGCTGGCGTTCGGGGTCGGTGTCCGGGAAAACCTCGCCGAGGCCTACCAGTTCCTGATGCACCACTGGGAACCCGGCGACCGGCTGTTCGTCTTCGGGTTCAGCCGGGGCGCGTTCGCCGCCCGGGCGCTCGCCGGCCTGCTCCATCGGGCCGGGGTGTTCCGCGGCGGCGGCGAGAACCTCGTGCGGTACCTGGTGGCGGACTACACCGGCCACCGCGGTGACTGGGCGGACGACGACTGGAAGCAGATCGACCGGATGTCCGCCGCCTTCGCGCACACCCACCGGGGCAGCCGCTCGGTTCCGGTCGAGTTCCTCGGGCTCTGGGACACCGTCCGGGCCGCGGGCGTCCTGCGCCGCTCGATGACCTGGCCCTACACGCGCCAGCTGCCCAACGTCGGGCACGCCTGGCACGCTGTCTCGATCGACGAGAAGCGCCGCTCGTACCGCGAGTACCTGATCGCGGCGACCGACCGGACAGTCGTCAACGAGACCTGGTTCCCGGGCGTGCACAGCGACGTCGGCGGCACGTTCGACGACGACTCGCGGCTGGCCACCATAGCGCTGAAGTGGATGGTGGACGGCGCTCGCGGCCGTGGGCTGCTGATCCGGGAGCCT
The DNA here is from genome assembly GCF_002155975.1 of Amycolatopsis kentuckyensis. Taxonomy (GTDB): domain Bacteria; phylum Actinomycetota; class Actinomycetes; order Mycobacteriales; family Pseudonocardiaceae; genus Amycolatopsis; species Amycolatopsis kentuckyensis. The sequence continues at coordinate 6,997 of NZ_MUMI01000397.1, forward strand.
GCCTATCGCCGGCAGTGCGCTGTCGACGCCGACGACGCCGACGGTGTCCTGCACCGGATGGGCTGGGTCTGGGGCCTGCTCGGCTACCGGCGCCGCACGCTGCCGCCCGGGGCCCGGGTGCACGCGAGCCTGCGGAAGCGGACCGTCCCGCCGGCCGTGCGCGACCGGCTCCCGGAAGACGTCGTGTGGGAGGACGGGACGTGGCCCGCCCCGCCGATGTGATGGACCAGCACCCGAGGAGGGAAACACCGTGGAGCCCCAGAAATCCCTGTCCGGCCTGACGCCCACGGCCGGAGCCGTCCCGGGCATCCAGCGACCGCCCCGGCGGCCGCTCAAGATCTACGCGTTCGACCCGAGCCTGCGCCGCACGCCGGGGAACCTCGCGATCGTCGACGTCGTGAACGAGGAGCTCGCGGCGGGACCGGACGGACGTCTGGTCCGGGTCGTCGACTACGACGCCGCCACCGGCAGCTACTACGTGCCGGTGCGGCTCGACGACCCGCAGGTGCTGATCCAGCGCGGCCTCGATCCGTCCGATTCGGACCCGCGCTTCCACCAGCAGATGGTGTACGCCGTGATCATGAAGGTGATCGAGAACTTCGAGCGGGCGCTCGGCCGCCCGTTCCGGTTCCGCGGCGGCCGGAAGCTGAGCGTGCTGCCGCACTCCTTCGAGGGCGAAAACGCTTTCTACGATCCGCAGACGCTCTCGCTGCATTTCGGCTACTTCGCGGCGGACCGCGACGATCCCGGGCCGAACCTGCCGGGCCAGACGATCTTCACCTGCCTGTCGCACGACATCGTCGCCCACGAGACGACGCACGCGATGATCGATCGGCTGCGCGACAACTTCAACGCACCGACGAACCGCGACGTGCTCGCCTTCCACGAGGGGCTCGCCGACATCGTCGCGATCTTCCAGCACTTCAGCTTCCCCGAAGTGCTGCGCCACGAGATCAGCAGCACGCGCACCGACCTGTCGCGCCCGGGCCGGCTGCTCGAGCTGGCCCGGCAGTTCGGCTACGGCACAGGGTCGGGACAGGCGCTGCGCACCGCCACCGGGCTCCCCGGCAGCGAACCGGATCCACGGCTGTACGCCGAGCTCACCGAGGCGCACGAGCGCGGCTCGATCCTGGTGGCCGCGGTGTTCGACGCGTACTTCCGCATCTACCGCAACCGCGTGGAGGACATCGTCCGCGCCGCCACGGGCGGCACGGGCATCCTGCCCGACGGCGAGCTGCAGTCCGACCTGGTCACGCTGACCACGCGGGAGGCCGCGACCGCCGCGCAGGACGTGCTTGCCATGTGCCTGCGCGCGTTCGAGTACCTCCCGCCCGTCGACGTGACGTTCGGCGACTACCTCCGGGCCATCGTCACCGCGGACTTCGAGCTCAACCCGCGCGACGAGTTCCAGCGGCGCGAGTCGTTCATCGACTCCTTCCGGGCACGCGGGATCTACGCGCCCGCCGTGACGTCGCTGGCGGAGGACGCGTTGCGGCTGGACCGGCCCGCCGCGCTGGAGACGGCGACCATTTCCCCCGGTCTCGTCACCGAGGTCCTGGCCAGTCAGTTCCCGTACTACGACAGCGCCGGCCCGCAGGAGCGGACCGACCAGCAGACGGCGAGACGGCGGATAGTGCAGCTCGAAGAATTCGCGACGGCCAACGCCGCCGCACTCGCGTTACGGGACGACCTCTCCATCGAGGCCTCGGGGATCCATCCCAGCTTCCACGTCGACGAGAACGGCCAGCTGCTGGTCGAGCTCGTCGCCCAGTGGATCCAGACCCCGCCGCCCGGCCACCCCGACCGGGTGGAGGTGGGCGGCACGGTGCTGCGTGCCGGGACGACGGCGGTCTTCGCCGCGGACGGGCGCATCCGCTACGTGGCCTCCCGGCCCCTGCCGGGTCCGCACCTGAGCGGCGATCCCGCCCAGCAGGAGCTCGCCGCGGCGCGCATCAAGGATTTCCACGCCTACGTCGCCGCCCTCGACGCCATCGACCCGATCCCGCTCTGGCGGCCCGGCGGGCACGAGAACCGGATGGCCGCCCGTGCCTCGTTCGCCGCCGCGCACCGGTCGCGCCCGTCCCGGAGGTGGACCCATGGCTGACACCGCCACCGTCCGCATGTACGACGTCGGGTTCGGCGACTGCTTCCTGCTCGAGTTGCCGCGCACGACCGCCGACCGGCCGTTCCGCGTCCTCGTCGACTGCGGCGCGCACACCTCGGGCTACCCGCGTGCCGGCTGGTCGCCCGACGACGCGGTGCGCGCGATCATCGCCGACCTCGGCGACGCGCCGCGGCTCGACGTCGTCGTCGCCACGCACCGCCACCAGGACCACGTCAGCGGATTCGCGTCCGACCAGTGGCGCGGGGTCGAGGTCGGTGAGGTGTGGATGCCCTGGACGGAGCACCCCACCGACCCGGAGGCACGGGAGGTCCGGGAACGCCAGAGCAGGCTCGCCCTCGGCCTCGACCTGGCCTTCGACACACAGGCCTTCGCCGAACGCTGGACCCACCCGGGCCCGGCGGGGGCGCTGCGGGCGGTCGTGCGCAACTCGCTGACCAACACGTCGGCGATGCGCGTCCTGCACCACGGGTTCCGCGGCGACCCGCTCCGGCGGTTCCTGGCGGCGGCGACACCGCCCGTCCGCCTGAACCCCGAGGGCTGCCCGGGCCTGACCGTGCACGTCCTGGGCCCGTCGCGCGACCGGGACGTCATCCGCGACATGGACCCGCCGGCCGGGCAGTCCTACCTCCGCCACCTCGCCGCCGCGCCGGCCGCGGCGACCCAGGCCACCTACCGCCCCTTCGACCTGCACTTCGCGCTGCCCGCCGACACGTATGAGGCATCGGCCGCGTACGGCCCGGTCGCGGACGAGGGCCTGAAGAAGGCGGCGGTTTCGGCGATGCGCTCCGACGACTTCGCCGCGGCCGTATCGCTGGACAAGGCGGTCAACGGGACGAGCCTGATGCTGGTGTTCGCCTACCGCGGCGCACACCTGCTCTTCCCGGGCGACGCCCAGTGGGGGACGTGGCAGGCGGCGCTGCGCGATCCCGCCACCCGCGACCTGCTCGCCCACACCACCTTCTACAAGGTGGGCCACCACGGGAGCCACAACGCCACCCCGGTCGAGTTCGTGGCGGACGTCCTCCCGGCCGGGCGGACGCTGTGGGCCGCCGCCGCATCGGTCCATCCGGTGGCCAACTGGCCGGAGATCCCCCGCGAACCGCTGTTGGCGGCCTTGCGGGAGCGCTGCGACCGGGTCGTGCGCAGCGACCAGCCCGCCCACGACCTGCCCGGCACCGCCGTCCGCGAGGGCATCGGCGTCGATTTCAGCGTGCCGCTGGGGTAGCGCACAGCCGTTCGTACCAGCCGGGTCGCCGTCGAGTGGCCGTCGCCGGGCTGCCGGAACCGCGACACGATGGGACCGTCGGAACTGCGGATTCCTGGGGGACTCGGGAGGCGACGCCGTGAAGAAGATCGTCCTGGCCCTGGTGCTCGGTTTGGCCGGAGCGGGGCTGAGCGCGCCCGCGGCCGCCGAGCCACGGCTGGACAGCGTGCGGGTGTGGAACGAGTTCGCCTTGGCCGCGGTCCGCGCCACCCGCGCCACCGATGCCGACGCCGCGCGCACCTACGCGATGCTCAACGTTGCCGTCTACGACGCGGTCAACGGACTCGCCGGCCCGGGACGCGCCCCCGCGCTGGTCCCCGGCCCCGGCCCGCGCGGCGCCGATCCCCGGGCCGCGGCCGTCGCCGCGGCGCACGACGTCCTCGTCCGGGTGGACCCCGACCGGACCGCCGGCTACGACACGCAACTGCGGACCGACCTGGCCGGCCTGCGTCCCGGCCGTCAGCGCGACGCGGGGGTGCGCTGGGGGCGTGAGGTCGCCGAACGCGTGGTGGCCTCCCGCGCCGGCGACGGCTCGGCGCCGGCGCAGAGCCAGCCCGCCGGCTCCGGCCCCGGGGTGTTCCGGGCCGAGTGGTCCGGCGCGCAGTACCGCACCGTCCGCCCGTTCGCCGTCACCGACCCCGCCCGGTACGTGCCGGGTCCGCCACCCGCCTTGGACAGCCTGGACTACGCCGCCGCTTTCGCCGAAGCCGCGCTGCTCGGCGACGCCGGGACACCCGCGCCCGACAAGCTCGCCACCTTCCAGTTCTGGTCCGTGCCGGCCGGCACGGACCAACCGGCCGGCGAGTGGGTGAAGATCGCCCTGACCGTGGCGCACGACCTGCCGCCGGCCACCTCGGCGCGTCTCATGGCGTTGCTGACGATGACCTTGGCCGACACCACGGTTCCCACCGTCGGCACCAAGTTCACCTACCGGCATTGGCGTCCCACCACGGCGATCCGCGATGCGGAAACCGACGGCAACCCGTCGACGCAGCCGAACCCGAACTGGGCTCCGCGGGCCGGCAGCGCCGGCGGGACCCCGGAATACCCGTCCGGGCACAGCTCGTACAGCGGCGCGGCGGCTGCCGTGCTGGCGGGGTTCTTCTGCGCGGACAACATTCCCTTCACGCACACCACGGACACCGCACCGGGCGGCCAGGCGCGCACCTACCCGAGTTTCTCCGCGGCCGCCGCGGAGGCGGGCCGGTCACGGGTGTTCGGCGGGCAGCACTTCGAATTCAGCAACCAGGCGGGGCACGCCATCGGCCGCGGTGTCGCGGCCGAAGTCCTCGCCACCCGGCTGCTGAAGCGAACCGGGCCCACCCACCACGGCAGCTGTCCACTGTAGACCCGGACCGCTTCGCCACCTCGCCCTGCGCCGCCGGCGGCTCGTGCGGTTGGATCGGACCGGGAGCCGATCGGGTGGAAGGGTGCGAGGCGGATGGGCAGCGACGTCGGCGGGCCGGATCCCGCCCGGATCGCCGACGTCACCGGCTTCGTGCGCGAGGTCGACCTGTTGCGCCGGCTGGCGGCTCGGGGAACGGGCCGGGCCCGGGTCAGCCTGGCCGAGCTCGCCCGCCTGGTCGATGTGCCCCGCTCGACCGTGCACGCCTACGTTTCCGGCAAGATCCACCCACCGTCCGACGTGTTCGACCGGATCGTGATCGCGCTGGGAGTGCCCCGCGCGGAGTGGGGTAGCTGGAACGAGGCCTGGTTCCGGGTGGCCGGCCACCTGCACTCGGAGAAGCGGGCCGCCGACGATCCGCCGGTTCCCCGGCAACTGCCCCTCGGCGTCGGCGGTTTCGTGGGGCGCGAGCCGGACCTCGCCGCGCTCGATCGGCTGCTGGCGGGCTCGTCGGACAGCCGGATCGCGGTGCTCACGGGCATGCCGGGCGTCGGCAAGACGGCGGTGGCGATCCGGTGGGCGCACCGGGCCGCACCGGACTTCCCCGACGGCCAGTTGTTCGCCGACCTGCGGGGGTTCGCCGATGCCCGCCCGGCCGATCCGGCGGACGTGCTGACCGGGTTCCTGCGCGCGCTGGGACCGCGCGAACGGGATCTGCCGAGGGAACCGGACCAGCTCGCGGCGCGCTTCCGGTCCGCCGTCGCCGGACGGCGTGTGCTGCTCGTGCTCGACGACGCGGGCAGCGCCGGGCAGGTCCGCCCGTTGCTGCCCGGTACGCCGGGCTGTGCCGTGTTGATCACCAGCCGGACCCGGTTGGTCGGGCTGGTCGCCCGGGAAGGTGCCGAGTCGCGCGAGCTGGGACCGCTCGAGGTGGACGACGCCGCCGAGCTGGTCCGGCGCACCGCCGGCCCGGACCGGGCCGACGCCGATCGAGCGGCGGCCGCCGAGCTGGCCGAGGTGTGCGGACGGCTTCCGCTCGCGCTGCGGATCGCCGCGGCGATCGCCCGCGTGCGGCCGGGCACCCCGCTCTCCACGATGGTCCGGGAGCTCCGGTCGGCCGACCCGCTCGCGGTCCTCGACGCGGCCGTCGACCGGGAGACCGCGGTACGGACCGCCATCTCGCTGTCGTACCGGGCTCTGGAACCCGCGGCACAACGGGTGTTCCGGCTCTGCGGCTTGTTCCCGGCCGGCGGAATCACCTTCCCGGCCCTCGCCCACGCGGCGGAGCTGGCGCCGGACTGCCTGGTGCGGATCATGTACACCCTGGTCGACCTGCACCTCGTCGTCGAACGGTCGCCGGCGCGGTACGTCCAGCACGCGCTCCTGCATTCGTGGGCCCGGGCTCGCTGCCTGGCCGACGATGACGACGAGCAGCGGGCCCGGGCGCTGCACCGGCTGATCGGGCACTACGCCGGGCTGGCCACCGAAGCGGCGCAGCTGCGGCATCCGCGCTCGTACCGGGACGAGTACGCGAGTGTCCGCCACCAGGACCCTTCGTTCTCGGCGGCCGACGAGGCACTCACCTGGCTCGACGGCGAATTCACCACCTTGACGGCGCTGACCCGGCAGGCCGCCGAGACCGGCCTCGACGCGCTGGCGACTCAGCTCTGCATCGCCCTGCACCCGGAGTTCGAACGCCGCCGCTCCGCGGAGTGGGTTCCGGTCAGCCGGGCTTCGCTCGCCGCGGCGCGTGAAGCCGGGAACGTGGCCGGGCAGGTGCTGTGCCTGCGGGTGCTCAGCGGTGCGTACTGGAGCAGGGCGGATCATGCGCAAGCGCTCCGCCACCTCGACGAGGCGGCGGAACTCGCCGGTGAGCTGAATGTGCCGAACCTCCGGAGGCTCGTCCTCAGCGACCTGGGACGCACGTCGATCTCGATGGGCCGGCTCCGGGACGCGGCCGAGTACTACCGGCAGTCGGTCGAGCTCGAGCTGCTGGGGGAGGGGACCGCGTCCGTCCCGAACCTCGTCGTGCTCGGCGACGCGCGCTGGGAACTCGGCGACCTCCGCGGGGCCTACGAACTCCACACCCGGGCGATCGAGACGGCGACCCGGCAGGGCTACGCCGCCGGGCGCCAGCTCGCGGAAAGTCACGCGGGCCGGTCCAGTCAGGCGCTCGGCGACCTGGAGCGCGCCGTGGAGCACTACCGGACCGGTCTCGAACTGTGCCGGTCGACCGGCGAGCACGCCGACGAGGCGAGTGTTCTCGCCAACCTGGCGGGAGCGCTACGCGACCTGGGTGACCACGACAACGCCCTGGCGGTCGCCCGTGAGGCCCTGGCCAAGGCGACGCGGCTGGCCATGGTCCGGACCCAGGCCGGCGCGCACCACGTCATCGGCACGGTCATGATCGAACTCGGCGACGTCGCGGCGGCCCGCACCGAACTCGAATCGGCACTGGACCTGTCGACCGAAGCGAACCACCCGCGTGGCCGCGGCGACGCGCTGGTCGCCCTGGCCGCGGTCCACCGGCACCGGAAGGCGTTCGGCGAAGCCTACGACGCGGCCGGCCGCGCACGGGCCATCAGCGTGGAAACCGGGCACAGCTTGATCCTGGCCGACAGCCTGCTCGCCACGGCGGCCGTCGACCTCGAACGCGGCGACTTCCCGGCCGCGCGAGGGCACGCCGAGCGGGCTCGGGCCATCCACGGGCAAGCGGCTTGCCGGCTCGGCGTCGA
>NZ_MUMI01000398.1 GCF_002155975.1 Amycolatopsis kentuckyensis
GTCGACCCTCCAATCACGCGAGTTGACCTTCTGATCACGCGAGTTCCGGCCTCAATCACGCGAGTTCCGGGCTCGGTCACGGGAGTTCCGGGCTCAGTCACGCCAGTTTCGGGCTCGGTCACGCGGAATTGGGGTTTGCTGGGCCATTGGGATCTGAAACTCGGCCGTTCGGGTGCCGCCAACCGGGGGATGCGGCTGGTCGTCACGGCGCGTGCGTGATCGTGCGTTTCACCCCGGCGTCGCCCCCTGTTCACCTTCCGGGGCCGAAACCCGCGCGTAATCGGAAACTGGTGGCTACGGAAACGTCCGCGCCTTAACGTTTCTGTCATGCATGAAGAGGTGTCACTCGCCGGGAGGCCCGCCGTGCACTGAGGATCGCCGGCGCCGACCGTACACAGTGGACTTTCTGGACCGCCGAGGAAAGGACGCCCCGTGAACACGCTCCCGCCGGACCCGGACCCCGTGCCGATCACCCCGCCCACCGCCTCCCAGCGCGTCATCGCGGCCTTCGAACGCCTCACCGAGGCCGGCCGCCCCGAACTCTGGACCACCCTCCGCGCCGTCGAAGACGTCCTCGTCGACGCCAAGGCCGTCGACGAACGCGTCAAGGCCGGTGAAGACCTGCCGCTGGCCGGCACGGTCGTCGCCGTCCAGGACCTGATCGACGTCGCCGGGCAGCCGTCCGGCCACGGCGTTCCGGAAACCAGCGCCGCGGTCGTCACCCGGCTGACCGCCGCCGGCGCCGTCGTGCTCGGCAAGACCGGCGCCGCCATGATCTCCGGCGCCTGGGACCGCACGAAGGCCGGTGGCAACGGCGCCGCGGTCGCCGTCGCGCTCGGCGTCGTCGACCTGGCGCTGAGCACCGGGGGCGCCGTCCCGGCGGCGCTGAACGCCGTCGCCGCGGTGAAGCCCACGCGCGGCCTGCTGCCCGCCGCCGACAACGTCTCCGTGTACGCGAAGGGCCTGGTCACGGCCCATCGCGCTCTCACCCTGATGACCGGCGGCGACCGCGCCTGGCCCGCCGACGTCCGCCTCGGCGCCGGCGAGCACCCGCGGATCGCCTACCCCGTCGGCCTTCCCCTCGGCGAGGCGGCGAGCCTGGCGCTCGAGGCCGTCGTCGCCCGGCTGACCGCGGCGGGCGCCGTGCTCACCCCGATCTCCGTGCCCGAGCGGGGTTTCGACGACTTCGACGCCCTCCTCCTGCCGACCGTGCCGGAGCAGCCGGGGATCACCGAAGCGCTGGCCGACCCGGCCGGCGTGGGCCACCGCCTGACCTCCTGCACGGCCTTCGCGAACCTCCTCGACGTGGCCGCGGTGTCCGTCCCGGTGCTGCCGGGCGACCGCCGTCCGTTCGGCGTCACCTTCCTGACGCGGGCGTTCGAAGACCAGATCGCCCTCGACCTGGCCACCGTCTGCACGGACGAGCCGATGACGCCCTACCCGGAGCCGGGGGAGGACGTCGTCGTGTTCGGCGCGCACCTGCGCGGCCAGCCGCTCAACGCCGACCTCACCGCGCTCGGCGCCCGCTTCACCGGACCGGTCCGGACCACCGAGGCCTACCGGATGGTGCTCCTGGACACCGAACCGCCGCAGCCGGGCGTCCTCGAGGGCACCGCCAGCCTCGACGGCGAGCGCTGGCGGCTGTCCCCGGCCGCGTTCGAGCGGTTCGCCACCACGCTGAAGGAGCCCTTCGTGCTCGACCGCGTCGTGCTCGACGACGGCACCGCACCCCTGGCCGTCCGCTGCCTGACGGCGGAGGGACCCGGTCTGGACCGCTACGAGTCCTGGCGCGGTTACGTGCGCTTCGCGTCTACCGCCGGGCCGCGAGACCCCGGCTGACCCGGCGCACCAACCCCGGCCCGTGCAGCGCGAAGCCCGTGTAGAGCTGCACGAGCGACGCGCCGGCGTCGACGAGCCGGACCGCGTCGTCCGGGCCCATGATCCCGCCGACGCCGATGATCGGCAGGCTCCCGCCGGTGTGGTCGTGCACGAACCGCACGACCTCGGCCGCGCGGGTGGTCAGCGGCCGGCCGGACAGTCCTCCCGCCTGTCCGGCCAGTCCGCTTTCCGCGGGCGCGATGCCCTCGCGCGACAGCGTCGTGTTCGTGGCGATGATCCCGGCGACGCCGTGGTCGAGCGCGACCTCCAGCAGCTCGGCCAGCGCGTCGTCGGTCAGGTCGGGCGCGACCTTCACCAGCACCGGCACCGGCGACCCGCCGCCGGCGAGCTCGGCCGACGTCGAACGCAGCTCGCCGAGCAGTTCGGCGAGCGCGGTGCGGTCCTGCAGCTGCCGCAGCCCCGGTGTGTTCGGCGAGCTGACGTTGATCGCGAAGTAGTCCGCGTACGGGTGCAGCGCGCGCAGCGAGAACCGGTAGTCCTCGACGGCGTCTTCGAGCGGCGTCACCTTCGACTTGCCGATGCTGATCCCCAGCGGGACGCCCGGTTTCCCGTCGCGGGCGAGCTTGGCCGCGAGCGCTTCGGCGCCGTCGTTGTTGAAGCCCATGCGGTTGATCACCGCGTCGCTCGCGGGCAGGCTGAACAGCCGCGGCTTCGGGTTGCCCGGCTGGGCCAGCCGCGTCACGGTGCCGACTTCGACGAACCCGAAGCCCAGCGCGGCCCACGCGGGCAGCGCGCGGCCGTTCTTGTCCATCCCGGCGGCGAGGCCGACGCGGTTGGGGAAGCGCAGGCCCAGCACGGTCACCGGGTCGTCGACGCGGAGAACGCCGCTGGGGGCGAGCTTGCCGAGCCGGGCCAGGACGCCGATCGTGCGCTCGTGCACCAGTTCGGGGTCGCGGGAGGACAGCCGGTACAGCGCCGGGCGGACGATCTTGTCGAAGAACACGCCCCTATGCTGCCAAATCGCCCGCCAGGCGCGACCCGAGCGTCACGCGGGAGTGAAGGCCGCCACTAATCGCGGTCCTTCCACTCGTCCTCGAGCATCGCGTAGATGAGCTCGTCGGTCCACTCGCCCTTGACGATCTCGTTCTCCCTGAGGTGCGCTTCGCGGCGCATGCCGAGACGTTCCATCAACGCGGCGGACGCGGTGTTCCGGCCGTCGCAGCGGCCGATGATGCGGTGCAGCCCCAGGTCTTCGAAGCCCAGCCGCAGCAGCTCGGTGGCCGCCTCGGCGGCGAGGCCCTTGCCGTGGTGGTCCGGGTGGAAGACGAACCCGACCTCGCCCTGGCGGTGTTCGCTGCTCAGCCACTCCAGGTTCAGGTCGCCGATCAGCTGGCCGGTCGCGGCCAGTTCGACCGCCACGGCCAGGAACTGGCCTTCCTTCGTCAACGTCGAGCTGTGGACCCGTTTCGCGAGCGCCGCGGCCGACTCGGCGCGGCTGCGCGGACCCCAGTACAGGTAGCGGGCGACATCGGCGCGGGACTGGAAGGAGTTCAGCGCGTCGAGGTCCCCGGGCGTGAACGGACGCAGGATCAGCCGGGCCGTGGTGATCGGGTAGTCGGGCCTGAGCATGCATCCAGGCTAGCGAGCGTCAGCCGTCCGGGGGACGGAACGGCGAACTGCTGATCGCCGGACGGTCGTCCTGCTACGCCGGGTGGCATGACCTGCACGAATGAGCGAAATAAAGGGGCCCCTGGGGGTGCTCTCGGACGCCGTCAAACGTCCGAGCCCGAGCCGGACTGGTGCTCGGGAACCCCGGGGGCACGGTGACTGCCTGGTATTCGCTATCAGGCACCACGTGAAGCAGGCGATGAGCCGAAGGTGGCTCGGTTGTATCGCTGCTCAAAGTCCTCCACGTACCATCCGCTAGCGGACAGTCACCTCACGAGTCCTGTTGGAATACAACTTAGGACCACCTCCTTTCTCGTGTACTGCCACGCTAGGTGAAGTCCGCGGTGCTGTGCAACGTCATTTCGGTGATCTCGTTCCGCAGGACGGCTTTCCGCTGCTCGCCGAGGAAGGAGGCGTCGACGGCGTTCTCCGCGAGGCGGGCCAGTTCCGCCGCGGTGAGGCCCAGCGCCTCGGCGACGGCGACGTACTCGCCGGTGAGCGTGGCGCCGAACATCGGCGGGTCGTCGGTGCTGAGCGTGACGACGACGCCGTGGTCCAGCATCCGCCGCACCGGGTGCGCGGCGATGTCCGCGACCTGGCCGGTCCGCACGTTCGACGTCGGGCACACTTCGAGCGGGATCCGGTGCGTCGCAAGGTGTTCGAGCAGGGCCGGATCGGCCGCGCAGCTGGTGCCGTGGCCGATCCGCTCCGCGCCGAGGTCGTGCAGCGCGGACCAGATGGTCGCCGGGCCGGTGGTCTCGCCGGCGTGCGGGACGCTGTGCAGCCCGGCTTCCCGCGCCCGCGTGAAGTACGGCTCGAACTGCGCCCGCCCGACGCCGAGCTCCGGGCCGCCGAGGCCGAACGACACCAGGCCGCCGGGGCGTTCGCGCAACGCGAACACGAGTGTCTCCAGCCCGGCCCGGATGCCCTTTTCGCCCGGAATGTCGAAGCACCAGGCCAGTTCCACGCCCCGTTCGGCGGCGTGGGCCCGGCCGGTTTCCAGCCCGGCCAGCAGGTCGTCGCCGGACATGCCGTCGAGCAGGTGGTTGTACGGCGTCACGGTGACTTCGGCGTAGCGGCAGTTGTGCGCGGCGAGATCCGCCGCCAGGCCCGTGACGAGGGTGTGGATGTCGTGGCGGTCGCGCACGAGCGAGGTGACCGCGAGGTACACGGTGAGGAAGTGGGCGAAGTCGCGGAAGGTGAAGAACTCCGCGAGCTCGCGCTCGTCGGTGGGAACGCCGGCGGCGGGGCGGCGCCGGGCCAGCTCCAGCACGGTTGGCAGGCTCGCCGAGCCGACCAGGTGGACGTGCAGTTCGACCTTGGGCAGGGCGTGCGCGAACGCGCGCAGCGCCGGCCCGGAGAGGATTGCGGGCATGACGAAGCTCCCTGTGGTGTTCGAGGAAGGTGACGGAAGGCGCGCGCGGGCGACTCAGGGAGCGAGGTCGCCGCGTTCGGTGTCGGCCCCGTAGAGCGGGAGCTTGAACGTCGTCACGTGCGCCAGCTTACTGCGCCGGGTACGGGCCTGCCTGGTCCTTCGGGCAGAACCAGGTCGGCCGCCGCTGGACGTCGTGGCCCTGCGTGCGGACCAGGAGCTTGCCGCCGCAGCGGAAGCAGCCCTGGCGGGTGCGCTCGTACACCCAGTTCTTGCGGTTGCGGTCGAGGTGGCCGGTGGTGCTCTGGTCGAATCGCCCGGCGAGGGCGTTGGCCAGCAACAGCTTGCGGGCCAGCGCGACCGTGCGCTCGGCGTCCACTTCGGACATCGGCGTCCACGGCGTCACCCCGAGCAGGAACGCGATTTCGCACTTGTAGAGGTTCCCGACGCCGGCCATCACGCGCTGGTCGAGCAGGGCGAGGCCGAGCTCGCGCGCCGGGGCGGCGGTCAGGTTCGCGATCGCCCGCTTCCGGTGCTCGTCCGTCCACTTCGGATCCAGCAGGTCCGGGCCGAGGTGGGCGACGAGGTCGTGTTCCTTGCTCGTGGCCACGAGTTTCAGGTCGTGGACGCGGAACCCGATCACCTGGACGTCGGCCGCGGTGAGGAGCACGCGCGCGTGGTGGCCGGGGCGCCGCCACTTCGCGCCGGCCGGGTAGACGTCCCACATCCCGTCCATCATCAGGTGCGAGTGCAGGGTCAGGTCGCCGGAGAAGCGGGTGAACAGGTGCTTGCCGACCGTTCCGACGCCGAGCACCTCGCGGCCGGACAGGTCCACGGTGGCCAGTTGCGGCACCCGGAATTCCCCGCGCAGCAACGTCTTCCCCGCCATCGCGTCGGCGAAGCGCTTGGCGACCAGGAAGACGGTGTCACCTTCGGGCACGGCTCACCCCGCGGATTCGGACACTTCGGCCGGGGTGTCGGGGGCTTCGGGCGTCTCCGGGGCCGGGCCCTCGGGCCAGTCGGGGCCTTCCGGCTCCTCGCCGGCGATGCGGTGCCGGCCCGCCCGGTTCGATCGCAGGATCTTCGCCAGCACCATGTTGAACGTCAGCGCGATCTCCTGGGCGCCCGGCGAGTGCCATTCGTGGATCGGGCTGCACGCGCCCTGGGCCTGCTGCACCGCGAGCCGGTCGGTGATCGCCGTCGGCATCACCAGCGAGCCGAAGTTCTCGCGCAGCTCGGCGATCCGGAACTGGTGCTCGTAGGAGCGCACGCGCAGCTTGTTCACCAGGACGCCGATCGGGCGCAGGTCGGGGTTGAGCTCCTTGCGGATCTTCTCGATCGCCTCCAGGGCGCGGGAGGCCCCGGCGACGGCGTACATCGTGGGCTCGGTCACGATCAGCGCGCTGTCCGCGGCGACCAGCGCCGACTTCGTCAGGCGGCCCAGCGACGGCGGGCAGTCGAGGATCACCAGCTCGTACGGGGTTTCGCGCAGCGACGTGCGGTGCAGCTCGTCCAGCGCGCGCGAGAAGTTCGCCAGGCGCTCGCTGTCGGCGTCCGGGTCGTTGAGCAGCTCCAGCTCTTCGGTGCCGACGAGCACGTCGACGTCCTCGCTCCAGACGCTCGGCGCGATCGCGCGTTCCAGCATCTCGCGGGTGGGGTTCTCGAGCACGTCGGCGAGGGTGGCGTCGGTGTAGGGCGGGTCGAGCGACGTGGTCGCGTTGCCCTGCGGGTCCAGGTCGACCACCAGCGTCCGCGTGCCCCTACGCAAGGCGGCGGACGCGATACCGAGAGCGACCGTCGTCTTGCCGACGCCTCCCTTGAGGCTGAGTACGGCGACCGTGTGCACGTTCACCAGCCTACGGGTGCGGGCGGAAGGTGCCGCCGGGCAAGGGCCGTTCACTCGAAGGGAGGAGGCCGGGAGGCGGGCGGCGGTGGGCACTACCCTGTGCGACATGAAGACGGAGACCGTGGCCGCCCGGGGTTCGGGTGCCGTCCGCCGGGTGCTCGAGGCCGAGATCGAGGCCGCTCGCGCCCGGGGCGCCGAGCACCCCCGCGTCGTCGACGTGGGTGGTGGCAGCGGCGGCTGGGCGGTGCCGTTCGCGGCGGCGGGCTGCCGGGTGACGGTCGTCGAGCCGAGCCCGAACGCACTGGCCACGCTCCAGCGGCGCGCCGAGGAGGAGGGCGTCTCCGAGCTGATCACGGTGATCGCGGACGACTCCGACGCGCTCGGCCGGCACGTCGAGGCCGGCTCGGCCGACCTCGTGCTGGCGCACGGGCTGCTGGAGATCGTCGACGACCCGGCCGCGGTGCTGGCGGCGCTGGCCACGGCGGTCGCGCCGGGTGGCGCGGTGTCGGTGCTGGTCGCGAACCGGCACGCGGCGGCGTTCCACCGGGCGCTCGCGGGCCGGGTGGGCGAGGCGCGGCAGCTGCTCGAGAGCGCCGACGGGATCGCCCCGGGCGACACGGTGCTGCGGCGCTTCTCCGCCGACGGCCTGCGTGCCGACCTGGAGGCCGCCGGCCTCGCAGTGACACTGCTGCAGGGCGACCGGGTGATCGCCGACCTGGTCACCGGCGACGTCCGGGACGACGAACTCGCGGCGTTCGAACGGGCGGCCGCGGGGACGCCGGCGCTGCGGGACATCGCGGGCCGGCTGCACGCGGTGGCGCGCCCGGTCTGACCCTTTCCGGCGGGTTCCGCCGTCGCGTCCCCGGTGATCCGAAACTGTCGGTGACATCCGGGGCTCCGCCACCCGAGCCCCCGCAAAATGTCGGTGACATCCGGGGCTCCGCCCCAGGTCGGGGGCTCCGCCACCCGCGCCCCCGCAAAATGTCGGTGGTGGCCGGTAGCGTCCTCGGCGTGGGACGAAATGCCGAGTTGCCGGGCGGGATGGGCCGGTTCCGCGTCCGGCCGGGTGAGCCGGTGCCGGACGACACCGGGTGCGGGCTGCTGCACGTCGACATGGACGCGTTCTTCGTGTCGGTCGAGCTGCGGACCCGGCCCGAGCTGGCGGATCGGCCGGTCGTGGTGTCCGGGGGCGGGCCGCGGGCGGTCGTGGCGGCGGCGAACTACCCGGCGCGGAAGTTCGGCGTGCGCTCGGCCATGCCGTTCTCGACGGCGAAGCGGCTGTGCCCGCAGCTGATCAACATCCCGCCGACGTCGGGGCTGTACGGCTCGGTGTCCCGCGGGGTGATGGGCATCTTCCGCGAACTGACGCCGCTGGTCGAGCCGCTCAGCCTGGACGAGGCGTTCCTGGACGTCAGCGGGGCGCTGCGGCGGCTGGGCGCCACGCCGGCTTCGCTGGGGGCGGAGATCCGCACGCGGGTCGCGGCCGAGCACGGGATCACCTGCTCGGTGGGGGTGGCGAAGGTCAAGTTCGTCGCGAAGCTGGCGTCGGGGATGGCGAAGCCGGACGGGATGGTCGTGGTGCCGGCGGCGGAGACGCTGGCGTTCCTGCACCCGCTGCCGGTGTCGGCGCTGTGGGGCGTCGGCGCGCGGACCGAGGAGCACCTGCGGCGCCTGGGCCTGGCCACGATCGCCGACGTCGCCGCGTTCCCGCCGGAGCGGCTGAAGAAGTCGCTGGGCGTGGCGGTCGGCGAGCACCTGTACCGGCTCGCGCACGGGGTGGACGAGCGGTCGGTGGTGGTCGACTCGCCGGAGAAGTCGATCGGCGCGGAGCACACCTTCGACGTCGACCTGCACGATCGCGCTGCGCTCGGGCTCGAGCTGCTGCGGTTGTCTTCGCGCGTGGGGGCGACGTTGCGGGAGCGGGGCGTGCGCGGCCGGACGGTCTCGATCAAGGTGCGGTTCGCGGACTTCCGGACGATCACCCGGGCCCGCACGCTGGTCTCGGCGACGGACGTGGCGCGCGAGATCCACGCGGTGGCCGTGGCGCTGCTCACCGAGCACGCGCCGACGGGGGCGGTGCGGCTGATCGGCGTCCGCGTCGAGGGGCTGGACACCGGGGAGGCGGGGGAGCAGCTGGTGTTCGACTCACCGGCCCCGCGCTGGCGGGACGCGGAGGTGGCGGCGGACGTCGCGCGGTCGAAGTTCGGCTCGGCCGCGGTACGGCCGGCGTCGCTGCTGGGGCCGCGGGAGCACGGAGGGTGATCTTGGGCTCGGTGACGTTCCCCCACAACGGCGGGTGGGCGGCAAAACGGTCACGATCGGCCACGGTGACGGTCCGCAACGCCCCTCGGGCGGGATTTAGCCCAATTCGATCCCTTCTGGATGCGGGATCGGGTAGTCGTGCGGGCGCGGGCCTCGTATCCTGGACAGTGCCACCCCGCCTGGGGTTGGCTGTTGGGTCCAGGACGTTGCGCGGCCCGGCGCCCGCGACAGCTGTGCCGGAGGAGGAAAGATGCCACTCTCCGAGCATGAGCAGCGGCTGCTCGATCAGATCGAGCGCGAGCTCTATGCCGAGGACCCCAAGTTCGCATCCACGGTGCGTGGCACCCGGTTGCGGCGCCCCGCTCGCCGACGGCGTATTCAGGGCATCGCCCTGTTCGTAGTGGGCGTGGCCCTGCTGGTGCTGGGCGTGGTGGTGCCGCAGTTCCGGGTGGCCGACATCCCGCTGATCAGCGTGCTCGGGTTCCTCGTGATGTTCTTCGGAGTCATGATGGCCGTCACATCGATTCGGCACGGCGCCGACGGAGACGGCAAGGGCGGTGGACCGGGTGCCCGCGGTGGGAAGCCATCGGGTCGCCGGAGTTCCTTCACCCAGAGGATGGAGGAGCGCTTCCGCCAGCGCTTCGAGGAGCAGTAGCGCCGCAAGACGACGAGATCCGCGTCCTTCCGTCAGGGGGGACGCGGATCTTCTTGTGTGCTCAACCCGGGCGGTTCAGGCCCGCGACGTGCGGTGACAGTGGGTGACCCCCACACGGGTGACCCGGCCTATGGCGTCGCGGGTGGCCCGGTCGGCGGCTTCGCGAGTGACCCAGCCGGTGGCTTCGCGGGTGACCCGGCCTATGGCATCGCGGGTGACCCCGTCCGCGGCTTCGATCCGGGCAGCGCCTCCCGTCCCGCGACTTCGCGGGTGGCCCGGCCGGCGGTGTCGCGGGTGGCCCGGCCCGCGGCTTCGATCCGGCAGCCCTCCCCTCCCGCGTGATCGCCCACTCCGCGCCGGCTCGCTCGCCGACCTCCGCAATCACCTCGCCCGCACGGCGGCTTCCCAGCCCGCGATCGAGGCCGCTGCTTCCGAGCCGCGCGATCGAGCCCCGAGTCCCGCAAGCAGACCCCGCGCCGCCGCTCACGTGATCAGCGACGGGACTCGTGTGATTGAGGCCGGAACTCGCGTGATCAGCCACGGGATCCGCGTGATTGAGCCCGGAACTCGCGTGATCAGCGACGGGACTCGCGTGATTG
>NZ_MUMI01000399.1 GCF_002155975.1 Amycolatopsis kentuckyensis
CGCTGCAGCGGCTCGCGCATCCGGGTGTGCTTCGGCGGGTCGGTGGCGGCCATCTGCTGCCCGCCCGCCGGGTCGTCCTTGCCCAGCAGGTTGAGCAGGGTGCCGCGCTGCGAGGTGAAGGTTTCGTGGTCCCGCAGCACCCAGGAGCCGTGCTCGTAGGTGGTCACCGACCAGAACCCCAGGTCGCTGCCGACGGGGTGCCAGCGCACCGGCTCCCGCCGGCGCATCTCGGCCCAGATCGGGTGGGGGTCGCCCTCGGAGTACGTCCGAGGGTCCACGAGGTCGACGGCGTCGAGGTCGATGGTGTTGTCCCCGATCGCGTCGATCGAAGTCGGAATTCGCATGTCGCGCTCTCCCCGTTCGTCGACAGCACGCAGTCGCGGGCCGCCCGGACCATCGAACCGCGCTCCCCCGGGTCGGGATGAGTCCGGAGAACCCCGGACGCGCGACGCCGGTGTAGGGGATTCCTCAGCCGGCCGGGGCGTACCAGCGGGTGGTGGCCCGCGCCAGCAGCGTCCCCGCCTCGTCGTAGAGCGCCGAGCTCGCGGCGAGCCCTCCGCTGCCCAGGCTGTCCAGCGCCGCCACCACCACGCACGGCTGCCCGGCGAGCGGCCGCCGGATCACCTCGGCGCGCATCCAGCCGAGCACCTTCGGCGCCGCGACGAGGTCCGCCGTCCAGCCCGACGGGCAATCCAGCGCCGCCCAGACGAACTCCGCCCGCACCCGGCCGTCGGCGGCGAGCAGATCCGCGTCCGGGACCCACGGGCAGGCGACCGTGCCCGTCCGGTCCGGCACCGGCCCGGGCGCCAGCCGCAGGCCGTCGCCGACGTCCCGGTCCGGCCCGCAGGCGAAGCAGTGCGGGTACGGGTGTCCCCGGCGGCCGCGGTAGTGCGCACCGGCCGCCCGGGCCGCCGCGACCGGCACCGGCGCCGGCGGCACCACCCGGTGGCGGGTGGGTGCGGCGGTGGCGACGAGCGCGTCCCCGTCCCACAGGTGGGCCCGCCGCCCGCCGAACTCGGCCCGCAGCGGCACGCCGAGCCGGGGCGGGGCGTGCAGCGTCACGGCCACCGGGTCCGGGCACACGCCGGCGAACAGCCCGCACGCGTAGCCGCCGTTGGCGCTGTCGTCCGGACCGTTGAAGCGGGCGTCGATGGTGAGCGGCACGCCGTCCACTGTGCCCGGCGGCGCCGGTGCCGCGAAGTCCGACATTCCCCGCACAGCCCCGCGGATACGGGGTTCTCCGGACTGTGGCCACCGCAGGATGACCGGTGGAATGGGGCGAGCAACCGTCCTACAGAGAGATGTGACGAGCCGATGCGGACTGACACCAGAATCGTCAACTCCTGGAACGAGTGGGACACTCTCCAGGAGGTCGTCGTGGGCACCGCGGAGAACGCCTGCTTCGAGCCGACCGAGCCGGGACACCGGCCCCAGGAGCGCGGGCTGCCCGAGCCACGACCGTTCCCCACCGGCCCGAAACCCCGGGAACTCAACGAAAAGGCCGAAGAGGAGCTCGCCGGGCTCGTGTCCCTGCTCGAGACGCACGGGGTCACGGTGCGCCGGCCGTCGCCGCGGGACTACTCGATCCCGCTCAAGACGCCCACGTTCGAGGTGGAGAACCAGTACTGCGCGGTCTGCCCCCGGGACGTGATGATCACCCTCGGCCACGAGATCCTCGAGGCGACGATGTCGCGGCGGTCGCGGTACTTCGAGTACGAGGCCTACCGGAGCCTGGTCTACGAGTACTGGGACCAGGACCCGCAGATGACGTGGTCGGTGGCCCCGAAGCCGTCCATGGCCGACGAGATGTACCGCCAGGACTTCTGGACCTGGCCGCTGTCGAAGCGGCACGAGGAGATGCACAACTTCGAGTTCTGCGTGACGCAGGACGAGGTCGTCTTCGACGCCGCGGACATGGCGCGGATGGGCAAGGACATCTTCGTCCAGGAGTCGATGACCACCAACCGCGCGGGCATCCGGTGGCTCACCCGGCACCTGGAGCCGAAGGGTTTCCGCGTGCACCCGGTGCACTTCCCGCTGGACTACTTCCCGTCCCACATCGACGCGACGTTCATCCCGCTGCGCGCGGGCCTGGTGCTCACCAACCCCGAGCGCCCGATCAGCAGCGGCGAGGAGAAGCTGTTCCTGGCCAACGACTGGGAGTTCGTGACCGCGCCCCAGCCGCTCACCGGCAACGACGAGATGCCCCGCTACTGCCAGTCGTCCAAGTGGGTGTCGATCAACGTGCTCAGCATCTCGCCGTCGAAGATCATCGTCGAGGAGCAGGAGAAGCCGCTGCAGGACCTGTTGTGCAGCCTGGGCTTCGAGGTGCTGCCGCTGCCGTTCCGGCACGTCTACGAGTACGGCGGTTCGCTGCACTGCGCCACGTGGGACGTCCGCCGCGACGGCGGGTGCGAAGACTACTTCCCGAACCAGAACGTGTGAGACCGGGCGGACTTCCGGCCTCGGAAGTCCCCCACCTCAGTCCGTTCCGGCGATCACCCCGGCCACGCTCGCGGGCCGCGACGCGGCGAAGTAGTGGCCGCCGTCCGGCAGTTCCAGCACCCGGACCTCGCGCGCCAGCCGGGACCAGTCCCCCGGATCGCCCTCGTCCGGGACGTCGTCGGCCGCGAGCACCACCGTCACCGGCACGTCGAGCCGGTCGCCCGCGTCGAGGGCGTCCGCGAGGTACCCGCACGCCGCCGCCACGTCGTGCCGGTACGCGTCCGCGAGCAGGCGGCGGTGCGCACCGGACACCTCGGCCAGCTCCGGCCGGCCGCTCTCGGCGAGCTCGGTCACGACCGCCTCGTCCGGCAGCGCCGCCACTTCCGCGGCCTGCGCCCGCCGGGCGCCGCTCTCGCCGGGCAGCTGGGCGCCGAGGTAGACCCGGCGCACGTCGTGACCGCGGGCGAGCAACAGCCGCGCGGTGGCCAAAGCCGCGGCCACCCCCATCGAATGTCCCCACAGCGTCACCGGTCCCGGCGCGAGCTCGTCGGCGACCAGCTCGGCCAGCTCCGCCACCGGCACGGGGGCGGACACACCGTCCCGGCCCGGCGGTTCGACCCCGTACACGGCCCAGCCCGCGGCGGCGAGCTCGCCGGCCAGCGGCACGTACGTCACCGCATTGCCGCCCGCGTACGGGAAGCACACCAGGGTCCGCCCCGCCGGCGGGGTCAGCCGGTGCAGCACCGGGCGCGGCCCGGCCGCGCCGGTGTCGAGGACCGGAGCCAGGTCGGCGAGCACCGGGTGCGCGGTGACGTCGCCGAGCGAGATCGCCCGGTCGAGCTCGATCACCAGCTGCAGCGCCGAAAGCGATGAGCCGCCGGAGGCGAAGAAGTCGTCGGTGCGGCCGACGCGGTCGGGCGCGACGCCGAGCACGGTGGCCCACGCGGCGGCGAGCCTGCGCTCGGCGCCGTCACGCGGCCGCTCGTCCTCCGCCATCGCCCGGTGCAGGCCGCCGGTGATCCGCGCGAGTTCCGTGCGGTCCACCTTTCCGTTGCCGGTCAGCGGAAGCACGTCGAGCCAGTACCAGTCCCGCGGCACCATGTAGTCGGGCAGCACCCGCGCCAGCGCCTCCACCAGCGGCCCCGGCGCCAGCGACGGCGGCGCCGAGTAGCAGGCCACCAGCCGGGCGGACTCGGCGGCGCCGGCCACGATCACCGTCGCCTCCCGCACGCCCGGCAGGCGCAGCAGCCGGTCCTCGATCTCGGCGATCTCGACGCGGAACCCGCGGATCTTGACCTGGGTGTCCCGCCGCCCGGAGAACTCCAGCCGTCCGTCGGGCGTCCACCGGCCGTAGTCCCCGGAGCGGTACAGCCGTTGCCCGGGGAAGAACGGACTCGCGGTGAAGGAAAGTGCGGTGCGGACCGGGTCGTTGACGTAGCCCCGGGCCAGGCACCGGCCGGAGAACACGATCTCGCCGGTCGCGCCGAGCGGGACGGGCATCAGGTTGCCGTCGACGACGTGCACGCCGACCCCCGCGATGGCGCGCCCCAGTGGCACGCGGGAGCCGTCCGGCGCCCGGTCCAGCACCTCGTGGTTGGTGTCGTCGCAGGTCTCGGTGAGCCCGTAGGCGTTGACCAGCAGCACTTCCGGCAGCACCGTGAACCAGCGGCGGACGAGCGCGGCCTTGAGCGCCTCGCCGGTCGCGGACATGCACCGCAGTGCGGGCAGGGGCCGCGGGCGGCGCTCGAGGTGGCCCAGCAGCACCTCCAGGTACGACGGGACGAGCTGGGCGACCTCGACCCGGCTGCGGTCCAGCTCGGCGGCGAACTGCTCGACGTCGAGCAGGGCCTGCTGCGACACGATGACCACGGTGCCGCCGGTGATCAGCGGGGCGAGCAGCTGCCACAGCGAGATGTCGAAGCACTGCGGCGCGGTCTGCGCCACCACCGTGCCCGCCGCCACGCCCAGGTCGCCGATCTTGGCGAGCATGTGGTTGAGCATCCCCTCGTGCTCGCACATCACGCCCTTGGGCTCGCCGGTGGAGCCGGAGGTGAAGTAGATGTACGCGAGCTGCCCGGCCCCCACCGGCGTCCCGGGATCGGCCGCCGGGTGGCCGGCGCGCAGGACCTCGTCCACCCCGCGGGCGCGGATCCCGGGGACGAGTCCGCCGAGCCGGTCGAGCACCGCCGCGCCGACGTCGTCGGTGAGCGCCCGCCGGCACGCCGACCGGGTGACCATGGCGGCGATCCGCTCGACCGGGAAGTGCGGTTCCACCGGGAGGTAGCAGCCGCCGGCCTTGAGCACGCCCAGCACCGCCACCAGCCACGGGATGGCGCGTTCGCTCACGACGGCGACCACGTCCTCCGCGGCGAGGCCGTCGGCCAGCAGGGCGTGCGCGACCTGGTTGGCGCGCTCGTCGAGCTGGCGGTAGGTGAGCTGGTCGAGCCCGGCGACGACGGCGACGTCGTCGGGCCGGGCCGCCGCGGTGTCCGCGATGAGCTGGTGCACCCGGCGGTCGGGCAGCTCGCGGGGTGCCCCGCTGAGCGCGGTGAGCTGGTGCCGCAGTTCGGCGGCGCCGAGCAGGCACTGGTCCGCGTGCGCGGCGTCCGGATCGGCCGCGGCCAGGCGCAGGGCGGTGCGGTGGTAGTCGGCGATCCGGGCGGCGTAGGCGTCGTCGACCCATTCCCGCCGGCACCGCACGACGAGCGTGTCCCCTTCGAGTCCGATGTGGACTATCGCGTCCTCGCCGAGGTCGCCGGCCCCGACGACCGTGTCGCAGCGCGCCGGGACCACCGGCGCGTCGGTGACGTGGGCGATCAGCTCGCGCCAGGTGCGGTGCCCGAGGTCGACCGTCCGCGGGTGCCCGTCGTGGACGGCGGTCACCACCGGTTCGCCGGTCAGCGCGCCGAGAACGACCGCGTGCGCGGCGAACAACACGGTGTCCGGGACGGCGGCCGGCGCCGGGAACCGGTGCTCGGCGACGCCGGTCCGGCCGGTCGCCCAGCGCGGGATGGCCGGAGCTCCCCCGGTCACCCGGTCGGACACGGCGGTCATCGCTGCCCCGCTTCCGCTCCGAGGTGGTCGCCGACCTCGGCGGCCGACATCGCCTGGATCCGCAGCACGATCCCGGCCACCTTGTCGACGTCGACCCCGGCGGCGACCCCGCGCTCGCGCAGCAACGTGGCGAACGCGGCCACCGTCGGCGTCTCGACGAAGAAGTGCAGCGGGAAGTCCATCCGGAAGACCTCGCGCACCTGCGACACGACCTGGGTGGCCAGCAGGGAATGCCCGCCCAGCACGAAGAAGTCGTCGTGCACGCCGATGTCCTTC
Source organism: Amycolatopsis kentuckyensis (assembly GCF_002155975.1). Lineage (GTDB taxonomy): Bacteria > Actinomycetota > Actinomycetes > Mycobacteriales > Pseudonocardiaceae > Amycolatopsis > Amycolatopsis kentuckyensis. Next base: position 5,776 of record NZ_MUMI01000399.1, read on the forward strand.
GCGTCGAGCACCTGCTCCCAGATGTGGCAGAGCACCTTCTGCAGCGACGTCTCCGGCGGCACGGACGCGACCGCGGAGTGGCCGGGCTCGGGCAGCCGGTTCCGGTCGACCTTGCCGTTGGGCAGCACCGGGAGCTCGTCGAGGACGACGAACGCGGCCGGGATCATCGGCGCGGGCAGCCGGGTGGCCAGGTGCCGGCGCAGCTCGGCGGCGTCCGGTGGGGTGGCCCCCGCGCGCACGGTCAGGTAGCCGGCCAGCCGGGGCCCGGCTTCGCCGGTGAAGACCCGCACCGCGACGTGCTCGACGTCCTCATGCGTGCGCAACGCACTTTCGACCTCCCCGGGTTCGACGCGGTAGCCGCGGATCTTGACCTGGCTGTCGAGCCGGCCGAGGAAGTCCAGCTCGCCGTCGGGGCGGCGGCGGGCCCGGTCGCCGGTGCGGTACAGCCGGTCGCCGGCCCGGAACGGGTGCGGCACCAGGGTTTCCGCGGTGTGCCCGGGCCGGTTCAGGTAGCCGCGGGTGAGCTGCACACCGCCGAGGAACAGCTCCCCCGGCACCCCGGCGGGCGTCACTTCGCCGTCCGCGTCGAGCACGTACGCCTCGACCCCGGCGAGCGGGCGGCCGATGGGGACCGGCACCGGCACCGGCCGGGTCACCGCCGCGGCGGTGGCGTCGAAGGTCACCTCGGTCGGCCCGTAGTAGTTCATCAGCACGGCCCCCGGCACCAGTTCCAGGAACCGCTCCGCGGCCGGGGCGGGCAGTTCTTCGCCGCCGCAGACGACGAGCCGCAGCGAGGCCGCGGACTCGGCGAACCGGGGGTCGGCCAGCGCGGTCACCAGCATCGACGGCACGAAGTCGCAGGCGGTGACCCGGTGTTCGCGCAGCAGGCCGAGCAGGTGGCCGGCCTCGGTGTGCCTGCCGGGCTCGGCGAAGACGACCCGGCCGCCCGCGCACAACGGCACGAGCATCTCCCACAGCGACGGGTCGGAGCCGATCGGCGTCTTCTGCAGGACCACGTCCTGCGGGCCGAACCGGTGGCCGGTGACCATCTGCCCCATCCGGTTGGCCACCCCGTGGTGGGTCAGCAGCGTGCCCTTCGGCGTCCCGGTGGAACCGGAGGTGTAGAGCAGGCAGGCGGCGTTCGCCGGGTCGACGGGCACCCCCGGCCGGCCCGCCTCGCCCGCGGTTCCGGTGACGAGCACGGTGGTGCGGCCGGTCATGGCCGGGGCGAGGCCGGGTGCGGTCACGACGACGGCCGGGTCGGCGTCGCGGAGGATCAGCTCGAGCCGCTCGGCCGGCTGGCCGGGGTCGAGCGGCAGGTGGACCGCCCCCGACTTGAGCACCCCGAGCAGGGCCACGAGCAGGTCGGGACCGCGGTGCAGGTAGACGCCGACGCGGTCTTCGCGGCGGACCCCGTGCGCGGCAAGGGCGGCGGCGAGCCGGTTCGCCCGCTCGTCCAGCTCCCGGTAGGTCACCGGCTCTTCGCCGAGCACGGCGACGGCGTCGGGCGTGCGGTCGACCTGCGCCTCCACCAGCGCGTGCATCGTCGTGGGGGCCACCGCGGGCACCGCCGCGCCGCTGGCCTCGGCCAGCACCCGGTCCCGCTCGGCGGGCGGGAGGACCGGGATGGCCGCGAGGGCGAGGCCGGGGTCCTCCGCGACCGCGCCGAGCACCGTCCGCAGCCCGGTGCCGATCCGTTCCGCGGTGCCGGCGTCGAACAGGTCGGTGGCGTAGACCAGCCAGCCGGAGTAGCCGCCGTCGCCGTCCGGGGCGAGTTCGAGGCTGAGGTCGAGGTCGGTGCCCACGCGGGGCAGTTCCTCGTTCACCACTTCGAGCCCGCTCAGCCGGGGCGCGCCGAGCGGGACGTTGCGCAGGGCGAACAACACCCGCGGCAGGTCGGGCCGGCCGCCCTGCCGGGTCACGCCGGCCTCGCGCACGACCTGCTCGAACGGCACGTCCTGGTGCTCGAAGCCGGCCAGGCAGACCGCGCGGACCCGGCCCACGAGCTCCCGGAACGACCCGGCCCCGGCCAGGTCGACGCGCAGCGCCAGGGTGTTGACGAAGAACCCGACGAGCCGTTCCAGCTCCGGGCGCGACCGCCCGGCCACGGGGGTGCCCACCACCAGGTCCGGCTGCCCGGACCAGCGGCGCAGCACCACGGTGAACGCCGCAAGCAGCACCATGAACGGGGTGGCCTCCGCCGCCCGGGCGTGCGCGTCCAGGGCGGCGACCAGGTCCGGCTGGATCCGGACCGGCACCGAGGCACCGCCGAAGGTGGGCCGGACCGGGCGGGGCCGGTCGCCGGCCAGTTCCAGCGGGGGCGCGCCGTCGAGGGCCTGGCGCCAGAAGTCCAGATCGCGGGCGACGGCCTCGGCGGGCCGGTCGCGCTGCCAGAGCGTGTAGTCGCCGTATTGGACGGGCAGCTCGGGCAGGTCCGGCGGCCGGACGGCCACGGCGGCGCCGTACAGCTCGGCGAGCTCCTCGACCAGCACGCCGAGCGACCACCCGTCGATGACGGCGTGGTGGACGCACAGCGCGAGAACCCACTCGCCGGGCCGGTCGGTGACCCGCCACAGCCCGGCCCGCAGCAGCGGCGGCACGGCCAGGTCGAACGGTTCCCCGGTCAGCCGCCGCACGTGGGCGTCGACCTCGGCGGCGGTGCCCGAGCCCTCGGCGAGCGGCACCTCGGCGGCGGCGTGCACCACCTGGCTCGGCACGTGGTCGCCGCCGACCTCGAACCCGGTGCGCAGCGGCTCGTGCCGCGCGACCAGCCCGGCCAGCGCCACCCGCAGCGCCGCGGGATCGGGCGTGCCCCGCAGCCGCAGGCGGATCGGCAGCAGGTAGGTCACCGAGCCCGGGTCGAGCTGGTGCAGGTAGTAGAGCCGTTCCTGGCCCGCGGAGCAGGGAAGCCGATCGGTGCCGGGCGGACGGCGGGGGATCGTCCCGGCCCGCGCCCGCTCGGCATGGCGCGCGCCGAGCCGGCTGAGCAGCAGGGCCCGGCGCTCCTCGGACAGCTCGCCGACGGCCCGGGTGAGCCGGTCGGAGTCGGACAGCCCACCGACGGCCCGGTTCGGCCGGTCGGAGTCGGACAGCTGCTCGTCGGTCATCCGGCGTCTCCCTAGGCCACTTCGTCGCACCCGCCCGGTCGAGGCTTCCCGCCCGGACGGGCCCGGGAAAGTCGGGGATCCCTCCGCCGCCGTCCCCGGCACATCAGGGAGTTCCCTGACTGGCAGCCGGATGGCGGCCCCGACACGCTCAGGTCGCGGGCGGCACCACCCCGCGACGTCTGGAGGATCATGCTCGAGGGAGTCAGCGTCGGGGAGGCACCGCCTCGGGAGGTGCTCGCCGCGCTCGTGGCGGTCACCGCCCGGCGCACGCACAGCGAGACGGTCGCCGTGACCGGGGACGTCACGGTCGAGCTGGACCTGTCCGCCGACCCGACGTTCGCCGAGCTCAGCGCCGAGGTCGCCGGGCTGGCCGGCCCGGCGTACCACGTCGGCGGCATCCGGCTGGACGTCAGCGATGGCCGGGCTTCGCTGCACGGGACGTTCACCGGCCAGGTCGAGCGGGCGCTCGCCGACGGAACGCGCGCCCCCTCACTCCGGGTGTCGGAACTCGACCTCGCTTCGGACGCCGACCGCCGCCTGGTGGCGACGTTCGAGGGCGGCAACCCGCCCCCGGCGCCCCCGAGGCTCGTCCACGACCTGGTCGACGAGCGCGCCCGGCTGACCCCGGACGCCCCGGCGCTCACGGCCGGCGGCACGACGGTGCCCTACCGCCGGCTGGCCGAGCGAGCCGGCGTGCTGGCCGGAAGGCTGGTCGAGGCGGGGGTGCGCCCGGGCGAGGTGGTGGGCGTGCTCGGCGACCGGTCGATCGGGCTGATCACCGGGCTGCTCGCGGTGCTCAAGGC
>NZ_MUMI01000004.1 GCF_002155975.1 Amycolatopsis kentuckyensis
CGCCGCCGCGGCGGCGCTCGACCCGTGCAAGCTGCTGCCCGCGGAAGCGGTCTCGAAGGCGCTGTTCCTCGACAACCTCAAGGCGGTGCCGGGCCCGGTCCGGGACAACGCGGCCAACGGCGGCAAGGTGCGCAGCTGCGAGTACCAGAACGGCGGCAAGGCCGCTGGCGCGCTCGCGGTGACCCGCTACGAGGGCAAGCAGGGCAAGCCCGCCGAGCTCATCGCGTCGATCAAGAAGGCGAAGCCGGGTGCGCAGGACGTCGCGGGCTTCCCGGACGGCGCCGTCTACTACGTCGACGACCAGAAGACGGCGACCCTCGTCGCGGGTGAGCTGGTGGCGGGCACGCCGGTGCTGGTCAACTACGCCGGTCCGGCGAAGATGACGCCGGAGCAGCTCGCCCCGCTCGTCAAGCAGGCCCTCGCGGCCGGCTGATCACGCCCAGCCGACGAGCTGCCGCTCCGACAGCGTCCCGGCGGGCGGCAGCTGCGGGAACGCGGGCCGCGCGACCGCGCCCGGTGTCGTCGGCGACGAGAACCACTCGCCCTGCGCGGTCTGGTAGAGCACCGTGGCCCGGTCCGGCGCGGCGGACACCTTGGCGATCCGCGGCTCGGACTTTTCGACGAGCTTGGCCGGCTGCGGTGTGCCGCCGTCGAGGTGCAGCCGCATCAGCACGCCGTGCTCGTCGGAACCGGTGACGGCGGACAGCAGCACGGTCGTCGCGTCGAGCGTGGCGACGAAGTTGTAGGTGTTGCCCGGTTCTTCGTAGACCGCGTAGGCGATCGCGCCGGAGGAGTCGGCCAGGTACGAGAAGGCGTCGCCGGCGCGCCGGGCGTCCCGCCAGGTCAGCACCTCGTCCCGCGGGCCGACCCACCAGTCCCGGACGTGCTGGTCGAAGTGGCCGTTCGGCACGACGTCCGCCTCCTTGACCGGCACTCCGAGCTGCCGGTGGTCGACGGAGTAGACCGCCTCGCCGTCGTCGAAGAACAGCTTCGACCCGGCCGGGCCGAACCGCGGGTTCCGGAACCGCGACGCCTTCTCGCTCATCGTCCGTTCCGGCGCGGGGACGACCCCGGTGCGCTCGTAGCGCCGGTCGGCGGAGTTGAGCCGGAACACCTCGACGCCGTCGCGGGTCTCGAGCGTGGCGTACTGCCCGTCGGGCGAAATGAGGTCGAGTTTCGACGTCGGTTCGCCGAAGCGGGTCAGCGAGGTGTCCCGGCCGGGCAGCGGGAGCACGGTCCGGACCGCCCCGGTCACCGGATCGGCGAAGGCGACTTCGTCGAGGCCGGTCTGCGGTTGGCGCTGGAGCAGCACGACGCCGGACAGGTCGAGCGGCGCCGCGTCCGGTGCCGCGTCCTGCGTCGCGGCCGCGGCCGGGCGCGGGGCCGGATCGCTCCCGCACGCCGTCGTCAGCGCGGCCACCACCCCGAGCACGGCCGCGCTCCACCACGTCTTCGCCACCATCGGACCTCCCGTTCGTCGGAGGTTCAGATGGGGCGGAAGATCATTCGGTTCCCGGCGTCATCGGCGCAGCGCGGCCAGCTCGATCGGGCTGTGCGCCGAGAACACCGTGACCTCGTCCTGGTGGGTCCGCGCCAGCTCGTGCAGCCTCGCCAGGTTCTCCAGCCGGGGGCCGCGCAGTGTCTGGACGATCGTCTGGAACGCCGTCAGGCCCGGTGGGCAGTGCGGGGCCACCGGGTCCAGCTGGCCGTGGAAGAAGTACGCGTCGCCCGCGTGCAGGAGCCAGCCGTTGCCGGTGTCGACCGCCACGCCCGTGTGGCCGCGCGTGTGACCCGTCAGCGGGACCAGCAGGATCTCCTCGGGCAGGCCCTTGAGCGACCGGACCGCCTCGAAGCCGAACCAGGGCTCGCCCGTCTCGTCGTAGGTGCTCCACAGCGGGCGGTGCGCGAACTGCGCCGCGCGGTAGCGGTTCTTCTCGGCCGCGTTCGCCGGGGACGTCGCCGCGCGGTGTTCCTCGGACCGGACGTGCACGACGGCGTTCGGGAAGTCGGCCAGCCCGCCCGCGTGGTCCACGTCCAGGTGCGTCGCCACGATGTGCCGGACGTCGGCCGGGTCGAGGTCCAGCGCCTTGATCTGCGCGACGGCCGTCTCGGCGGCCACGGGCTTCGCGCCGACCAACGCCAGGAACGGGCGGCCCAGCCACTCGCCCGGCCGCGCCACGCCCTGGCTGCCGAAGCCGGTGTCGACCAGCACCAGGCTGTCGCCGGTCTCGATCAGCAGGCAGTGGGCGACCAGCTCCGCCCGCCGCAGCAGGCCGGGCTCGCCGTCGAGCAGCTTGCCACCCGCCGGGCGCATCGATCCGCAGTTCAGGTGGTGCACCTTCATACGCTGCTCCTGGTGCTCAGCCGGAGGAATTGGGTCTCGTCGTGCGCGGCGAAGACGCTCACCTCGTCGCCGTGCTCCTGAACAAGCTGGCGCAGGCGGCGGTGATTGTCCAGCCGGGCGCGCGGCACCGTCTCCATCCGGCCCTCGAACCACCGCAGGCCCGGCGGGCAGTGCGGGGCGGCCGCGACCTGGCCGTGGAAGAAGTAGGAGTCACCGGCGTTGAGCAGCCAGCCGGCCCCGGTGTCGACGGCGACCCCGGCGTGCCCGCGCGTGTGCCCGGACAGCGGGACCAGCAGGATCTCCGGCGGCAACCCGTCGAGCTGCCGGACGGCCTCGAAGTCGAACCACGGCTCGCCGCTGTCCGCATAGGACGTCCACTGTGGACTATGGGCGAACTGGATCCGGCGGTACCGGCCGCGTTCGTCGGCGCGCGGCTCGGTGAACGCCCGCAGCTCCTCGGCGTAGACGTGCACCCGCGCCCACGGGAAGTCGATGAGCCCGCCGGCGTGGTCGAGGTCGAGGTGGGTCAGCACGATGTCGCGGACGTCCGCCGGGTCGAAGCCGAGCGCGCGGATCTGCGCGATCGCGGTCTGCGCCGGGTCCGCGACCGGGTTGGACAGGCGGACGAAACGGGCGCCCAGCCAGGCGGTCCGGTCGACGGCGGCCGGTGTTCCCATGCCGGTCTCGACGAGCACGAGCCCCGTGCCGGTCTCCAGCAGCAGGCAGTGGCAGACCATGGTGGCGCGCCGCAGGAGGCCCGGCCGGCCGTCGATCAGCCGGCCGCCGAGCGGGCGCAGGGTGCCGCAGTTCAGGTGGTGGACGCGCATCAGGAGAACTCCCGGTCGAGGGTCGTGTGCAGGTGGGCGGCGACGGCGCGCAGCGGCGCGAGGTCGCGACGGGTGCGGGCCAGCAGCAGCCCGCCTTCGATCGCGGCGAGCACGACGGTGGCGAGCTCGTCCGCGCGGTCGGCGGAAAGCCCTTGCCCCGCAAAGTATCCGCTGAGGATTCCGTGCCAGGACGCGTAGCCGTCCGTGCACGCTTCCCGGATGGGTTCGCTCGCCGCGGCGGCATCGAGCGCGACTGTCGCGAGTGGACAGCCGCGCTGGAAGTCCGATTCGGTCAGGAAACCCGCGAGCGCGCCGATCGCGTGGTCGATCCCGGTCGCCGGGTCGGACGCGTCGGCGAGGACGGCTTCGAGGAGGGCGCCGGTGCGTTCGCTCGACAGCCGGACGGCTTCGGCGGCGAGCTGCTCCTTGCCGCCGGGGAAGTGGAAGTAGAGCGACCCCTTCGGCGCGCCCCCGGCCGTCGTCAGCTGGGTGAGGCCGGTGGCGTGGTAGCCCTGGGTCTGGAACAGGTCGGCGGCGGTGTCGAGCATCCGCTGCCGCGTGTCGGTGCGGCGAACCATGAGCAGGACCGTAGCGCAAACTATGACGACCGGTCTAGTGACTTCGCGGATCGGTAAGGTCGTGCGCATGGGCAACCCGACTGGTCAGCAGTTCGAGATCACCCGCGGCAACGCGCGCGCCGTCGTCACCGAAATCGGGGCCGGCCTGCGCGCGTTCGAAGTCGCCGGCGTGCCGTACGTCGAGGAGTTCCCCGAAGACGCGAACCCGCCGAAGGGCGCCGGGCAGGTGCTGCTGCCCTGGCCGAACCGCACCAAGGGCGGCCAGTGGACGTTCCAGGGGGAGACCCAGCAGCTCGAGATCACCGAGGAGGCGCGCGGCAACGCGATCCACGGCCTGACCCGCCACCTCGAGTGGGAGCTGCTGGAGCACGCCGAGTCGTCGATCACCCTGGCCGTCGACGTCGCGGTGCAGCCCGGCTGGCCGGTGCCGTTGCGCGCGACCGTGACGTACGAGATCGCGCCGCGCGAGCTGACCGTCACCCACGAAATCCGCAACGAAGGCGAGCAGCCGATCGGCGTCGGCGTCGGCACGCACCCGTACTTCCGGATCGGCGACGTCCCGACCGACGAGCTGACGCTGGCGCTGCCCGCGAGCCGGGTCCGGCCGTCCTTGCCCGACGAGCAGATGCCGTACGCCGAGGAGCAGGACGTCGAGGGCACGGAGTACGACTTCCGCGCCGGCCGCGTGTTGGCGGGTGTCAACCTGGACACCGCGTTCGGCGGCCTCGCGGCGGCCGAGGACGGCACACACCACATCGTCCTCAGCCACGAGGGCCAGGAGCTGCTGGTCTGGACCGGCCCCGACTTCCGCTGGGCGCAGGTGTTCACCCCGGACGACCTGGTCGGCCGCGGCCGGGCGGTCGCGATCGAGCCGATGACCTGCCCGGCCGACGCGCTCAACACGGGCACCGACCTGATCGAGCTGGAGCCGTCGGCGTCGTGGTCGGGCAGCTGGGGCATCCGGGTCCGGTGACGCCGCTTCGCCTGGACGTCGCCGACGCGGGGGAAGTCCTGACGCTGCAACGGGCCGCGTACGTCACCGAGGCCCGGGCGCACGGGGATCTCGACCTGCCCCCGCTGCTGGAGACCCTGGAGGAGACGCGGGTCGCGCTCGCGGGCTTGTCCTGGGGGCTGCGCGAAGCGGGTCGCCTGGTGGCGTCGGTGCGGCTGACGGTGACCGGGCCGGTCGGGGTGATCGGCCGCCTGGTCGTCGCCCCGGACCGGCAGGGCGCCGGGCTGGGCGGCGGACTGCTGCGGTTCGCGGAGTCGGCCGCGCCCGCCGAGGTGACGCTGTTCCGGCTGTTCACCGGCTCGAAGAGTGCCGGGCCGTTGCACCTGTACGCCAAGCACGGCTACCGCGAGACGCACCGGACGCCCGAGAACAACCACGAGCTGGTGCACTTGGAGAAGGCCCGCGTGCACGCACCCGGGTGAGTTCGTTAGCGTGGCGAACTATGGCGAAGGCAATTGTCGGGGGCTATGTCGTCCCCATCGACGGTGATCCCATCGAGGGCGGCACGGTCCTGATCGACGGCGGCAGGATCGTCGCGGTCGGCACCGAGGCCGACGTCGACATCCCGGAGGACGCCGAACTGGTCGACGCGGCCGGCACCTGGGTCCTGCCCGGCTTCATCGACGCCCACGCCCACCTCGGCGTCCACGAGGAGGGCGAAGGCTGGTCCGGCAACGACACCAACGAGATGACCGACCCGAACGGCGCCCGCTTCCGCGCCGTCGACGGCATCGACCCCTACGAACCCGGCTTCGACGACGCCCTGGCCGGCGGGGTCACGAGCGTGGTCATCAAGCCCGGCTCGGGCAACCCGATCGGCGGCCAGACGATCGGCGTCAAGACCTGGGGCCGCAGCATCCTGGACATGACGTTCGCCGAGCACGTCAGCGTGAAGAGCGCGCTCGGGGAGAACCCGAAGCGCGTGTACGGCGACAAGAAGCAGACGCCGTCGACGCGGCTGGGTGTCGCGGCGATCCTGCGCGAGGCGTTCACGAAGGCCCGCAACTACCAGGCGAAGCGCGCGCACGCGGAGTCCGAGGGCAAGCCGCACGAGGTGGACCTGACGCTGGAGACGCTGTCGAAGGTCCTCGACGGCGAGCTGTACTGGGACCAGCACGTCCACCGGGCGGACGACATCGTGACGGCGCTGCGCTTGGCGGACGAGTTCGGCTACAAGCTGGTGATCAACCACGGCACCGAGGGCCACCTGATCGCGGACCTGCTGGCCGAGCGCGAGGTGCCGGTGATCCTGGGCCCGCTGTTCACCACGAAGTCCAAGGTCGAGCTGCGCAACCGCACGCTGCGCTCGGCAGGCATCCTGGCGCGGGCGGGCGTGAAGATCGCGATCACGACGGACCACCCGGTGATCCCGATCAACTTCCTGGTCTACCAGGCGGCCCTGGCGGTGAAGGACGGCCTCGACCCGGCGACGGCGCTGCGGTCGCTGACCATCAACCCGGCGTCGATGCTGGGGCTGGACGGGCAGATCGGGTCGCTGGCGCCAGGCCTGGACGCCGACGTGGTGCTGTGGAGCGGCGACCCGCTGGACGTGATGAACCGCGCGCTGCGAGTGTTCGTCCGCGGCGACGAGGTGTACCACTTCGACGAGTCTCTGGGCGAGGGCGTGTCGAAGGACCGCCGCTACCGGGAGACGCGCTGAGTTTCGGGCGGCACGCCGGTGACCGGGCGGTACCGGCGTGCTGCCCGATCAGTCGAGAAGGCGTCGACGAGCATCAGGTCGGGGCGCCGGGAGAATCCGGGGCTGCCGGGCGGCGCCGAGCCGAGATCCACGTCTGTGCCGGGTACGACCTCGAGGTGGCTCGGCACCCGGCTTGCGAAGTGCAATCATCACCCCCCGCCTCACGGGGCCAGGGCGTCGAGATCGAGCCGCACCGGGAACGGGACATCGGCGATGAAGACCCCGGTGACCGCCGCCGCGTCGACGTAGCCGGAGCCGCCGGCCCGGCAGGCGACCAGCGACACCGGCCCGGCCGTGTCCACGATCCAGTAGTGCGGTATCCCCGCGTCCGCGTACTCGTCGTGCTTCACCTGGTAGTCGGTGCGCCTCGAATCCGGTGCCACGACCTCGACGACGATGAGCACCTCGTCCGCCCGGACCAACCCATCCCCGCGGCTCAGTGCCGCCCGGCCGACGATCAGCAGGTCCGGCCGCCGGGCGAAGCCGGGTTCGCCGTGCTGGGCCAAGCACAGGTCCAGGTCGTTGCGGACGACGAACGCGAGCCCGCGCGGCAGCTGCCGTTCGAGCTGGGCGGCCAGCAGGCAGACCGCCACGTCGTGGCGGCGGCCGGAACCGGGTGAGGTCACCACGCGGCCCTCCACCAGCTCGGTGAAACCGGTGCCGTCGAGCGCCGCGTACTCCTCGATGGTCAGCAGATGACCGGGCATGCCGCCACGCTATCCGTCACCGAAGGGCGACACCGGTCGCTGGATCGAGCTACGCGTTCTTCAGCTCCCGCGCGATGACGAGCCGCTGGATCTGGTTCGTCCCTTCGAAGATCTGCGGCACCTTCGCCTCCCGCATGTACCGCTCGACCGGGAAGTCCCGCGTGTAGCCGGCCCCGCCGAGGACCTGCACCGCGTCCGTCGTCACCTTCATCGCGCCGTCCGTCGCCACCAGCTTGGCGATCGACGCCTGGCGCTTGAACGGCATCCCGCGGTCGCGCCGCCGGGCCGCGTCCAGGTACAGCGCGCGGGACGCCTCCACCGTCGCCGCCATGTCGGCCAGCAGGAACTCGATGCCCTGGAAGTCGATGATCGGGCGGCCGAACTGCGAGCGGCCCTTCGCGTACGTCACCGCTTCGTCCAGCGCCGCCTGCGCCAGGCCCACCGCGCACGCCGCGATCCCGAGCCGGCCCGAGCTCAACGACGACAGCGCGATGCGCAGCCCGGCCCCCGGGTCTCCTAGGAGCCGCGAAGCGGGCACCCGCGCGCCGTCGAAGATCAGCTGGGCCGTCGGGGAGCCGGTCAGGCCCATCTTGCGCTCCCGCGGTGCGGCCGAGAGGCCGGGCGTGGCCCCGTCGACCAGCAGGCAGGAGATCTCGGAATCGCCCGTCCGGACCATGGTCGTGTAGAAGTCCGCCACGCCCGCGTGGGTGATCCACGCCTTGGTGCCGGTGACGACGTAGTCCGAGCCGTCGAGACGCGCGCGCGTCGAGAGCGCCGCCGCGTCCGAGCCCGCGTTCGTCTCCGACAGCGCGTACGCGCCCAGGAGCGAGCCTTCGAGCATGTCCGGCAGCCACTGGTCGCGCTGCTCGTCGGTGCCGTACTCGGCCAGGGCGTAGCAGGACATCGTGTGCACCGACAGCCCGACGCCGACCGTCATCCACGCCGCCGCGATCTCCTCCAGGACCTGCAGGTAGACCTCGTACGGCACCTCGCCGCCGCCCCAGCGCTCGCGGTAGGGCAGGCCCAGCAGGCCGGACTTGCCGAGCAGGCGGAACTGCTCGCGCGGGAACTGCTCGGCTTCTTCGGCCGCCGCCGCCCGCGGGGCGAGCTCGTCGCGCGCGATCTCGGTAGCCAGCGCGACCAAGTCTTCGGCTTCCGATGACGGCAGCAGGCGTTCGGCGGGCATCGTCGTCCTCCAAAGCGGTACTGAAAACAGTACTGTGGGCTCGTTCAGAGTACAGTACGACAGGCCTGGGGTGGCCGGAAGACGTTAGGAGATAGTGAGCCGATGCGCCCCGAACCCCGCCGCCGGCCGACCGCCCGCCAGCAGGCGCTGCTCGGCGACCTCGAGGCGCTCTTCCTGGCCGAGGGCTTCGCCGTCTTCACCCTCGAGGACCTCGCCGGCCGCCTGCGCTGCTCGAAGTCGACGCTCTACGCGCTCGCGCCGAGCAAGGAGCAGCTCGCCGTCAAGGTCGTCACCCGGTTCTTCCGGGGCGCCGCGGAGCGGATCGAGGAGCGCATCGCCGGGATCGACGACGCCCCGAAGCTCATCGGCGAGTACCTGGCCGGTGTCGCCGAGCACCTCAACCGGGCGTCCGCGGCCTTCATGCGCGACCTCGCCGAGTTCGGCCCGGCCCGGGAGGCCTACCAGCTCAACAGCCGGTTCGCCGCGAAACGGCTCCGGCAGTTCATCGACAAGGGTGTCGCCGACGGGGTGTTCCGCGACGTCCACGCCCGGCTGGTGGCCGAGATGACCGGCCTGATCATCGAAGGCATCCAGACCGGCGTGCTCGCCCAGCGGACCGACGTGTCGGACGCCGACGCGTTCACCGCTTTGGGCGAACTGCTGCTCGGCGGCCTGAACAAATAGCGGACAGGAATTGTCAGGCCCGCGTCAATTAAACTCCCCGCGTGATCGTCGTAGGCGGAGAAGCTCTGGTCGACCTGGTTCCCGGCGACCCCCTGGATTCCACTGTGGACGGTGGGCTGCGCGCGCTCCTGCCCCGGCTGGGCGGCGGCCCGTACAACGTCGCGCTGGCCGCCGGACGGCTCGGCGTGCCGGCGGCGTTCTTCTCCCGCGTGTCCACCGACCGGTTCGGCGAGGCGATGATCGAGCGGCTGCACGCCTCCGCCGTCGACACCTCGCTGCTGCAGCGCGGCGACGAGCCGACGACGCTGGCCGTCGTGGCGCTCGACGCGAAGGGCGCGGCGCGCTACACGTTCTACGTCGAGGGCACCGCCGACCGGCTGGTCGCGGATCCCGGCCTGCTGGCCGACGATGTGACCGCGCTCTCACTCGGCACGCTCGGCATGGTCCTCGAGCCCGGCGCTTCGGCGTACGAGGCGATGCTGCGGCGGGAAGCGGCCCGCGGCGTGCTGACCGTGCTCGACCCCAACATCCGCGAGGCGCTCATCACCGACCCGGCCGCCTACCGGGCCCGGTTCGCCTCCTGGCTGCCGGACGTCCGGCTGCTGAAGATCTCCGACGACGACGCCGCGTGGCTCACCGAGGGCGCCGATCCGGTCGCCGCCGCGAAGACGTGGATCGAGTCCGGTGTGGACGCCGTGGTGCTCACCCGGGGCGCCGAGGGGCTCTCGGTGATCACCGCCGCAGGTGAGCTGGCCCACGTGCCGTCGCGGAAGGTCGCCGTCGTGGACACCATCGGCGCCGGCGACACGGTGCACGGCGCGCTGCTGGCCTGGCTGCACACCCGCGAGGCCACCGACCTGGCCTCCCTCGACGCCGGTGCGTGGCGCGAGGCCCTCACCTTCGCGGCGAAAGCGGCGTCGATCACGGTGTCCCGCAGCGGTGCCGAACCGCCCACGTCCGCCGATCTGGCGGCCACCGTGTGAACCTGGTCCCAAAGGGGCCCTCAGGAGCAACGTCACCGCTGCGCGAAGGCAGGTTTCTCGACTAACGTTGAGGGGCATTCTTCATACCCCAGCGGGGCGGTGTGCAGCGAGGCGCCAGTGTTTCCTCGCGTGAACACGTGGCTACCTGTGGAACGTACAGGCGCCGCCGGCCCGTGCCCAACGTGAGAGGGACTTGCATGTCCGACGCGACGACTGCGGGGCAGTCCGGCGGCGAAACCGCGAAGCTGACCCTGCCGAGTGGCGAGCACGAGTTCAAGATCGTCCACCCGGTCGAGGGCGCGCCGGGGATCGAGCTGGGCAAGCTGCTGGCGCAGACGGGGTACATCACCTACGACCCGGGTTTCGTCAACACCGGTGCGGCGTCGTCCGCCATCGCCTACATCGACGGTGACGCCGGCATCCTCCGCTACCGCGGGTACCCGATCGAGCAGCTGGCCGAGAAGTCGACCTTCATCGAGGTCTCCTACCTGCTCATCTACGGCGAGCTGCCGACCCAGGCCCAGCTGGCCGACTTCACCGAGAAGATCCAGCGGCACACCCTGCTCCACGAGGACCTGAAGGCGTTCTTCAGCGGCTTCCCGCGCGACGCCCACCCGATGCCGGTCCTGTCGAGCGCGGTGTCGGCGCTGTCGACCTTCTACCAGGATTCGCTCAACCCGTTCGACGAGCCGAACGTGGAGCTGTCGACGATCCGCCTGCTGGCCAAGGTCCCGACCCTGGCCGCGTACGCGTACAAGAAGTCCGTCGGCCAGCCGCTGCTGTACCCGGACAACTCGCTCGGCCTGGTCGAGAACTTCCTGCGGATGACGTTCGGCTTCCCGGCCGAGCCGTACGACGTCGACCCCGACGCCGCCAAGGCGCTCGACCTGCTGTTCATCCTGCACGCCGACCACGAGCAGAACTGCTCGACCTCGACCGTGCGCCTGGTCGGTTCGTCCGAGGCGAACCTGTTCGCCTCGATCTCCGCCGGGATCAACGCCCTGTTCGGCCCCCTGCACGGCGGCGCGAACTCCGCGGTGCTCGACATGCTCGAGGGCATCCAGCGCGACGGCGGCGACGTCGCCAAGTTCGTCGAGCGGGTGAAGAACAAGGAAAAGGGCGTGAAGCTGATGGGCTTCGGGCACCGGGTCTACAAGAACTACGACCCGCGCGCGAAGATCATCAAGAACACCGCGGACGAGATCCTCGGCAAGCTGAAGGGCGGCGACCAGCTGCTCGACATCGCCAAGAAGCTCGAAGAGACGGCGCTTTCCGACGAGTACTTCATCGAGCGGAAGCTGTACCCGAACGTGGACTTCTACACCGGTCTGATCTACCGGGCGCTGGGCTTCCCGACGAAGTTCTTCACGGTGCTGTTCGCGCTGGGCCGGCTCCCGGGCTGGATCGCGCACTGGCGCGAGATGATCAACGACCCGGCCACCAAGATCGGCCGCCCGCGGCAGATCTACACCGGCCACGCGTCGCGGGACTACACCCCGATGTCGGAGCGCTGATCCGTTTCCCGCAAACGTCCCGCCGTGCACCCGCACGGCGGGACGTTTACGTTTACCGTCGTGACCCGAGAAGCGCCCGTTGTCCTGTGGTTCCGCCGTGACCTGCGGCTGGGCGACCACGCTGCCCTGCTGGAGGCGTCGAAGCACAGCAAGCACGTGCTCGCGCTGTACGTCCTCGACGAGGCGCTGCTGAAACCCGGTGGCGCGCCGCGGGAAGCGTTCCTGTACGGCTGTCTCGAAAAGCTGGACGAGCAGCTCGGCGGCCGCCTGATGCTGGTCCGCGGCGACCCGGCGGCCGAGGTCGTCCGCGCGGCGCGCAAGATCGGCGCCGCGGCCGTGCACGTCAGCACCGACACCGGGCCCTATGGCCGCCGCCGGGACGCCGCGGTGGCGAAAGCGTTGGCGGAGCACAACATCGACTGGGTCGAGACGGGCTCGTCGTACGCCGTGACGCCGGGCCGCGTCACGAAGCCGGACGGCAGCCCGTACCGCGTATTCACGCCGTTCTTCCGGGCCTGGGCCGCGCACGGGTGGCACTCGCCCGCCGACACCGGACCGTCCCTTGTGGACTGGGTGGAACCGCCGCGCTCGCTGAAGATCCCGCGTCCGCCGAAGGTGTCCGCGGCCTTGCCCGCGCCGGGCGAGCAGGCGGCGCTGGAGGTCTGGCATTCGTTCCTCGACGACGGCATCGAGACCTACGACGAGGATCGCGACCGCCCGGACCGCGAGGGCACCACGCGGCTCTCGCCGTACCTGCGCTGGGGCTGCATCCACCCGCGGACGATCTTGGCCGACTTGTCCGGTGACGACCGCGTCGGCGCGAAGTCGCTGCGCAGCGAGATCTGCTGGCGCGAATTCCACGCCGACGTCCTGTGGCACCGCCCGGAAACCGCGCGGAAGAACTACGACAAGCGCTTCGACGGCATGAAGCACGACAGCGACCCGGAGGCCTTCGAACGGTGGTGCGCGGGTCGCACGGGCTACCCGATCGTGGACGCCGGGATGCGGCAGCTGCTGGCCGAGGGCTGGATGCACAACCGAGTGCGGATGGTCGTCGCGAGCTTCCTGGTGAAGGACCTGCACCTGCCGTGGTGGCTGGGCGCCCGCCACTTCATGAAGCACCTGGTGGACGGCGACCTGGCGTCGAACCAGCTGAACTGGCAGTGGGTGGCGGGCTGCGGCACCGACGCGGCCCCGTACTTCCGCGTCTTCAACCCGACGACCCAGGGGGAGAAGTTCGACCCGGACGGCGACTACGTGCGCAAGTACGTGCCGGAGCTGCGTTCGGTGCCCGGCAAGGCGGTGCACAAGCTGAAGGACCGCCCCGCGGACTACCCGGAACCCATGGTCGACCACGCCCACGAGCGCCAGGTGTCCTTGGAGCGGTACGGCAAGATCACGTCGTGATCAGCGGCCGGCCGCGCCACCGACCCGGCCGCCTCAGTCGCGCAGCGCTTCCTTCAGCTTGATCCTGCTCCCGATCCGCAGCACGCTGTTGCCGTAGATCTTCCCGCCGACCCAGGTCAGCAGAGCGACGAGCGCGACGGTCAGCGCGAGCGACAGCCCGATCTCCCAGCCCGCCGCCGCGCCCGTCGAAATGCGGGCCGGCATCAGGATCGGGGACAGCAGCGGGATCAGCGACACGATCCTCGTCGCCGAGCTCGCCGGGTTCTGGACCAGCAGGTTGAACCCGGCGATGAAGCCGACGACCAGGATGATGTTGAGCGGCCCGACCACCGACTGGGTGTCCTCCTGCCGGGACACCAGCGACCCCAGCGCGCCGTAGATCGTGGCGTACAACAGGAAACCCAGCAGGTACCAGAGCAGGCCCCACAGCACCGCGCCCGTCGCGAAGCCGGACAGCGTGAACACGCCGGTCGCCGACGCCGCACCCAGGCCGACCACCGCGAGGACGACCAGCTGGGTCAGGCCGACCAGGCCGAGCCCGATCACCTTGCCCAACAGCAGCTGCCACGGCCGCACGCTGGCGAGCAGGATCTCCACGACCCGGCTCGACTTCTCCTCGACCACGCCCTGGGCGACCATCATCCCGTAGGTGATGATGCTCATGTACAACAGGAACGCCACGACCAGCCCGACGACCAGCCGCTGCGTCTGGTCCGCCGGCTGCGGCGAAAGGGCGTCGTCCCGGACGTGGGTGCCGTCGACCCTGGCCATCACCTCGGCCGGCTCCAGCTGCGCGGACGACAGCACGCCGTCGAGCACCTGCTGCTGGGCGACCTGGTCGAGCACCCGGCGCAGGTCGTTGTCCAAAGAGGACTTGTAGGTGGCGGTCAGCTGCGCCGCGCTGCCCGAGACGAGCGCGTCGAGGTCGCCGTCTTCGACCTTCTGCCGGCCTTCCGCCGGGTCGGTGACGACGACCGTGCTGATCTCGCGGCCGGAGAGCGCCGCCTCGGTCTGCAGCTGGCGGGCGATCCCGATCGCCTGGCCGGTCAGCCCGACGGTGTTCTTGTCCGACGAACTGGCCAGCGAAGTCTGGAAGAAGACGTATCCCAGCAGCAGCACCAGCAGGACACCGGTGCCGACCACGAACGACCTCGTGCGCAGCCGCGTGTTCAGCTCGCGCTTCACCACCAGCCAGACGGCGCGGCGGCCACTCAACGTCCTCATCGCGCTTCCCCCTTCTCGGACACGGCGTCGCGGAACAGCTCGGTGAGCGACCGGCGACGGCGGCTGAACTCGGTGACCGGCCCGGTCGCCAGCGCGGCGGCCAGCACGGCCTGGTCGTCCGCGCTCGGTTCGAGGTCGAGCACGGTGGTGCTGCCGTTCTGTTCCAGCACACCGACCCCCGGCAGGCCCGCGGCCCAGCCCGCGGGCGCGGCGGGCGCGGTGACGACGAGCTTGCTGCGCGCCCCCGACGTCAGCTCACCGACCGTGCC
>NZ_MUMI01000040.1 GCF_002155975.1 Amycolatopsis kentuckyensis
GCGCGGGCCTACCAGGAGGCCATCGTCGAGCGCGGTGACCGGCCGTTCGACGAGGAGTTCATGCACGACGCCTTCGCCCGGTACTGGCAGCACGCTGGGCCCGCGACGCGCTTCAACAACGACCTCCTGGCACCGCCGCCGGAGCACGTTCTGGCCACTTTGGACACTGCGCAGCGCGTGCCCGAGGTGGCGCACCGGTTCGCGCACCTCTTCGAGAACCCGGCCGACTACGAAGGCTGGCTCGGCGATCCCGCAGCGGCGATGAGGTACCTCCAGGAGGCGACGGCGCTCGACGCCGGACGCTGACGCCGTTGCGAGCCGGCGAAATACCGGGCGGCGAGGACACCGGCGCAGAGAGGACTTCGGTCCCGGCGACGAGGACCAACAGCTCTTCAGGACTACCCCGGCCCTCGCGCAGCCGCCATCGCCGCTCCGGTCGTCACCGCGATCGGGGCCATCGCCGCGCTGGCCAAGGAGTGGACGATCGAGGTCGACCACGCCGTCGCGCCCGTGGAAGCGCCGGTGGGGACGAAGCCCGAGGAGGCTGCCCGGGAGTAGACCGTGGGGCAGGCGTGGGTCACTGAGCCTGCTCAGCCGAACGGGCTTTGGCCCGGCGCGCAGACCGTTCCCCGGGCGGGCACCGCGCCCGTGGTGAAGTAGCTGTCCAGCCAGCCGTCGATGCACGCGCTCTTGCCGCGGGCGCCGTGGCCGTACGTGTCCAGTGTCAGCAAGCGGGCGTTGGCGAGCAGACGCTCTGTCCGTTGCGCGCCGGCGTACGGGGTCTCCAGGTCGCCCTGGCCGTTGGCCAGCAGGAGGATCGGGGCCGTCGGGCGGTTCCACGGTCCCGCGTAGCGGCCCGTGTCCGTGACGTCCCAGGTCGCGCACGGCAGCGTCTTGTAGACGTCGTACGGCCCGAAACCGCGGGCCACGCCGTCGGCGCGCCACGCGTGGTCCCACCAGACGGCCGGGTCGCGGGGGTTCGCCGCGTCCGAGCACAGGGTGGCGCCGCCGCCCAGGAGGGAGTCGATGTCCGGTGGGCCGCCCGGGGTGGCCGGGGCGGGAGCGGCCGGGTCGGCCAGGGCCTGGAGGAACGCCGCCAGCCGGGGCGCGGACCGGGCGTCGGTCAGGTAGTCGTGGATGCGGGCGATGGCGCCTTGGTAGGTGACGACGACCTGTCGCCCGGTCGTGTCGGTCACCGTGATCGGGCCGCGCTCGAGCCGGTCGAGGATCGAGGTGTGGTCGAACGTGCAGCGCGCACCGCAGGCAGTCAAGAAGGAGTGGAACGCGCGCGGGGCGTCCGTGAAGGCCTGCAGGCGGTAGCTCATCGGCGCCGAGCCGGTCGACCAGCGCACCGGGTCGTCGACCGCGTCGAGGGCCAGCGAGCCGACGCGGCCGGGGAACAGGTTCGCGTACGTCTCGCCGAGGTACGTGCCGTACGACTTCCCGTAGTACCGCAGCTTCGGCTCGCCGAACGCCGCGCGCAGCCGATCGAGGTCGCGGGCGATCGTCCCTGTCGAGAGGTGGTTCGCCAGAGGGCCCGCGTTCCGCTCGCAGAGGTCGGTGACCGTGCGGGTGTCGGCGATCTGCCGCTGCTCGGCCGCGCGGTCCAGCGGGAACGTGCCGAGGGCCCGCTGCAGGACCTCGAGCTGGGAGGGATCGGTGAAGCAGCTGATCTTCGAACTCGCCCCGACGCCGCGCGGGTCGAACCCGACGATGTCGTAGCGGGCGTGGAGGGCCGGTGTCAGCGCCGGCGCGAATCGGCCGGAGGAGCCCGGGCCGCCCGGGTTGTAGAAGATCGTGCCCAGCTTGCGGGCCTGGTCGGTGGCGGGCAGGCGCCCCACGGCGATGCGGGCGGTGCCCGCCGAAGGGTCCTGATAGGACAGTGGCACGTCGAGGTGGCCGCATTCGTAGCCGGCCGGGCACGAGGCTTCCCAGACGATCCGGGCGGGGCTTGCCGCGGCCGCGGGGGCGAGGGTGCCCACCCCGAGCGCGGCAGCCCCCAGCGCCGTCGCCGTGCGGAGTTTCCGAGAGGTCATGCCAAGATCGTCCCGCCCCGGACGCGGTGGCGCATTGGGGTGAACCACCGAATCCGGGGTGGGGTAAACCGCAACTCGATCAGGTGGTGAGCTTCGGGATGATCTGTGCCCCGTAGGACGCCAGCGTCGCCTCGCGGTCGTCGTGCATCAGGTACAGCGAGAACTGGTCCACGCCCAGTTCGGCCAGTTCCTGCAGCCGCTCGACGTGGGACGAGGCCGGCCCCAGCAGGCAGAACCGGTCGACGATCTCGTCCGGGACGAACTCGGTCGACGGGTTGCCCGCCTTGCCGTGGTGGCTGTAGTCGTAGCCCTCCCGTTCGCGGATGTAGTCCGTCAGCTCCCGCGGTACCGCCCCCGACGAGCCGTACCGCGCCACCAGGTCCGCGACGTGGTTACCGACCATCCCGCCGAACCAGCGCAGCTGTTCGCGCTGGTGGGCCAGGTCGTCGCCGACGTACGCCGGGGCCGCGACGCAGATCGTGATGCCGCCGGGGTCCCGGCCGGCCGCTCGTGCGGCGTCGCGGACCGCGCCGATCGTCCAGCGCGCGATCGCCGGGTCCGCGCACTGCAGGATGAAGCCGTCGGCGTGCTCGCCGACCGTCTGCAGGGCCTTCGGCCCGTACCCGGCCATCCACATTTCCAGGCGCCCGTTGCGGATCCACGGGATCTGCACGGTCTTGTCGTTCATGGTCACCGCGCGGCCTTCGGCGAGGTCCTTGACCACGCGCATGCAGTCGCGCACGGTGGCCAAGGTGGACGGCGGTTTCCCGACCACCCGGTGCGCGGAGTCACCGCGGCCGATGCCGCAGACCGTCCGGTTGCCGTACATGTCGTTGAGCGTGGCGAACGTCGACGCCATCACCGACCAGTCGCGCGTGCCGGGGCTGGTCACCATCGGCCCGACGACCATCGACGACGTCGCCGCGAGGATCGCCGAGTAGATGACGAACGGTTCCTGCCACAGCACGCAGGAGTCGAACGTCCACCCGTACCGGAACCCGGCGTCTTCGGCGTCCTTCATCAGCCGCACGACGTCCCGCGCGGGCGGATCCGTCTGCAGCACGATCCCGAAGTCCATGGCCGCTCCTAGTTCAGGTACTGGTTCAGCGAGCGGGACAGGAACTTGCCGTGTGACGTCGACCCGGTGAACCCGTCCGGCGACACGACCACGCGCCCGCGGGACAGCACGGTGTGCACCCGGCCGGTGATGTCCAGGCCCTCGTACGCCGAGTAGTCGACGTTCATGTGGTGCGTCGAAGCCGACAGAGTCTGCGTCGCCGAGGGGTCGTAGATCACGATGTCCGCGTCCGAGCCCGCCGCGATCACGCCCTTGCGCGGGTACAGGCCGAACATCCGCGCCGGCGTCGCCGAGCACGTCTCGACCCAGCGGCCGAGCGTCAGCTCACCGGCGACGACGCCCTGGTGCAGCAGGTCCATCCGGTGCTCGACACCCGGTATCCCGTTCGGGATGGCCCGGAAGTCGCCGCGGCCCAGCTCCTTCTGGTCCTTGAAGCAGAACGGGCAGTGGTCGGTGGACACCACGGACAGGTCGTTCGTCCGCAGCCCGCGCCACAGGTCGGCCTGGTGCGACTTCTCCCGCAGCGGCGGCGAAGCGACGTACTTCGCGCCCTCGAAGTCCGGCTTGGCCAAGTCCTCAATGGACAGATAAAGGTACTGCGGGCACGTCTCGGCGAAGACGTTCTGACCGTCGTTGCGCGCCTCCGCGACCGCCGCGAGCGCTTGCGACGCCGACAGGTGCACGATGTACAGCGGCGAGCCTGTCACCTTCGCGAGCTGGATCGCCCGCGAGGTCGCCTCTCCTTCCAGTTCCGGCGGCCGGGTCAGGCCGTGCTGCACCGGATCGATGTTGCCCGCTGCGAACGCCTGCGCCGCCAGCTGGTCGATCGCGATGCCGTTTTCCGCGTGCATCATGATCGTAGCGCCGATTTCGCGCGCTTTCTGCATGGCCAGCAGGATTTCCCCGTCCGTGGAGTAGAACACCCCCGGGTAGGCCATGAACATCTTGAAGCTGCCGACGCCGCCGTCGATGCAGGCTTCCATCTCCTTCAGCGACTGGTCGTTGACGTCGGAGACGATCATGTGGAAGCCGTAGTCGATCGCGCAGTTGCCGTCCGCCTTGGCGTGCCACTTGTCCAGTGTGGACAGCAGCGACGTGCCCTTGGCCTGCACGGCGAAGTCGATGATCGTGGTCGTGCCGCCCCACGCGGCCGCCGTGGTGCCGGTCGAGAACGTGTCGACCGAGTGCGTGCCGCCGAACGGCATCTCCATGTGGGTGTGGGCGTCGATGCCACCGGGCAGCACGTACTTCCCGGTGGCGTCGATCGTCTCGTCGCCGGTCAGCGTCCCGGGCGCCCCGACGGCGGCGATGGTCTCGCCGTCGACGAGGACGTCCGCGGAAAAAGCGCCCGACGGCGAAACGACCTGACCGCCCTGGATGAGGGTGGTCATCAGGCCTCCGCGAGCGGGCCGTAGGTGTCCGGGCGGCGGTCGCGGTAGAACGCCCACTGGTTCCGGACCTCGTCGAGCAGGCCGAGGTCGAGGTCGCGCACCACCACCTCGTCGTCGGTGTCGGACGCGGCGTCGCCGACCAGCTGCCCGCGCGGGTCGACGAAGTACGTCTGGCCGTAGAAGTCGTTGTCGCCCAGCGGTTCCACGCCCACCCGGTTGATCGCGCCGACGAAGTACTCGTTCGCCACCGCGGCCGCCGGCTGCTCCAGCCGCCACAGGTACTGCGACAGGCTGCGGCTGGTCGCCGACGGGTTGAACACGATCTTCGCCCCGGCCAGGCCGAGCGCACGCCAGCCCTCCGGGAAGTGCCGTTCGTAGCAGATGTAGACGCCGATGCGGCCCACGGCCGTGTCGAACACCGGGTAGCCGAGGTTGCCGGGGCGGAAGTAGAACTTCTCCCAGAACCCCTTGACCTGCGGGATGTGGTTCTTGCGGTACTTGCCGAGGTAGCTGCCGTCGGCGTCGATCACCGCGGCGGTGTTGTAGTAGACGCCGGGCTGCTCGACCTCGTACATCGGCACGATCAGCACGACGCCGTGGCGCTCGGCCACCTCCTGCATGAGCTTCGTGGTGGGCCCGTCCGGGATGGCCTCGGTGTAGGAGTAGTAGTCGGCGTCCTGCACCTGGCAGAAGTACGGCCCGTAGAACAGTTCCTGCAGGCAGACGACCTGGGCGCCCTGGGAAGCGGCGGTGCCGATGTGGTCGACCGCCGCCTTGATCATGGACTCCTTGTCACCCGTCCACCGCTGCTGGATCAGGCCGGCTCGAACCACGCTCACTGATTTCCTCCTTCGTTGTGGACAAGGGCATGGACAGGGCGGCGAAGACGACGAACGCGCCGACCAGGCCGACCACCCAGTTGTAGTCGTAAAGCGGCTTGAGGAACGGGATCAGCCCGGCGTCGGGGAACGGCCCGCCGTACGCGCCGCCGACCGCCAACAGCGCTCCCACCAGCGTCGCGACCAGAGCCCGCCAGTTCCAGCCGCCGCTGAACCAATACACCCCATCGGGTGTGTAGAGGTCCTTCAACCGGAGCTTCGTGCGGTTGATGACCCAGTACCCGGCGACGAGCACCCCGGCGACCGCGCCGAGCAGGCCGCCGTAGAAGCCGAGCCAGGCGAAGATGTAGATGTTCGGGTCGGAGTACAGCCGCCACGGCTGGATGAGGATGCCGACGACGCCGGTGATGCCGCCGCCGATCGCGAACGTGATCCGCTTCGGGAACGCGTTCGAGAAGTCGTAGGACGGGCTGACGACGTTGGCCGCCAGGTTCGCCGAGATCGTCGCCAGCACCAGCGCGACCAGCGCGACGACGACCACGACCGGGCTGGTGAACTTGTCGGCCAGCTGCGCCGGGTCCCAGATGTCCTCGCCGTAGAGCACGTGCCCGCCCGACGTGGTCAGGATGGCCACGATCGCGATGAACGTCATCGTCGTCGGCAGGCCGAGGATCTGGCCGCGGACCTGCTTGCGCTGGCTGCCGCCGAAGCGGGTGAAGTCCGGCATGTTCAGCGACAGCGTCGACCAGAACGCGATCATCGCCATCAGCGACGGCGCGAACACCTTCCAGAACTCCGGGCCCCAGCCGAGCTTGCCGCCGTCGGACAGGATCGGGCCGAGCCCGCCCGCCTTGACCAGCACGTACCCGAGCATGATCAGGAAGCCGATGGACACCAGCGGCGCCGTCCAGTTCTCGAACCGGCGGACCGCCTCCATGCCGCGCCAGATGATGAGCATCTGGCCGATCCAGAACACCACGAAGGACAGCCACAGCGTCCAGTGCTGCCCGGCGACCACGGCGGAGTCGCGCCACCACGAGCCGAGCAGGCGCCCGAGGATGACGTAGATGGCCTCGCCGCCGACCCACGTCTGGATGCCGAACCAGCCGCACGCGATGAACGCGCGCAGCAACGCGGCCAGGTTGGCGCCGCGCAGGCCGTAGAACGCGCGGGCGAACACCGGGAACGGGATGCCGTACTTCGTGCCGGCGTGGCTGTTGAGCAGCATCGGGGCCAGCACGATCAGGTTGCCGATCGTGATGGTGAGCAGCGCCTGCACCCAGTTCATGCCGAGCGCGATGAGCGACGCGGCCAGGGCGTAACTGGGGATGTTGTGGGCCATCCCCATCCAGAGCGCGAAGTAGTTGTAGGTGGTCCAGGTCCGTTTGTCGACGGGGACGGGGGCCAGTTCCTCGTTGAAGAACCGGCTGCCTTCGAGAGACCCGACGTCGGCGGGGTCGAGCTCGACCCGGCCGTCGTCGTGCACGCGCTGGTCTGCGGGTGTCGGCGCCATTGCGGAATCCTGCGCGCCTGGTCATCGCCGGGGCAACGGCAGTCTGTTCACTCTTCGCTGATCAGGAGTGCAGTCTGTCGATTGCGCGAAGGGGGCCCGGAGTGCATGACCTGCGTCACACATCCGGCCGTCATCAACCGGCAAAGAGGGTGAAACGTCTCCACAGGATCTTCACACTTCACGCGAACCGTCTCCACCGGGGGTGCTTAGGGTCGTGGTCATGGAACTGGGTGGGCGGCGCGTGCTCGTCGTCGAGGACGACCTCACGATCGCCGCGTCGATCGCGGCCCGGCTGCGGGCCGAGGGGTTCGGGGTGGACGTCGTCCACGACGGACCGGCCGCCGTCGAGGCGGAGGCCGCCGCGGAGCCGGACGTGGTGGTGCTCGACGTGATGCTGCCGGGGTTCGACGGCCTGGAAGTCTGCCGCCGGATCCAGGGGCGGCGGCCGGTGCCGGTGCTGATGCTGACCGCGCGCGCCGACGAGACGGACATGCTGGTCGGGCTGGGGGTCGGCGCCGACGACTACCTCACCAAGCCGTTCTCGATGCGGGTGCTGACCGCCCGGGTGCACGCGCTGCTGCGGCGGGTGGAGCGCTCGTCTTCGGTGACGGGCACGCGGATCGTGCTCGGCGACCTCGAAATCGACGTCGACCAGCGGCGCGTCGCCCGGGCCGGGGTCGCGGCGCAGCTGACGCCGATCGAGTTCGACCTGCTGGTGCACTTCGCGCGGCGGCCGCGGGTGGTGCAGCCGCGGGAACGGCTGCTGTCGGAGGTGTGGGACTGGGACGTCCAGGGCTCGTCCGCGGGGACGCGGGCGGTGGACAGCCACATCAAGGCGCTGCGCCGGAAGCTCGGCGCGGACCTGATCCGGACCGTGCACGGCGTCGGCTACGCGCTGGAGGCGGGATCGTGAACTTCATCCCGCGGCCGCTCGACCGGATCCGGTCGATCAAGCTGAAGCTGGCGATCCTGATGGTCGCCTCCGGTGGGGTGGCGTTCGCGTTCTTCAACTGGCAGATCGGCTGGCTGCCGCCGAAGACGACGATCACCGCGATGGTGCTCGCGCTGGTGCTGTCGCAGGTGCTGGCCCACGGGATGACGCGGCCGTTGCGCGAGATGACGGCGGCGGCGCGGGCGATGGCCAAGGGCGACTACACCCGGCGGATCCGGGCCACCACGCGGGACGAAGTCGGGGTGCTGGCGCAGGCGTTCAACCAGATGGCGGGGGACCTCGGCGACGCCGACCGGCAGCGCCGGGAGCTGATCGCGAACGTGTCCCACGAGCTGCGGACGCCGATCACGGCGTTGAGCGGCGTGCTGGAGAACATGGTGGACGGCGTCGAAGATCCCGATCCCGCCACGTTGAAGACGGCGTTGCAGCAGACCGAGCGCCTGGCGACGCTGGTGGACGAGCTGCTCGACCTGTCGCGCCTGGATGCCGGGGCGATGCCGCTGCACAAGACGTCGTTTTCGCTCTGGTCGCTGCTGTCCGAAGTGGTCGGTGAGGCGCGGTTCGCGGGCCGCGGGGTGACGTTCGAGGTGTCGGTGTCCCCGGAGGGCGCGGTGGTGACGGCGGACCGCGGGCGCTTGTTCCAGGTGGTGGCCAACCTGCTGGAGAACGCGGCCCGCCACGGCCCGGCGGGCGGGCAGGTCCGGGTGGTGGCGCAGGTGCGCCACCACCCGGACC
>NZ_MUMI01000400.1 GCF_002155975.1 Amycolatopsis kentuckyensis
GGCTGCGCGAGCGGCACCCGGGCCACGGCGCGCCGGTGCCGGTGCTGTTCCTGACCGCGCGGGACCGCCAGTCCGACAAGGTCACCGGCCTGTCCCTCGGCGCCGACGACTACGTGACGAAGCCGTTCGACCTGGCGGAGCTGATCGCGCGGATCCGCGCGATCCTCCGCCGGACCGCGGGCCACCCCGCGGGCGTGCTGACGGTGGGCGTGCTCGCGCTCGACGCCGAGGGCCACCAGGTGACGCGCGAGGGACGGGCGATCCGCTTGTCCGCCACGGAGTTCCGGCTGCTGCGGTACCTGATGGAGAACGCCGGGCGCGTGGTGTCGAAGGCGCAGATCCTCGACCGGGTGTGGCGCGAGGACTTCGGCGGCGACGCCGGCATCGTCGACACCTACATCTCGTACCTGCGCCGCAAGGTCGACACCGGAGAACCGAAGCTGATCCACACCGTGCACGGCGTCGGCTACGTGCTGCGCGAGCCCCGCCGATGAGACGGCTTTCCCTGCGGGCCCGGCTCCTGCTGCTCACCGCGGGCCTGCTGCTGGCCGGCCTGACCCTCATCGGCACGCTGGTTTCCGGGCAGCTGGAACGGTTCCAGCTCGACCGGCTCGACGGCCAGCTGCGCTCGCTGACCGAGCTCATCGCCCGCGCGGCCGGGCCACCGCCGACCGCGAACCCCGCCGTGCGGCCCGAGCTCGTCGACCCCGCGCTCGAACTGTTCGGCACGCCCTACGTGGTGTACCTCGACGCGGGCGGTGCGGCCCTGGGTGGTCTGCACTCGTCCCGGGTGGACGGCGCGACGCTGCCGCCGATCGACGCGCTGCGCACGGTTCCCGCCGACGGGACGGCCGTCGACCTGGACGCCGCCGACGGGTCGCAGCGCTGGCGGGCCGTCGCGCGGCGGGCCGTCCGCTGGGGCGGGACGGTCGTCTCGGCCGCGCCGCTCGCCGAAGCCGACGCCACGATCGCCCAGCTGCGGACGAGCAGCCTGGTCACCGGCGGCGCGCTGCTCGTCGTGCTGACCGCGGCCGGCTGGTTCGCCCTCGGCCGGGGCCTGCGGCCGCTGCGCCGCATCGAGCACACGGCGGCGGCGATCGCCGGCGGCGACCTCACCCGGCGCGTCCCGGACCTTGCGGCGCCCGGCACGGAGCTCGGGCACCTGGCGACGTCGCTGAACACCATGTTCGGCCAGCTCGAACGGGCCTTCGCCGACCGGGCCGCGTCGGAGGCGCGGATGCGCACGTTCGTCTCGGACGTCAGCCACGAACTGCGCACCCCGCTGTTCGGCATCAAGGGTTTCACCGAGCTCCACCGGATGGGGGCCCTGCCCGGACCGTCCGATGTGGACGACGCGATGCGGCGCATCGATCGCGAAGCCACCCGGCTCACCGCGCTGACCGAGGACCTGCTGCTGCTCGCCCAGCTCGACGAGGCGCCCGAGGAGCAGCTCGACCGGGCTCCGATGGACCTGCGCACCCTGGCCGGCGACGCCCGGCACGACCTGCGGGCCCTCGACCCCGCCCGCCCCGTCTCCTTGACCGGGCCGGGAGGCGCGGGCCCGCCCGGCCCGGCTCCGGTCGACGCCGACGAGGACCGGCTGCGCCAGGTCGTCACCAACCTGGTGGGCAACGCCGCCGCCCACACGCCACCGGGCACCCGCGTGCGCATCGGCGTCGGCACGGCGGACGGCCGCGCGGTGCTCGAAGTGGCCGACGAGGGCCCGGGGCTGACGGCCGAGCAGGCGAGCCGCGTCTTCAACCGCTTCTACCGGGCCGACCGCTCACGGACGCGCACGCCCGGTGCGGACGCCGGCCTGGGCCTCGCCATCGCCCGGTCCCTGGCCCGCGCCCACGGCGGCGACGTCGAGCTGGAGACGACCCTCGGCGAAGGCGCCTGCTTCCGGCTCACGTTGCCCTTGCCGGCCAACGGATTCACGGACTGAAGCGCCGCCGCATAGGACGTTATACAGGCATCGGCCGATTTCCGACTAGGCTTGATCCGGAACTCTCCGACAGTTTCCGTCAGCGCGGACCCAGGGAGCCACCGACGTGACCGAGACGCCCGACATCGTTCGCCCGCCCGCCGAGCTCAGCGCGGCGCTCGCGGCCATCGGCAGCGCGACGGCCAGCGGCGAGCTCAGCCGCATGGGCATCCGCAGCGCGTTCATCCGCGGCCCGGTTTCGGTGACCCCCGGCGTGCGCGTGGCCGGTCCGGCGCTGACGCTGCAGTTCCTCCCGAAGCGCGAGGACCTCTATCCCGTCGACGAGTACGAAGAACCGGAAAAGCAGCTGCACCGGCACGTCATGTACCACACGCAACCCGGGGACATGATCGTCGTCGACGCGCGCGGCGACCTGAGCAGCGGCGTGTTCGGCGAGATGATGCTGACCTACTTCAAGGGCCGCGGCGGCGCCGGTGTGGTGGTCGACGGGTGCCTGCGCGACACCGCCGAGGCCAAGCGGCTCGGCCTCGGGCTGTGGATCCGGGGCGCCACGCCGAACTTCCACGCCCAGACCGGCATCGTCCCGGCCGCCGTCAACGTCCCGGTGGCGTGCGGCGGCACCCTCGTCGAGCCGGGCGACATCGTCGTCGCCGACGACGACGGGGCGGTCGTGGTGCCGGTCAAGCTCGCGCCCGCCCTGGTGGCGCACGCCCAGGAGCACGCGGAGTGGGAGGAGTTCTCCCGCATCCGCCTGGCCGAGGGCGGCGACCTGCGGCGGTACTACCCGCTGTCCGACGAGGCCCGGCCCGAGTACGAGCGGTGGCGCGCCGAACAGGACCGTGCCTAGCTCCACAGCCGGTCGTGGCTCGATTCGGAGTCCCAGTGCGTCGTTTCGGCGAAGAACACCGGGTCGCGCGGGTCGAGGTGGCGGCGGACCAGCTCCTCGTCGAGGTCGCCGAACCCGAGGCCCGGTGTGTCCGGCACGGTGATGTGGCCGTCCTGGATCAGCGGGCGGGGCAGGCCGGTGACGAGGTCGTTCCAGAACTCCACGTCGGCCGCGTGGTGTTCGAGGGCCAGGAAGTTCTCCGTGGCGGCCGCCAGGTGCACGCACGCCATCGTCGCGATCGGGGACGCCGCCAGGTGCAGCGCCATCGCGATCCCGCGCTCCTGCGCGTAGTCGCCGAGCCGCTTGGTCTCCGCGATCCCGCCCGCCGTCGCCGGGTCGGGGTGCACGACGCGGATGGCGCCGGCGTCCAGCAGCGGCCGGAAGCCGTCGAGCAGGTAGATGTCCTCCCCCGTGCACGTCGGGACGGCGACCGCTTCGGTCAGCCGGCGCCACTGGTCGGTCAGCTGCCACGGGATCAGGTCCTCGATCCACGCCAGCGTGAACGGCTCCAGCGCGCGGCCGATCCGGATGCCCGAGTCGAGCGCGATGTGGCCGAAGTGGTCGGCGGCGAGCGCGACGTCGTAACCGACGACCGACCGGACTATGTCCACATAGGACACCAGGTGCCCGACACCGCGAGCGGTGACCTGGATGCCGGTGAACGGGTGCATCGTCGTGACGTCCTCGCGCGCACCCGGCGGCGCGATCAGCGCCCCCGGCACGTCCCACAGCAGGTCGATGCCCACGTCCATCTTCAGCATCGTGAACCCGCGCTGCTTGCGCTCCAGTAGCCGGGCGCCCATCTCGTGCGGGTCCGGCAGCGACGGCGTGTCCGCGTAGCAGCGGACCTCGTCCCGGAACCGGCCTCCGAGCAGCGCGTACGCGGGCACTCCGTACGCCTTGCCCGCCAGGTCCATCAGCGCCATCTCGACGCCGGAGACCCCGCCGCCCTGGCGGCCGTGGTGCCCGAACTGCTTGATCTTGCGGAAGATCTTGTCGACGTTGCAGGGGTTCTCGCCGACGAGCCTGCTCTTGAGCACGAGCGCGTAGGTGGCGCTGGCCTGGTCGCGCACCTCGCCGTAGCCGGTCAGTCCCTGGTTGGTGTCGATCCGGATGATCGAGGAGCGGAACGGCACCCCGGTCACGGTGGCCACCCGCAGGTCGGTGATGCGCAGGTCGCTCGGCCGGGACGCCGTCGCGACGTGCTCCTCGGTGATCGCGCTCATCCCTTGACCGCCCCCGCCGTGAGGCCCTCGGTCAGGAAGCGCTGCCCGAAGCCGTACATGAGCACGACGGGGATGCTGACCAGCAGCGACGCCGCGGCCAGCTGCCCCTGCGGCACGACGTCGCCGAAGATCATCGACTGCATGCCCACGGGCAGCGTCTTGTACTCGTCCTTGGTGATGAACACGAAGGCGAACAGGAACTCGTTCCATGCGTTGGTGAGCGTGAACAGCGCGACCGCCAGCAGGCCCGGTTTGGCCAGCGGCAGCACGATCCGCACGAACGCCCCGAACCGCGTGCAGCCGTCGACCAGCGCGGCCTCTTCGAGGTCGGCCGGGATCGACTTGAAGTAGCCGACGAGCAGCCACGTCGCGAACGGCAGGGTGAACGTCGGGTAGGCGAGCACGAGCGACCACAACGAGTCGTTGAGCCCGATCCCGCTCATCAGCTGGTACAGCGGGATGAACAGCAGCGCGCCCGGCATCACGTAGGTGAGCAGGATCGTCACCGTGAAGCTCTCCGAACCCCGGAACTTCAGCCGGGCCAGCGCGTAGCCGGCCAGTGCCGCGCAGACCAGCGCGATCGCGGTGGACGCCACCGAAACCAGGATCGTGTTGACGTACCAGGTGCCGAACGCGCGGCCGGTGAACAGGTTGGTGAACTGCTCGGTGCTCCACGGCTTCGGCCAGAGGTCGTCGGTGCGCGCGACGATCTGGTCGTCGGACTTGAAGGCCGTGATCGTCATCCAGTAGATCGGGGCGAGCACGAAGCCCAGCAGCCCGACGAGCGCCACCCCCGAGCTGGTGCCGCCGACCAGGCGGGCGGCCAGCCGTTTGCTCCGCGCGGCGAGCGCGGAGACGATCCGGCCGACGACGGCCGCGAGGAGCACGAAGACGCCCAGCACGAGCGCGGCCTTCCAGACGATGTGCGGCGACGCCCAGACCAGCACGAGCACCGAGGCCACGACGATCACCCACGGCAGCGCCCGGCGCTGGGCGGGACTGAGCCGCCGGCGCCCCAGGTCGGCCGCGCCCGGCTGGTCGCTGCGGCGCATCATCCGCACGAGGATCACCACGAGAACGGCGATGATCGGCAGCATCACCAGCGTGACCGCGGCGCCCGCGCCCAGCTGCAGCTGCTGGATGGCCTTCGAGTAGGCCACCATCACGTACGGGGCGGTGGCGTCGCCCGGGCCGCCCTGGGTCATCAGCCAGATCAGGTCGAAGTTGTTGAACGTCCAGATCGACGACAGCAGCACCGTCACGATCATGACCGGGCGCAGGCCCGGCAGCGTGATGTGCACGAAACGCTGCCACGGCGACGCGCCGTCCACCATCGCCGCCTCGTGGAGGTTGCTGTCGATGGCCTTGAGCCCGGCGAGGAACGTCACCGTGAAGAACGGGATGCCCTTCCAGACGTTGACCAGGATGACCGCCGGCATCGCGAGCGCGGGATCGGACAGCCACTCCGCGGGCCAGGAGTCGACGAGCCCGATCGCGGCGAGGCCCGGCCCGATCCCGGAGTCGGTGAGCAGGACGTTGACGCTGCCGAAGATCGGGTCGAGCAGGGACCGCCAGGTGAAGGCCGTGACCACCGTCGGGATCACCCACGGCAGCAGGATCACCCCGGCGATGATCGCCCGGCCGCGGCGCATGTGGTGCAGCATCAGCGCCGCGATGAGCCCGAAGGTCACCTTGAAGATCTCGGCGTAGGCGGTGAAGACGAACGAGTTGAGCACGCCCCGGTGGAACAGGGCGTCGTCGATCAAGGCGGTGTAGTTGTCCAGCCCGGCGAACACCGTCTCCGCACCGTGGCGCTCGGTGACGCTGGTGAAGATCGAGCTGACGATCGGGACCAGGATCAGGCCGGCGACCAGCAGCAGCGTCGGCCCGATGAACACCGCGGCGAGGCGCCAGTCACGGCCGAGCCGCCGCTGGGTCGGGGTGAGCGAGGACGACGCGCCCGGCGCCGGACGGGCCGGCGCCGGGCGTGGCCGCAGGACGGTCACTGCCGGTAGCCCTGCTGCTCGAAGATCTGCACGATCCGGCCGTGGGTCGCGGCGACGGCGTCGGCCGGCCGGGTGCCCTGGACGACCGACTGCATCATGTCGGTCAGCAGGTAGGCGGCGAGGGCGGCCTGCTCGCCGGGGCTCGGCGCCTGGGGGAACGCGTAGCCGGTCTTCGTGGTGATCGGGAGCTTCGTCCGGGTCTGCTCCCGCAACGCGGGGTAGGCCGGGTCACCGGTCGTGTAGTACGGGTCGGAGTCCCACACCTTGTCCCACGAGGGGTTGACCAGGCACGGTGCTCCCTTCGCGACCCCGAGCAGCGCGCTCCCGCCGACCATGAACTTCGCCACCAGCTTGGCGAGCTCGGGGTTCTTCGCCCCCTTGAACACGACGAACGAGTTGGACTCGCCGAACGCGAGCGGCCGGTCGAGCGCCGGTCCGGTGGCGCCGTTGAACACGTGCGTGT
The DNA here is from genome assembly GCF_002155975.1 of Amycolatopsis kentuckyensis. Classification (GTDB taxonomy): domain Bacteria; phylum Actinomycetota; class Actinomycetes; order Mycobacteriales; family Pseudonocardiaceae; genus Amycolatopsis; species Amycolatopsis kentuckyensis. The sequence continues at coordinate 6,527 of NZ_MUMI01000400.1, forward strand.
TGGCGTAGACCGGGTTCTTCTTGGTCTTCGAGTCGGCGTAGACGCTGAACTGGTTGAGCGTGAGCCCCAGGATCTGGGCCAGCCAGTTCTCGTTGTTGCTCGAGTCGGTCCAGCTCCCGACGCCCGGCGGCAGCATCGGCGCGTACTTCGGGTTCGTGTAGATGTCGCCGATGAACGTGACGGCCGCGACGGTCTCCGGCGAGTTGAACACCACCTTCGTGCCGGTGTTGTCCGCGATCGCCCCGCCGTAGGTGTTGATGACGTTCTGGATGAAGCCGTTGGCGTCACCGGAGCGGTTCACCGTCAGCCCCCAGCCGAAGCGCCGCTTCGCCGGGTCGGAGACCGCCAAGGCGTTGTCGCGCAACTCTTCCCACGTGTAGTAGGGCTTGAGCGGGAGCCCCTTCTCCTGGTACCAGTCCTTGCGCAGGTACATCCCGGTCGCGATGAAGTGGTAGGGGATCGCGAACCAGCGCCCGTCGAACACGCAGTAGTTGTTCGCCTCCGTCGCGGGGTCCCCGTAGAGCGCGCGCATCTCGGTGACCACGTCGGTGACGTCGGTGAGGGCGCCGAGGTTGTGGAGCTGGCCGACGAACCGCCGGTCGCTCACGAAGGCCAGGTCGCGGTTGGTGCCCGCCTTCACCTCGGCGTCCATCTTCGCGACCATGTCGCCGGCGTCGCCGGAGACCAGGTCGTTGCGGATCGTGGTGCCGGTGGCCTGCGCGAACACCTGCAGCGACTTGTCCAGTGCTTTGTTGGCGGCTTCCGCGTACAGCTTCTGCGAGAGCATCCCCACCGACCCGCCGCGGAGCGCGGCCGCCTGGTCGAGCAGCGCCTTGGGCACCTGGACGTCGACCTGCGGGGTGGGGGCGGGGTCGCTCCCGCACCCGGCGAGACCGAGCACGCCCAGCGCGCCCAGCCCGAGGAACGAGCGCCTCGACCAGTCCGTTTTCTCTTCCATGACCACTCCTCGTACCGACGGGCGACGGTGCAACCGGCGGGGACAGCGCGGCGAGTGCCGCGCTGCGGGTCGTTCATGCGGCGAAGGACGCCGTACTGCTGATGCGTTGTCCTGGCAGCCCGTCGAAGAGCCCGGTCGAGCCACGGGGCCGCCACAGCGGTACCGGGCCCGCGCCGGGCACGGGGTCGAGCGCCAGTACCGCCGCCCGTTCCGCGGAGTCGAGCGCCCGCTGGACGACCATCGTGTTGGCCACGCTCTGGGCCACGCTGCCGACCGGCCGCGTGCCGAACTGCACGGCATCGGCGAAGTCGACGAGCTCCGCGCGGTAGCCGTTGTCACTCCCGCGGAAGACTGTCGTGTGGGTGGTGGCGTCGGGACTGCTGCGCGTCACGCGGCGCTCCGACTCGTCTCCGGCGAGCACGAGCACACCCACGGTGCCGTACAGCCGCATCTCGTTGGGTTCGGGCGGCACCGGGATTTCGGGGAAGGACGCGGTGTAGTTGCCGATGGCGCCTCCGGTGAAGACGAGGGTGAGCGCGAGGTCCGACGGCGCGTCGATCGTGCTGTTGGCCGCCTGCACGGCACCGTGCAGCCGCGCGATGTCGCCGCAGAGCAGCCTGATCTGGGCGATGTGGTGCACGCCGAAGTCGAGGTGCACCCCACCGCGGTACTGCGGCCGCTGCCGCCACGGCGTACTGGTGAAGCCGCCCGGCCGGGGTATCGACTGGCCGGCGTGCCGCCACGCCATCAGGTGCAGGCGGCCGATCGCGCCGCTGTCGAGCAGGGCGCGGGCGTAGCGCAGGTCGTCCCGGTAGAAGAAGTTCTCGCCCACCACGAAGACGCGGTCCGGGTGCCCGGCCGCCAGGGCGAGGAAGGCCGCGGCCTGCTCCGCGTCGACGCCGGCCGGCTTCTCGCAGAACACGTCCTTGCCCGCCGCGAGCGCGTCGCACGCCACCTCGTACAAGTGCGGGATCGGCACCGAGATCAGCACGGCGTCCACGTCGTCGCGGGCGAGCAGCGCGGCCCGATCGGCGGTGGCCAAGGCCGGGTCGGTTCCGCTGTAGCCGGTGAACCGCTCGCGCTGGTCCGCGGCGGGGTCGGTGAACGCGGTGACGACGAACCGGTCGGCGAGCCCCCGCAACGCCGGCCAGTGCAGCTTCTCGACCGCGAGCCCGGTACCGATCAGCCCCAGCCGGATCGGCCGGTTCGCAGGTGCTGCCATGGCTCGTCCGTCCTCGTCATCGGTTCCGGATCGGTCGTGCAGTGTGCTAGCTACGCTTGCTTCGCTGCCCCTTCTCCGCGAGGAGCGTGGAGTAGTTGTTGCTCAGGTGCCGGCGCATCGCCGCGCGGGCCGCTGCCGGATCGCGCGCCACGAGCGCCTCGTAGATCTCCGTGTGCTGGGCGGTGGCGCGGCGCAGCCCGGCCGGCGCCTCGTTGGTGACGCGCCGGCTGGCCGTGCCGAGCCAGCGGGCCGAGTACATGATCCGGTCGAGGATGCGGTTGTCGGCCGCCCGGCAGATCTCCATGTGGAACTCGTGGTCGACCTCGAGGTAGGCCTCGGGGTCCGTCTCCAGCGCCGCCATGCGGCCGATCTCGTCGCCGAGCCGGGCGAGCGTTTCGTCGGTGATGCTGGCCGCGGCCATGGCGGCCAGCTCGGGTTCGAGCAGTGCGCGCATCTGGTGCAGTTCCTGCAGCAGCTCGTCGACGGTCTCCGCGGGCAGCCACTCGACCAGCAACGGGCTCAGGTAGTCCCACTCCGCGCGGGGCCGCACGACGACGCGGCGGCCCTGCGCGACGTCGACGATGTCGAGCGAGGCGAGGATCTTGAGCGTCTCCCGCGCGACCACGCGGGACACCCCGAACTCCTGCGAGATCTCGATTTCCGACGGCGCCCGGCCCTCGTCGATCTCGCCGCGCACGATGCGCCGGGTCAGGTGGGCCGCCACCTGCACCGGAAGGGTCCGGACCTTGACAGCGTCCGGAGACTCTTGTCTCCTTGGCATGTCATCAGCTTATCGGACAAGTTGGACGTCGCATTAGTCCGTTCGTACGCACCACCCGGGGACGGGAGAGCAATGCGGATCGTGAACGTCACGACGGCGGTGGTGGCCTACCACGGTGAGGCCACGCTGGTCCGGATCGACACCGACGAGGGCCTCAGCGGGTTCGGCGAGGCCAATCCCGACGCGGGCGCGGGTGCCGTCGTCGGGATGATCGCCTCCCTGACGCCCCTGCTGATCGGCGAAGACCCGCGCAACGTCGAGCGGTGCTGGGAGAAACTGCGCCGCAGCAAGGTTTTCGCGGGCCCGCAGGGCGGGGTGTTCGTGATCGCCCTGTCCGGGATCGAGCTCGCGCTGTGGGACCTCGCGGGCAAGGCGGCGGGCCAGCCGGTGTACCGGCTGCTCGGCGGGAAGTTCCGCGACCGCATCCGCCTCTACGCCGACTGCGGCGACGGCGACGACCCGGCGGGCTCGGTCGCCGGGTGCGTCGACCGGGCCCAGCGGATGGTCGCCGAAGGCTTCACCGCTCTCAAGTTCGACATCGACGACCTGCACCACCCGGCCAAGTTCGACCAGTTCAACCACACGATCAACGCGGCCGAGCTGCACTCGATGGTTTCGCGCGTGGCGGCCGTCCGGGAGGCGATCGGCCCGGACGTCGACCTGGCCATCGACCTGCACGCCCGCTACGACGTGCCGAGCGCCTGCCGGATCTCCTGGGAGCTCGAGCCCTTCCACCTGATGTGGCTCGAGGAGCCGCTGCCGGCGGAGAACGTCGACGCGCTGGTGCGGGTGCGCGCGCAGACCCGGACGCCGATCTGCGCGGGCGAAAACCTCTACCTGCGGTGGGGTTTCCGCGAGCTGCTGGAACGCGGCGCCGTCGACGTCATCGAGCCGGACGTCCCGAAGTGCGGCGGCCTGGCCGAGGCCAAGAAGATCGCCAACCTCGCCGAGCTGCACTACATCCCCTTCGCACCCCACCTGGTGTCGACGCCGCTGGGCACGATGGCCACGTCGCACCAGTGCGCGGCGATCCCCAACTTCTTCGTCCAGGAATGGCACGCCCTCGAGGAGCGCGCGGTGTGGGACAGCTACGTCCGCGCGCCCGACGGGAGCGGCTCGATCGTCAAGGACGGCTACATCACGCTGCCGGACACCCCGGGCATCGGCGTGGAGCTCGACATGGACGGCGTCCGGGCGCACGCCGTCCCGGGTTACGGGGTGTTCGAGCAGTAAGGGAAACGATCCCGCGCATCCCGATCACCGCGGTGGCAGGACGACCGAGGCGCTGCCCCCGGGGCCGGTCACGGTGAGCCGGACGGTGGTGGTGTCCGGCGTCCGGGCGACCGTGAGCTGCCAGCTCCGGGGCCAGCCGACGTCGAGGGTCGTCGCCTGGTGGATGAGGTCGGGGAGGCGGTCCGGTGGGATCCGGACGCTCGTGGCCAGGGTCTCGATGGCCCGGCGCAGCTCCGCCGCGTCCAGGAACGACTGCTGCGGGCCGGCGATCGTCGTGGTGGAACTCGTGGCCGAGGTCGATGCCGGCGCCTCCTCCGGCGCCGGGGCGAACAGCTCGACGCGGAACAGGCCGAGCACCGTGGCCGCGCCGAGGAGCAGTCCGACGAACGCGGCGAACGCGAACCCGCACCCCTCCGGGGGCTCCTCGACCATCGCCGACTCGGGGGCGGGCCGGATGACGGCGTCGGCCGCGCGGCGCTTCCACTCCGGGGCCGGGTCCGACACGATCCCGGCTCGCCACGGCCGGTCCGGGGGGTAGGCGACCACGAGGACGTCACCCACCCGGAAGCGCGCGAGGTCGATCAGGTTGACGTGCTCGGTCATCCGGGTCCGGAACGGCGCCGCGTACCCGGGGGCGATCGTGAGCACGAAGTCGACCGGGACGTCCCCCGTTTCGGTGCCGCCGGCCCGCAGGCTCTCGATCCGCGCGAGCGCGGTGTGCGGGACGATCGCCGCCTCGCGGGCGCGGCGCGGCAGCCCCGCGAGGAAGACCAGGAGGCCGTAGCCGATCGGGAGGCCCACGCTGAAGAGGATCAGCGGGACCTTTTCGAGCACGATGCCGGCGATGAAGGCGCTCAGGGTCGCTCCGGCGACGACGCCGCCGAGGAAGCCCCCGGCGAGGACGGCCGGACGGACGGGATGGGACACAGTGGACATACGAGCGCTCCCGGCGCTAGAAGGGCGACCCGGCCGGATCCGGTTCCACCAGCACGGCTTCCGGGTCCTGGGGGTCGTAGCGGACCTGCACCGCCGAGCCGCGGGCCGGGGCCTGGTACAGCGGCGCGACCATGGTCGTCACGACCGTCCGCTCCCCCGCGTCCACCGGGAACCGGACGTGCACGACGAACCGCGGGTGGCCCGTCACCCTGAAGTCGGTGAACTCGACGTCCGTGACGACGCCGGTCACCTGGCGGCCGCGGTGCCGCAGCGCCTGCGCGCGGTCGTCCGCCTCCGCCTCGGCGAGGAAACCCCGCAGCAGCAGCGCGATCAGGACCAGAGCCACCAGCGCGGACACCGCGGGCACCAGGTACGGCTCGTAGTAGACGACCCAGTCCACTTCGGACCACGGCTCGGCCTCGCCACCCGAGACCGGCAGCCGCTGCCCCACCGACTCCGGGGGCGTCCACGACGGGATCGCCAGGCCGCTGCCCAGCGCCACGCCCAGCGAGGTGGCCAGCGAACCCGCCCGGACCGCGAACCCCGTCCGGTGCAAGGAAATGCCGGTCGCCCAGAGCATCGCGAAGCCCAGTGACGACGCCACCGTGACGGCGACGGTGAAGAACAGCACCAGTGAAACCACCGGGCCCGCGTCGACCCCCCACGCGTCGACGCGGTTGAGCGACATCAACCGGAAACCGTCCAGCAGCCCGAGCGTCCCGGACCAGCCCGTCGCCGCCCACGCGAGCGTCGTGGGCACCCCGAGCAGCCACAGCCGGGCACGGCGGGCCGGCCGTGGACCGTCCGGCAGGGCGAAGGCGAACACCGCTAGCCGATCGGGCCGAACACGGCGACCTTCGCCGGGTCGGCGGGGTCGACGCGGGCCTCGTGCCGGGTGCCGGGCGCGTACTGCTGGATCGTCGCCAGCGGCGTGATCAGCGGCGTCACCGCCCGGTAGGTGGTGCCGTCGGCGCGGGTGACCTCCAGCGTCGCGGTGTAGCGGGCCTGCCCGGCGACCGTGCGGTCCGTCGGCTCGAGGGCCCGAACGACCAGGGTGGCCGGCTCGCCGGTGTCGTACAGGCGCCGCAGTTCGGTGCCGTAGGCCTGGAGTTCCTGCTGCTGGCGCAGTTGCTCGTCGGGCGGCAGCGCCAGGAACGCCGCCATTTCGGGGTCGGCGTTCATCATCCGGAACGCCTGCGCGGCCAGCTGCGGCGTCGGCAGCTGCGGCGTGATGTCGTACCCCTCGGCCGCGGCCGCCTGCCGGAACTGCTCCGCGTGCTGCTGGAACTGCTGCGCGCCGCGGGCCGCGCCGTGGCGGGTGGCCTCGTCGACCCGGTCGCGGATCTTCTTGAACATCGGTCCCTGCCTTTCGCTGTGTGTGCACACAGCTTCGGCGGGACGCGCCGCTACCGAACCCAGGTTTGCCCGTCGTCGGAGGCATCGAGGCAGGTCAGGGCCGCCCAGAAGACCGGTGAGCGGGCCGGTTCGGGCCGTTCGCGCCACTGGGCGAGCCGGGTGCGCTGCCACGCGCACAGCTCGGTGACCGGGTCGTCGCCGGCCAGGGCCGTGTCGACGGCGATCACCAGTTCGGCCATCGGGTCCGCGCCGGGCACCGCCGCCGACGTCGGCAGCGCCCACACCGTCGCGGCCACCAGCCGCGCGCC
>NZ_MUMI01000401.1 GCF_002155975.1 Amycolatopsis kentuckyensis
CCGCGGGCAGTGCGGAAGCGTGCTCGCCCGTGGTCAGGACGACGTCGATGCCCGCGGTGGCCACGATGTGCCGCAGCTGCGGTGCGGGCGTGATCCGGATGTCCTGCGGCACGTACGCCGCGCCCGCGCGCAGCACGGCGAGGATGCCGACCACCATCGGGATCGATCGCGTGAGGAAGAGGCCGACGTGGTGCCCGGGCCGCACCCCGAGCCCGGCGAGCGCGGAAGCGAGCGAGGCCGAACGGCGATCGAGTTCGGCGTAGGTGAGCGATTCACCCGAGTGCATCACGGCCACTGCGTCCGGACGGGCCCGTGCCTGCGCCAGAATGGCGTCGTGAATGCGGCGGAACGGGACTGCGGCGGGTTTTCCGGTGCCGAACCGCTGGAACAGCACGCGGTCGGTGGTGGTCAGGCCCTGCAGGGAGGAGGGGCGGATCAGCGCGGTCACTCGGTCACCTTTCGCCAGGCCGGCGCGGTCAACCGATGGGAACGAGACAGCCTGGCGATTTGTTCAAAGCCGATCCGAAAAAATCAGGATTCTCCGTATGTAACCACGTGAAACGGCGTTTCGATGAATTCATCCTTCGTTCGCCGGATTTCGATGGAACGCTTTCTCTGGTATTTCGCGCGAACGGGCCGTCCCCGGCACCCCCACCGGGAACGGCCCGTCCTTCCCCCGTGCGGAAGGTCTGGTCGGCTCAGCCCGCCGCGCGCGTCACCACGGCGTTGCCGGTGCCCGTGCGGGCTCGGACCTTCAGCTTCACGCCGCCTTCGGGGGCGGCGTCGGCGACGTCCAGCTCGCTGGAGACGCGGCCGCCGCTGGAGGTCAGGTCCACCTCGGCGGACGTGCCGCCGCGGATGCCGATCCGGACCTCGCCGGAGCCGGTGATCAGGTCGAGCGTGCCCGACCCCGCGTCGGCCACGGACAGGTCGCCGCTGCCGGTGCGGGCCATCACCTCGCCGGAGACCGCGCCCAGCCAGACGTCGCCGGTGCCGGTGGCCAGCGTCGCGGACCCGCTGATCGACGACGCCTCGACGTGGCCGCTGCCGCTGCGCAGCTGCAGCCCGCCCAGCGTCGGGCCCAGCTTCACCGCGCCGCTGCCGGTGCGGATGGTGGCCGAGCCGTCGGCGCGGTCGAGCTTCACCTCGCCGGAGCCGGTCAGCAGGTCGACGCGGCCGGCCGAGCCGGTCACCGTGACGTCCGCCGCGCCCGCCCGCACCTCGACGTGCGAGCCCGCCGGCGCGTGCACCTTCACCGCGAGCGCGGCGTTGCGCAGCTGCCACGCCTTCGGTGCGCTCACGACCAGGCGGTTGCCGAGCTTCTCGATCCGGCTCTGCCGCACGGCCTCGGCCGGGGAGGTCGCCGGGTCGACGCCCAGCTGGTCGCCGAAGCGTTCGCCGACCCAGGACAGCAGGCTGTTGACCCCCGCCACCCACGGCTGCTGCTCGCCCTGGTCGTGCCGCAGCTCCACGCGCGCGCCGGAGTCGCCTTCGAGGACGACCTCGACGCGGCCGATGGTGACGCTGATGTCGAGCTCCAGCGGGACGTCGGTCTCGAACTCGTCGATCCGGACCAGTTCGTCGTTCGGCTCTTCGGCCGGTGTGGTCTGTTCTTCACTCATCGTCTCGTCCCCTCAGCCTTCGACCCAGCCGTGCAGGTGCGACCCGGGCTGGTTCTTCTTGCCCTGGTGCTTGTAGTCCGCGCCGCGCGAGCCGTGGCCGAGCGCGCCCTGCACCGCCTGCGAAACGAACGTGTTCAGCGAGACGCCCTGCGCCGCCGCCGCGCGTTCGGCCTGTCCCTTGATCTGCTCGACCAGCCGGAGGGTGATCCGGCTGATGTCACCGCCGTCGATCGGTGGCGGCGGTGTGGTGTCACGTGGTGTCTTGGGTGCTGTCGTCTCCTCGGCGTCGCCGGTCACGACCACCCGGACGTCTCGGCCGTCGAGCCGGACGTCCACGACCTGGCCCGGCAGTGCGGCCGTGACCTCGGCGGCGAGGTCGGCGAGGGCGTTCATCAGGGTCAGGCGGACGGCGGGTTCGAGGGCGGAGGACAGCAGCGCGGCCGCCCGCCGGGTCTGCTCGTCCCCGGCGGCAGCCGTGTTCGCGAGGTCCTCGCGAAGGTTGGCGATGTACGGCGTCAGGTCCATGACACCACTATGACGTCATCCATGGTGTCAGTCAAGGCGGCGGTGATGTCACGTGTCCCCCGGGAGTGATCGCCCTCACGCGGTTAGGCTGCGCGGGAACCGGGAGAAGGAGTGCTGACGTGACCGGAACCGTGTCACCCAGAGTGCAGCTGATCGCGAAGACCGAGTTCTTCCCGCCCGGGGACGTGCCGTGGTCGACCGACGCGGACGGCGGGGAAGCGCTCGCCGAGTTCGCCGGCCGCGCCTGCTACCAGTCGTGGAAGAAGCCGAACCCGGCCACCGCGACCAACGCCGGCTACCTCGAGCACATCATCGACGTCGGCCACCTTTCCGTGCTGGAGCACGGTTCGGTGACCTTCTACATCACCGGCATCTCCCGGTCGCTGACCCACGAGCTGATCCGGCACCGCCACTTCTCCTACTCCCAGCTTTCGCAGCGGTACGTCCCCGAGCGCGACGCCGAGTTCGTCGAGCCGGAGATCATCGCGAACGACCCGGTGCTGCACGAGAAGTTCCTCGCCGCGACCCGGGCGAGCGTCGACGCCTACACCGAGCTGCTGGCCGGGCTCGAGGAGAAGTTCGCCGACGTCCCGAGCGCGACCCTGCGCCGCAAGCAGGCCCGCCAGGCCGCCCGTGCCGTGCTGCCGAACGCGACCGAGACCCGGATCGTCGTCACCGGGAACTACCGGGCCTGGCGGCACTTCGTCGCGATGCGCGCCACCGAGCACGCCGACGTCGAAATCCGCGAGCTGGCCGTGGAGTGCCTGCGGCAGCTGCAGAAGGCCGCGGCGAACGTGTTCGCGGACTTCACCATCTCGACGTTGCCGGACGGCACCGAGATCGCCACGAGCCCGAAGGTGCTGGAAGGCTGATGAAGCGACTTGCGATCGACGTCCGGCCCGGCGAGTACGCCGTCGTGCGGCTGCCCGCGGACGCCGCGGTGCCCGCCGAGCTGTTCGAACCCGGCGAAGCCCTGGTTTCGGTGACGCGGACGCCCGAAGAACTGTCGGTGATCTGCCCGGCCGGCCGCGAGCCCGGCGGGGCGACCGCCGCCGAGGACGGCTGGCGGCTGCTGTCGGTCCGCGGCCCGCTCGAGTTCACGCTCACCGGCATCATCGCCGCGCTGGCCTCGGAGCTGGCCGCCGCCGGGGTCACGCTGTTCTCGATCTCGACGTTCGACACCGACCACATCCTGGTCCGCGCCGGCGACCTCGAGCACGCGGTCACGGCGTTGCGGGAATCCGGCCACGAGGTCGCCCACCCCTGAGGTTTCGCACTTTTCACCGCCGCTGATCGGGGTATCCGGGCCCCAGGGTGGGAGCAGTCACCCTTGAAAAAGAAAGTTCGGCACGCCTAAACTTCGGTTTAGGATCCCCGACATCCGGTGTTCGAGAGGTGGCGTCATGGCTGTGACCGAGGCTGTCCGGCCGAGATTGGCCACCCGCCTGCGCACGGGCTCGGCCCTGCTCGGGCCGGCGTTCGTGGCCGCCATCGCCTACGTCGACCCGGGGAACGTCGCGTCCAACATCAGCGCCGGCGCCCGCTACGGCTACCTGCTGGTCTGGGTGATCGTCGCGGCGAACCTGATGGCCGTGCTGGTGCAGTACCTGTCGGCGAAACTGGGCCTGGTCAGCGGGATGTCGCTGCCGGAGGCCCTGCGCGCCCGGCTGTCCCGGCCGGCCCGGCTGGCCTACTGGGCCCAGGCGGAAGTCGTCGCCATCGCCACCGACCTGGCCGAAGTGGTCGGCGGGGCGATCGCGCTCAACCTGCTGTTCGACCTCCCGCTCATCGTCGGCGGCGTGATCACCGGAGCGGTGTCGCTGACGCTGCTGGCGGTGCAGGACCGCGGCGGCCAGCGGACGTTCGAGCGGGTCGTGACCGGCCTGCTGCTGGTGATCGCGGTCGGGTTCCTGGCGAGCCTGTTCGTCGAGCCGCCGTCGGCCGCGGAGACCCTCGGCGGCCTGGTCCCGAAGTTCGACGGCGCCGGCAGCATCCTCATCGCGGCGGCCATGCTCGGCGCGACGGTGATGCCCCACGCGGTCTACCTGCACTCGGGCCTGGTCCGCGACCGCCACGGCCGTCCCGAAGGAGCCCGGCGCCGCCGCCTGCTGCGCGCGACGCGGGCCGACGTCGGCCTGGCGATGCTGCTGGCGGGCGCGGTGAACCTCGGCATGCTGCTGCTGGCCGCGACGAACCTGCAGGGCCAGGAGGGCGTGGACAGCATCGAGGGCGCGCACGGTGCGGTGGCCGTGGCGCTCGGCCCGGGCATCGCGCTGCTGTTCGCGATCGGCCTGCTGGCCTCCGGTCTGGCCTCGACGTCGGTGGGCGCGTACGCGGGCGCGATGATCATGCAAGGCCTGCTGCACAAGCGGATTCCGCTGGTCCTGCGCCGTCTGGTGACCCTCACCCCGGCGATCGTGGTGCTGGCGCTGGGCGCCGACCCGAGTGCGGCGCTGGTCGTGTCGCAGGTGGTGCTGTCGTTCGGGATCCCGTTCGCGCTGGTGCCGCTGATCCGGCTGACGGCCGACCGTGATCTGATGGGGGCGGACGCGAACCGCCGGCTGACGACGGTGGCGGCCTCGGTGATCGCGGTGATCATCATTGCTCTCAACCTGGTGCTCATCTACCTCACGGTCACCGGTTGACCCACGGAACGGGGTAGCGGCCATGGCCTGGATCTTCGCCCTCAACGCCGAATGCGGGGAGCGCGAGACCCACGCCCGCGACCTCGCCCGCCACTTCGACGGCTGGCCGGCACGCGTCTTCGAAAGCGAAAAGGCCTGGTGGTGCGAAGTCGCCCCCGACGGCCTCAGCCGCACCGGCGCGAACTCGGCCGAGGAAGCGGCGGCGATGACGGCGGCCGGCCGCCGGCTCTACTGGCTGCTGCGGACCGCGCCGCCGGTCTACCGCTACGCCCTCGCGGGGATCGAGACCGGCGAGTTCCGCACGTACGACGAGCTTCTGGCGGAGAAGGACCCGGCGGTCTTCCCGGGCCTGGTCGTCGCCGAGGAGATCTGGGCCCGGACGGGCCGGCGCGCCGAGTTCAGCGACTTCGCCCCGGGCTACCGCTGGCTGCCCTACCGCGGCGAAACCCGCCGCTGACGCACCGGACGACCCGCGGGTCG
>NZ_MUMI01000402.1 GCF_002155975.1 Amycolatopsis kentuckyensis
GTTCGGGCTCCTCGCCCCGGACGACCTCAGCTCGTTCTCCGCCGCCGCGCTGGTGCGCGTGCCCGTCGAGGGGCTCGTCATCGGCGCGGTCCTGCTGGTCCTGCCGCCGCGGGCGCGCCGCGTCGTCGCCGTGCTCGTCGGGCTGGGGCTCGGGTTGCTGACCCTGATGAAGGCCCTCGACACCGGCTTCTACGCGACGCTCGAGAAGCCGTTCGACCCGGTCTACGACTGGAGCTTCTTCCACGCCGGCGTCGAGTTCCTGGCGGGGCAGATCGGGAACGCGGCCACGACCGCCGCGCTGATCGGCGCCGGCCTGCTCGCGGTGGCCGTGGTGGTGCTGATGGTGCTCGCGGTGCTGCGGCTCAGCCGCGTCGCCGCCGGACGGCGGACCGGCGCGACGCGGGTCGTGGCCGTGCTCGCCGTGGTCTGGATCGTCTCCTCGGTGTTCGGCGTCGAGCTCGCGCCGGGGCAGCCGGTCGCCGCGCAGAGCGCCGCCGCGCTGGCCTACGGCGACCTGCGCCAGGTGGGCGCCGACCTGCGGGACCAGCGGCCGTTCGGGGAGGTGGCCGCCGACGACGCGTTCCGCGCCACCCCGGGCGCGCAGCTGCTCAACGGGCTGCGCGGCAAGAACGTCGTGCTGACCTTCGTGGAGAGCTACGGCCGGGTCGCGCTCGACGACCCGGTCATCGGCGCGAAGATCGGCCCGACGCTCGACGCGGGCACGGCCGAGCTGCGCGCGGCGGGCATCGGCGCGAAGAGCGCGTTCCTGTCGTCCTCGACGTTCGGCGGCGGCAGCTGGCTCGCGCACTCGACGGTGCAGTCGGGGATGTGGATCGACAACCAGCAGCGGTACAGCGACCTGCTCGCCAGTGACCGGCTGACCCTCGGCGGGGCGTTCCAGCGGGCGGGCTGGCGGACGGTCTGGGACGTGCCCGCGCACACGAAGGACTGGCCGGAGGGCCAGAAGTTCTACCACCCGGACGCCTACTACGACGCCCGTTCCATCGGGTACCACGGGCCGGGCTTCGCCTACGCGACCATGCCCGACCAGTTCTCGCTCTCGATGCTGCAGCGCAAGGAGCTCGCGAACACCGCGAAGCAGCCGGTGATGGCCGAGGTCGACCTCGTCTCCAGCCACGCACCCTGGTCGCCGCGCCCCTGGCTGGTCGACTGGAACCAGGTCGGCGACGGCTCGATCTTCACCCCGCAGCCGGCGGCGGGCGAAGCACCGGAGTCGGTCTGGAAGGACCCGGAGAAGATCCGCGAGGCCTACCGCGACGCGACGGACTACTCGCTGAAGACGGTGATCTCGTTCGTCAAGCAGTACGGCGGCGACAACCTGGTCCTGGTCTTCCTCGGCGACCACCAGCCCCCGGTGGTCACCCCGCAGGGCGCGGTCCACGACGTGCCGATCACGATCGTGGCCAAGGACCCGAAGGTCCTGGACCGCATCGCCGGCTGGGGCTGGCAGGACGGCCTGCACCCGGGCGCGCAGGCACCGATCTGGAAGATGGACTCGTTCCGGGACCGGTTCCTCAACGCCTTCGCGCACTGACCGTCCTTTTCGGACGGTTTGGCGCCGGGGAGTGGTGCGCAGGGCGGAAGGGCGGCGGCGGTTCGCCGGGGTGGTTGCCGCACTGCCGCTCGTGTCATGCGTTCGGCGGTGTGTGCAGCGAGTCCGGTGCCCTGGTCCCCGTCGAGGATCGTCGCAGCCGGGCCGCCACCACTCCCGCCGGTCAGGGTGGTCCAGGCGGAGCCGATGGGTGATCTGCTCGGGTTCCGCCGATCGCCTGCCACCCCGGATCGAGCCGTCCGGAGCACGCGGTGGTGGCCGGCGGGCCGCGGCGGGGAATTCGCCATCCGTCCAGGGGCGCGGGCTAGCCCGGATGGAGCAGCGCTGTGACTTTGCGCTGCGCGACGATTCACTGGCCCGATGAATTGCCGGTAATTCTCGCGCACTTCTACGCTCGGGATGTCGGGTTCTCGGCGTTGAGGAGTGGTCATGCGAAGGAAATGCGCGGTTTTTGCGATCGCGGTGTTTTCCCTGTTCGGCCTGTCGGTGGTGCCGGCGGCCGCGGCGACCGGGGATTTCGCGCCACCCGGCTGCTTCGGCGAGCGCTACGGGACCCTGTTCGGGCAAGGCGTTTCCGTCAGCTGCTTTCCCGGTGCGGGCTACGGGTACCGCGTTCTCGCGCACTGCTCGAACGGCAGCGCGTTCTGGCTGGTGGCCGGTCTTCCGGTGCCCTACGGATTCGGCCCGGCGGTCGCGGAGTGTTCCGGTGCGCTGCTCGTGCCCGCCCACGTGATCGCCTACCAGGTCGACGAAATCTGATTTCGGGAACGGAACCGCCCGGCCGCCGATTTCCGGTGGCCGGGCGGCGTCGTGCCCGGAATTCGAATTCCGCGCCGGAAAGCACGGCGGCCGGGGGACGACCGGGCACGTCCGGTGCCCGGCAGACTCTCGTCCGGGCTCCTCGTGCCGGCGCCGTGTTCTACTTGGTTCAGACCTTTGTGCAACGCCGCGAAGAAGGGGTGGTGACCCGGCGCGGACCGGCCGGATGCCGGTCCGCCCGTTCAGCGTGCGCGTAGAAACCCTTGTCACAGCGGCATCTTCCAACATCCACAGTGGACGGCAAGCGGGGAATTCCGGACAGAACACCGGACAAATCTGGACCCGGCGCGGGCCCCGCCCGCACACTCTGCGGACGGTGTGTTTCTTTCCCCCGGCCTTGGAGGAGTTCCCATGCGTCGAAGAATCGCCCTGACTCTCGGCAGCGCCGCCGCCGTCCTCACCGCGTCCCTGACCGCCCTCACCCCCGCCGTCGCCCAGGCGTCGCCCGGGCTGATCGCCGCCATGCAGCGGGATTTCGGGCTGACCGCCGCGCAGGCGTCGGCCCGGCTCACCCAGGAAACGACCGCCGCCCGGGTGCTGCCCGGCGCGCAACGGGCCGCCGGTGCCGCGTTCGGCGGGGCGTGGTTCGACCCCGCCCAGGGCAAGCTGGTCGTCGGCGTGACCGACCCGGCCGCGGCCGCCGCCGTCCGGCAGGCCGGGGCCGAACCCGTCGCGGCCCGGACCAGCGCGGCCGCACTCGACGCCGCGAAAGCGGCGATCGACGCGTCGGCCAAGGCGAAACCGGCCCCGGCCGCCATCAGCGGCTGGCGCACCGACCCGCGCGCCGGCAGCGTCGTGGTCACGGTGCAGCCGGGCGCGCACGGTGCCGACGTCGACGCCTTCCTCGCGAAAGCGCGCGAAGCCGGCCCGGTCACCGTCCGGACCGCACCGGCCGCACAGCCCTTCTCGGCCGGCACCGTCGGCGGCGACCCGTACTACATCAACGGCAACACCCGCTGCTCGATCGGCTTCTCCGTGCAGGGCGGGTTCGTCAGCGCCGGGCACTGCGGCGGCACCGGCAGCTCGGTCGTCGGCTGGGACGGCTCGTGGATGGGCACCTTCGCCGGCTCCTCCTTCCCGGGCAACGACTATTCCTTCATCCGGATCGGCGGCGGCTGGTGGACCGCGCCGGTCGTGCTCGGCTGGGGCACGGTGAGCGACGCGCTCGTCCGCGGGTCCTGGGTCGCACCGGTCGGCACGTCGGTGTGCCGCTCGGGCTCGACCACGCACTGGCACTGCGGCACGGTGCTCGGGCAGAACGAGACGGTCAACTACGCCCAGGGCGCGGTCTACCAGATGACCCGCACCAACGTCTGCGCCGAGCCCGGCGACTCCGGTGGCTCGTTCATCACCGGTGACCAGGCCCAGGGCGTCACCTCCGGTGGCTGGGGCAACTGCGGCTCCGGCGGCGAGACCTGGTTCCAGCCGGTCAACGAGATCCTGCAGACCTACGGCCTGTCGCTGGTGACGGCGTAGCGAACCCACCGGCGGCGGCCGATGAATCCGGCGGCCGCCGCCGGTAGGTACCGGTGCGGCCGCGCCACCCGGGCGCGGCGAGGAGACACCGGGAGCACAGTCATGAGCGTGACCGTCGTCGAATTCACCACCCTGGACGGCGTCGTCGAGGACCCCGACGGCTCCGGTGGCACACCCACCGGCGGCTGGGCGTTCCGGCACGGCCCGGAGGCGGTGTCCGGGGACAAGTTCCGGCTCGGGTCCCTGCTGGACACCGGCGTCCTGCTCTTCGGCCGGACCACCTGGGAGCTGTTCGCGAAGCTCTGGCCCGGCCGCTCGGGCGCCTTCCCCGACCGGCTCAACGCCGCGGCCAAGCTCGTCGCGTCGCGGACCCTCCACGACGTGTCCGCCTGGCAGAACTCCGTGCTGCTGCAAGGAGATCTCGCCGCAGCGGTGCAGCGGGAAGAACGGGACGTCGTCGTCATCGGCTCGATCGGGATCGCGCAGGAGCTCGCCCGCCACGGCCTCGTCGACGAGTACCGCCTGCTGGTCTTCCCGAGCGTCGCCGGCGCGGGCCGGCGGCTCTTCGCCGACGCCGTCGACTTCGACCTGGTCTCCGCCACCCAGGCCGGGCCGGCGATCCTCAGCACCTACCGGACGCGCTAGGTCCGCAGCAGGCTGCCGAGCCAGCCACCGAGGACCTGCTGGACCTCGGCGCGCGTCCGCGCCGGATCCTCGGCCGCGGCGATCATCCGCGCCGCCTCCATCACCGCGCTGAGCACCAGCTGGGCCAGGGCGCGGACGGGCATCTCGACGATCAGCCCGTCCGCCCTGGCCCGCTCCAGCACGGTGACGATCAGGCCGAGGCCGTACTCCGCCTCGATCTCGCGCCAGGCGTCCCAGCCGAGCACGGCGGGGGCGTCGGTGAGCGAAATGCGGCGGACCTCCTCGCGCAGGCAGGCGTCGAGGAAGACGCCGAGGCCCTGCAGCATGCCGGCAAGAGGGTCCGGGCCGGCGGCGAACGCGACCCGGACCTCCTCGGTCAGCTCGCGTTCCAGTTCCTCGACGACGGCCCGGAACAGGCCCTGCTTGTCGGCGTAGTGGTGGTACAGCGCGCCGCGGGTGACCCCGGCGGCGCGGGTGATTTCGTCGGCTGGCACGGCCTGGTAGCCGCGGGCGGCGAACAGTTCGCGCGCGGCGGCGACCAGGGCGGCCTTCGTGCCGGCGGAACGGTCCTGCTGGGTACGTCGCACCCGCCTAATCTGCCATGGCGCCCGCGAACTCGACGACGTGGCGGGCCAGCGCCGCGGGCTGGTCCTCGGACAGGAAGGTGTAGGAGTCCGGCACCTCCACGAGTTTCGCGTCCGGCAGCAGGGCGGCGAGCCGGTGGGCCAGCCGGATCGGGAACAGCTTGTCCTCCGGTGCCCACACGAGCAGCACGGGTCGAAGGTCCGCAGCTTCTCCGCGGCGGCCAGCGTGTGCCGCGGGTGCACTTCCCGCAGGAGCTTCCGCAGGTCGCGCCGGACGCCGGCGGACTTCCGCAGCGGCGAGAGGTAGGCCTGCGCGACGGCGTCCGGCAGCGGCCGCTTGACCACCCAGCCGAAGAGGACCGGCAGCGGGTACAGCGCGCGGATCCGCAGCAGCTGCCCGAGCACCGCCATCGAGCCGGGGATCCGGGCGAGCGGCGGCAGCACCTTGAAGATCGGCGGGAAGAAGTACTCGAAGCAGTCGGACGGGGTGAGCACGACGCGGCCGACCCGCTCGGGGCGGCGGCTGAGCAGGATCTGCGTCAGCGCGCCGCCGGTGTCGTTCGCGACGAGCGTGACGTCCCGCAGGTCCAGCGCGTCGAGGAAGTCGGCGATGACGTCGGCGTTGCCGGTGGGGGAGAGGTCGGCGTCCGCGCGCATCGGGAGGTCGTGCGCGCCGAGCGGCAGATCCGGCGCCAGGCACCGGAACCCGGCGGCGGCCACGTCGGGGACGACCTTCCGCCACAGCTCGGCGTTCGTCAGCACCCCGTGCACGAACACCACCGGGGCGCCGGCGCCCCGCTCGTGGTACCGCACCTCGCCGGCGGGCAGCCGGACGCGGTGCTCCTGGCCCAGTGATGCGCTGCGGTTCGTCATGGCGGCAAGGTTACATACATGGCGTATGTATGTAAATGAGGCGAGTCCGGTGGTGGCGCGGGTCGAGTACGGCGGGAAGAGGGGCGGCACGATCGGCCGGATGATGCGGTGATGCCCCGGGACTTGGCTTCGGGGAAAGGTCGGATCCAGGGGCATCACCGCCCGCGGGACAGCTGACACGGTGTCCTGCGGTGGACCCACCCTACGAACCGCCGACGGCCCTGACCAGGGCCTCGATGCGGTGTCGAAGGTTTGTCGCCCGGTCGGTCAGCGGACGTACCGAGAGTGGGTCCCGGTCGGTGTTTCCCCGGGCACGGGTTCGTCCGGCGGCCGGTCGCCGTGGCGGTGGACGATCTTCCATTCGCCGTCTTCGCGCCGGTACACGTGGGTGGCGCGCAGGGTGTACGTCGTGGGTTCGCCGTTGACCGACACGGTGTTGTGCTCGAAGCCGACGGTGTAGGCGAGGTCGCCGCTCGCGCCCGCGGCGATCACCTCGAAGCGGTACTCCCGCGAGTCGGAGAACTGGGCCGCGACGCGCTCGAACGCTGCGCCGACGTCGGCCCAGCCGGTCCGGATCGGCAGCCAGGCGCCAAAAAGGCTCACCGGATCGGTGTGGGACCAGGTCTCGCTCCGGGGGCCGGCGTCCCCGTTGTGCACGGCCTCCTCGGCGGCGATCTGCCGCGGCAGCATCTCGGCCAGGAAACTGTCGGTGGGTGCTGGCATGATGACTCCAATACAGTCGTGCTGTTTTCAATACAGTGAGGATGTATCGAATGAGCGGGCCCGTCAAGCGCCAGTACGACTCGAGCCGGCGCCGGGAGCAGGCGCGGGAGAACCGGCGGCGGATCCTGAGTGCCGCGCACGCCCTGTTCGTCACGCGCGGTTACGGCCGGACGACCATCGTGGACGTCGCCGCCGAGGCCGGGGTCGCCCCGGAAACCGTCTACGCGGCGTTCAAGAACAAGCCGGCGTTGCTGCACCGCGCCTGGGACGTGGCCGTGGGCGGGGACGACGAGGACGTGCCCCTGCTGGAGCGTCCCGAACTGCGGGCCCTGCTCGCCGAGCCCGACCTGCGGGCCCGGTTCGCCGGGCTCGCCGTCTTCAACACCGCGGTCATGCGGCGGACCGCGCGGCTGCACCTGGCCGTGCGCGGTGCGGCGGCGAGCGAGCCCGCGGCGGCGGCGATGCTCGACGAGATCGACGGTCAGCGGCTGGCGGCGATGGCCGAGCACGCCCGGGCCGCCGCGGCCACCGGCAGGCTGGCGGTCTCCGAGGACGAGTGCCGGGACGTGCTCTGGTCCACGACGGACGGAACGCTGTGGCACCAGCTCGTGGAGCGGCGCGGGTGGTCCGACGAGCGGTACGCGGCCTGGCTCGGCCGGCTGTGGGGGGCGGCGCTGGCGGGTTGACCGGTGCTGAACACGCGCTTAACATTAAGTTGAAACTTCAACCGATCTGCGCGCAGCACGGAGCCCCGATGTCGATCTTCCGCCTGAACCACGCCGTGCTCTACGTCCGGGACCTGGCCGAAAGCGTGGCGTTCTACCGGGACGTGCTCGGCTTCGGCTACATCGAAGGCGGGGACGCGCACCGGGGGGCGGCGTTCCTGCGGGCGCCCGGGTCGGCCAACGACCACGACCTCGGCCTCTTCGAGATCGGTGCGGACGCCGCGGATTCCGGGGCCGGGCGCACCTCGGTCGGGCTGTACCACCTCGCCTGGGAGGTCGACACGCTCGGGGACCTCGAGCGGCTCGCCGCCCGGCTCACCGAAGCGGGCGCACTGGTCGGCTCGTCCGACCACGGAACCACGAAGTCCTTGTACGCCAAGGATCCCAGCGGGCTGGAGTTCGAGGTCGTCTGGATCATCCCCCGCGAACTGCTGACCGACGAGGACCGCGCGAAGGGCGCGTCGACCGGGCGGCTGGACCTCGCGGCGGAGCTGGCGAAGTACGGTCCCGACGCGCGCAGCGGCGTCGGGATCTCGCGCTCCTCCTAGACCGCGGCGCCCGCTCGTGACGGCTCGGAAGACCGCTGCCGGACGGACAGGTTGTCCAGGGCGAAGCGGCCGGCGCCGACGAACGCGATGAGCAGCAGCGACCAGCAGAACAGCGCGGCCGCCTCGCCGCCGTTCTGGATCGGGAACAGGCCGGTCGGCAGGTGGACGACGAAGTACGCGTAGGCCATCGAGCCGGAACCGAGCAAGGCGGCGACCCGCGTGCCGAGGCCGACGCAGACGAGCACGCCGCAGACGAGCTGGATGACCGCGGCCCACCAGCCGGGCCAGGCCCCGACGGCGGCGGTGGACTTCGCCCCGAACAGGCCGAAGAGCGTCTTGAGGCCGTGGCAGGCGAAGAGGAAGCCGATGACGATGCGGTAGAGCCCGACGACGTGGTCGCGGGCCGGGTCCAGGCGGTGCATGGTGGTGCCTCCGGTGAGCGGGGAGAGGGCGGCATCGAACCGGCCGGCTGTGCGACCGGCCGCGTGCGAATTCAGGTCACCCAGATATACCGGTCGTGGACAGTTGCCACAAGCTCCAAATGTCGTGTAAGGCACTTTCGAAAACGGTGCCCGGGTCATCGCGGTGGTCCAGCCTCGTTGTGGCGCAACGAGAAGCCGCCGTACGGGTGATCTTCCCGCCGGTGGTCCAGACCGCCGGGATAATCCGGTCCGCTGTTTCGTGATTATTTTCGAATCTTTCGATTGGGTGCTTAACGGACGACTTAACAAAATGGTGGATCCGAATGTCGTATTCGACGCACCCGAATGATGTGTTGATTCCTGTGGTATGAGGCTGGACGAACATGTTCGACCCGAACGTGCTCGTGACGAACATGTTCGCTACAGTGGTGGCATGAATCCGGGAAGCACGTACAACCGCCGGGAGCGTCCGGCGAAGCCCGCGCTGACGCGCGAGGGGATCGTGGCGGCCGCCGTCGCGGTGATGCGCGCCGAAGGCGTCGAGCGCGTCACCATGCGCCGGCTCGCCAAGGAGCTCGACACCGGCGCGGCCTCGCTCTACGTCTACGTCAAGGACACCGAGGAACTGCACGCGGCGGTGCTCGACGAACTGCTCGCCGAGGTCGTCCTGACCGGCGGAGGGGACTGGCGCGAACGCCTGTGGGCGGTGCTGGACTCCTACCGGTCGGTGCTGTTCGCGCACCCGAGCCTGGCCCGGGTCGCGCTGGTGACCCGGCTGAGCGGCCCGCACTACCTGGCCCTCGTCGAGGCGGTGCTGGCCCTGCTCGACGAGGGGGGCATGGCCCCGGGGCAGGCGGCCTGGGCGGTCGACGTCCTGCTGCTCACCGCCACCGCGACGGCGGTGGAACACGGCAGCCGCCGGGAGCGGCCCGGCGCCGCCCGGGAGCACGAAGTGATGACCGAATCGCTGGCCGGCGTCTCGCCGGGGACGCACCCGCACATCGCCGCGCTGGCCACCGACCTGGTGTCCGGCCCCGGCCCCGCCCGCGCGCGGTGGGCGTTCGACGCGCTGCTGAACGGCGCGCTCGCCACCCCGCGCCCCGGCTCCGGGGAGGCCCGATGACCCCGTCGGTCACGATCGTCGGCGGCGGACTGGGCGGCCTCACGCTGGCCCAGATCCTGCACACCCGCGGGATCCCCGCGACCGTCTGCGAACTCGAAGCCTCACCCACCGCCCGCGACCAGGGCGGCACGCTGGACCTGCACGAGGACTCCGGCCGGCGCGCGCTGGCCGAAGCCGGGCTGACGGCGGAGTTCCGCGCCGTCGTCCGCGAGGAAGGCGAGGCGCTGCGCATCCTCGACGGCCACGGCACGGTCCGGTACGAGGAAACCGGCGGCGGGACCCGGCCGGAGGTCGACCGCGGCGAGCTCAAGCGGATCCTGGCCGGGTCGCTGCCGGACGGCGTCGTCCGCTGGGGCGCCAAGGTGACCGCGGTGTCGCCGGGGCGGCTCACGCTGGCCACCGGCGAGGTCGTCGAAGCGGATCTGGTGGTCGGCGCGGACGGCACCTGGTCGAAGGTCCGGCCGGTGCTTTCGGACGCGGTGCCGAGCTACTCCGGACTGTCCTTCGTGGAAGCGCACCTGTCCGATGTGGACAATCGACACCCGGCCGCGGCGGCGCTGGTCGGGCCGGGCTCGATGTTCGCGCTCGCCGAAGGGAAGGGGCTGATCGCCCAGCGCACCGGCGGCGGCCGCATCCGGGTCTACGCCGCGGTCCGGACCGGGGACGCCACCGCCGCCACCGGACTGGCCGACCGGGGCCGGCTCCTCGACGTCTTCGCCGGCTTCGCCCCGGAACTGCGGGCTCTGGTCGCGGACAGCGAGGGTGCCCTGATCCCGCGGCCGATCCACGCCCTGCCGGTCGGCCACCGCTGGGCGCGGGTGCCGGGCACGACCCTGCTCGGCGACGCCGCGCACGTGATGTCGCCGTTCGCCGGCGAGGGCGCGAACCTCGCCATGCTGGACGCCACCGAGCTGGCTCTCGCGCTGGCGGACCACGACGACGTCGAAAACGCTCTCTCGGCCTACGAAGCCGCGATGTTCCCCCGTGCGGAAGAAGCCGCGCGGGCCTCGGCGGACAACCTCGAAGCTTGCTTCGCCCCGGGCACGCCCGACGCGATGGTCGAGCAGATGACGCGCTTCGCCGCACAGCACTGACGGAAGGAAAACCCATGGATTTCACGCTCCTCGACACCGGCGGCGGCGACCGCGCCGTGCTCGTCCTGCACGGCGGCGCCGGACCACGCAGCGTCACCCCGATCGTCGAGCACTTCGCGCCGCGTGCCCGCGTGCTGGCGCCGACCCACCCGGGCTGGTCGGGCACCCCGCGCCCGGACGCGTTCACCGGCGTCGACGACCTCGCCCTGGCCTACCTCGACCTCCTCGACGACGAAGACCTCGAGGACGTCGTCGTGGTGGGCAGTTCCTTCGGCGGCTGGGTCGCGGCCGAACTGGCGGTGCGGGACCGGGGCCGGCGTCTCGGCCGGCTCGTCCTGCTCGACGCGATCGGCCCCGAGATCGAGGGACACCCGGTGCGGCTGCCGCAGCCGCCGCCCGGTGCGCCCGGACCGGATCCGGCCGACCTGGCCGCGATGCGGGCCTACGCCGGGCCGGGCATCGCCGACCCGAAGCTGCTGCGCCGGCTCGCGCGGGTCCGGGTCCCGGCCCTGCTGATCTGGGGTGAAGACGACGTCGTCGTCCCGCCGGCGTTCGGCAAGGCGTACGCGGCCGGGTTCGCCGACGCCCGGTTCGAGGTGGTTCCGGGCGCCGGGCACCAGCCGGCGCTGCAGGCTCCGGACCGGACGTTCGACATGATCGACGAGTTCCTCGGTTAGCTTGAGGTGCCACCCCCTAAGGTGGCTCCATGGTGGACGAAGAAGTCGTCTCGGAGCGCATCCGGCAGATCGCCGCCACCCTCGCGGACCGCGCGGGCGAACTCACCGGTGAACTGGTCCAGCTGTACGCCGCCGACCTGCCGCAGCTGGTCAACGACGACGAGCGCATGGTGAGCCTGCTGTCGTCGAGCGTGTACCAGAACATCGAGACCGCGCTGCAGATCTTCCGGCACGGCATCGACCCGGCCGGCGTCGAGCCGCCGGCCGCGGCGATCGAGTACGCGCGCCGGCTGGCGCAGCGCGGCACGCCGGTGTTCGACCTGATCCGGGCCTACGACCTCGGGCAGGCCGCGATGCTCGACTTCGGGTTCCAGGAGTGCACCCGGCTGGTCGACGACGCGGCCCTGCTCGGGGCCATCATGCGCCGGCTGCTGCGGGTCGCCTACGAGTTCATCACCCGGGTCGTCCGCCACCTCGTCGGCGTCTACCAGGACGAACGCGACCGCTGGCTGCTCAACCGCAGTGCCGCGCGGGCGGCGAAGGTGGCGGACCTGCTCGACGGCAACGGCGGCCCGCCCGACGTCGACGCGGCCGAGGCGCTGATCGGCTACCGCCTGCGCGGCACGCACGTGGGGATGATCGTCTGGCACGCGTCGGAGGCCTTCGTCGACGACGCGCTGTCGTTGCTGGAGTCGGTCGCGGGCGCGGTGTGCGAGCGCGTCGGCGGGCAGGGGCGTCCGCTGTTCGTGCCGCGCGACGAGGCCAGCGCCTGGGTGTGGCTCCCGCTCGCCCCGGGCGCGACGGTCCGCCGCGAGCACCTTGCCCCGGCGCTCGCCGAAGCCGGTGTCCGGGTGACCGTCGGCGACCCGGGCAGCGGGGTCGCCGGCTTCCGCGACACCCACCAGCAGGCCCGCCGGGTGCACGCGCTGGCGCTGGCGGCCGGAGAGCACTGCGACCGCGTGCTGACCTTCCGCGAGGTCGGCACGGTGGCGCTGATGACGAGCGACCTGAACGCGGCCCGCCTGTGGGTCGCGAGCACCCTCGGCCCGCTGGCCGCCGACGACGAGAACTGCGGCCGCCTGCGCGAGACGCTCCAGGTGTTCCTGACGACGGGCGGCAGCTACACGGCGGCGGCCGCGGAGCTGACGATGCACAAGAACTCGGTGCAGTACCGCGTCCGCAAGGCCCAGGAGCTGCTGCCCCGAGGCCTCGGCGACGAGCGGCTGGACGTCGAGCTGGCGCTGGCCCTGTGCCGCAGCCTGGGCTCGGCGGTGCTCTCCCCGGCGTGACTTTGGTGTCCGGGACCACCGGTGCCCAAGATCGTTGGGCCGACGGCACGAAGCCGCTGAGCTGAATGTCGCTTACCGTGCTCGCATGGGTGAGAACGGTGGGATGCTCGCACTGGTGCGGCTACGCCGAGGTGTCGTCGGCGAGAGCAGACGCGTCTGCCACCTGATCCCCGTCCCGACCGGCCCGGTGCCGGAGCGGCTGACGGCGCTGTGCGGGGAGTCGATCTTCCCGGGCGAGGCCGAGGTGCTGGACGGGCTGCGGGGGATGCCGTGCCACCGGTGTCTGATGCGCAGTGCGCCGGCGGGGTCGGGGTTGCTGGCCAACGCGGGCTGAACCCGGCGCGGGCCGGGTTGCGGTCCGGCCGCCGTTGCGAGCGTGGCCGCGCACGGCTCAGCTGAGCCGTGATCGAGCTGCGGCCGTCCGCGTCCAGTGTGGACACCCGTGCGCCGCGCGGCTGAATCGATTTCGTGAAAACACCACCCCCAGCCATGCCGGAACAAAGCAGGCGAATTGCTTGTCGGTGAATATCCGACCGATTCGAAATCGCCATCACGTCCGGTAGTCGAACGATTGTCCACAGTGGCGATCGGCGGTAATTCGGCTGTGGATGACGTGGGAAACTGCTGCGACTGGTCCAGGATCGATAGGTCATTCGGCTGAACTCTGCGGATTACGTATCCCCAGACGCTCTCCTGCGCTTTAACCTTGCGTGATTCTTCGTCAATCGCACTGGGGAGTGAGATGAAGTCGACGTCACCGCCGTGGTTTCCGCGCGCCCATTCGCCGTCGGGGGCCTGCGGCCGGCGATGAGGCAAGCCGGATTTCTCAGACGTTTCGCGGAAATCGCCGGGTCTTCGCCCGAGCGGGTCGCGGTCCTCGATGGCCACCTGGCGGTGAGCTACGGCAGGCTGGCCGAACTGGCCGGGGGGCAGGCCGCGCGGCTGCTCGACGCCGGGGTGCGGCCGGGGGAGTTCGTCGGCCTGGTCACCGGGCACGGCACCGCCGCCATCTCCGCGATCCTCGGCACGCTGGCCGCGGGCTGCGCCTACGTCCCGCTGGACCCGACCTTCCCGCGGGACCGGCTCGCCCACCAGGTCGCCGCCGCCCGGGTGTCGGCCGTGCTGGCCGATCCCGAGCACCTCGAACTGGCGGAAGCCCTGTGCCGCACCGGGACCGCCCGGGTGGTCGGGTCCGAACCGGACACCGCGCCGCTGCCGGTGCCCGATCCGGACCCGGACGCGCCGGCCTACGTGCTGTTCACCTCCGGCTCCACCGGGACGCCGAAGGCGGTCGCGCAGACCCACCGCAACCTGCTGCACGTGGTCGACAACCAGATCGCCACGCTCGGCATCACCGGCGACGACCGGGTCAGCCTGCTGGCCTCCTTCGGCTTCGACGCGGCCATCCCCGACCTCTACCCGGCGCTGCTGACCGGCGCCACCGTCGTGCCGGTCGACGTCCGCGCCCACGGGGTGGCCCACGCCGCCCGCGCACTCGCGCGGCACCAGGTGACCGTCTACCACTCGACGCCCACGGTCTACCGCTACCTGCTCGACGCCCTCGACGGGGACCTGCCCTCGGTGCGGACCGTCCTGCTCGGCGGCGAGCAGGCCACCTACGCCGACGTCCGCCGCGGCCGGTTCGCGCCCGGCTGCGTGTTCGTCAACGGCTACGGCGCGACCGAAGTCACCTTCGCCGCGCAGTACCGGCTGACCGCCGCGGACGTCGACGACCACGCCACCGGCCCCCTCCCGATCGGGACCGCGCTGCCGGGCTACACGCTCACCGTGCTCGACGGCGGTGAGCTCGAAATCAGCGGCGAGTACCTGGTCGACGGCTACTTCGACCAGCCGGGCCCGGCCTTCGGCACCACCGCCGACGGCGTCCGCAGCTACCGCACCGGCGACCTCGGCCGGGTCCTGCCCGACGGGAACCTCGTCTGCCTCGGCCGGCTGGACCGGCAGGTCAAGGTGCGCGGGTTCCGGATCGAACTCACCGAGATCGAGGCCCGGCTCGGCGAGCGGCCCGAAGTCGCCGAAGCGCGCGCCATCGTCCGCGACGGCGAACTGCTCGCCTACGTCGTCCCGGCGGCGGGAGCGCGGCCGGACGGGACGGCGCTGCGGGCCGCACTCGCCGAGGTGCTGCCCGGGCACGCGGTACCCGGCGCCGTGACCGTGGTCGCGGCCTTCCCGCTCACCGTCAGCGGCAAGCTCGACGAGGAAGCGCTTCCCGATCCGCGGCCGGCCGCGCCCGTCGAGACCGGGCCGATGACGCCGGCCGAGCGCCGGGTGCACGCGATCTGGTGCGCCGTGCTCGGGCACGACCGGATCGGCACCACGGACGCGTTCTTCGACGTCGGCGGCCACTCCCTGCTGCTGGGCCGGGTCCAGCAGCGGCTGGCCGCCGAGTTCGGGGCCGACGTCCCGCTGCTGGGCCTGCTGGAGCACCCGACGGTCGCGGCGCAGGCCGCCTACCTCGACCGGTCCGCTTCGGACGATCCGGGGACCGGCCCGGAGGAACGGGACGCGGACGAACCCGGCAGCGACCTGATCGCCGTCGTCGGGCTCGCCTGCCGGTTCCCCGGTGCGCCCGACGCCGGTGCGTTCTGGTGGAACCTTTGCGCGGGGGCCGACGCGATCCACGACTACACCGACGACGAGCTGGCCGCGCTCGGCATCGGCCCGGGCCTGCGGGCCGACCCCGCGCACGTGCGGGCCGGCGGCCGGCTCGACGGGGTCGAGGACTTCGACGCCGGGTTCTTCGGGTTCACCGACGAGGAGGCCGCGCTGACCGACCCGCAGCACCGCCTCTTCCTGGAGACGGCGTGGCGGGCGCTGGAGGACGCGGGCCGCGACCCGGCGCGGGAACACGGCCCGGTGGGCGTGTTCACCTCGGCCGGGGTCAACCGGTACTTCCTGTTCCACCTGTTCGGGAACCCGGCCGTCACCGGCGACGTCGACCCCGACGACTGGGAGGGCCGGCTGCTCGGCCGCCAGCTGGCCGACCACCTGCCCGGCCAGGTCGCGTACCGGCTGGGCCTGACCGGGCCCGCGGTGGCCGTGCAAAGTGCCTGTTCGAGCTCGCTCGCCGCGGTCGGGCTGGCCGCCCAGAGCCTCGCGGAATACCGCTGCGACCTGGCGATCGCCGGTGGCGTCAGCGTCACCTGGCCGCGTTACCGGGCGGGTGGCATGGCTTCGCCGGACGGCCGCTGCCGGTCGTTCGACGCGGCCGCCGACGGGGCCGGGTTCGGCTCGGGTGCCGGGGTCGTGGTGCTGCGGCGGCTGTCCGACGCCCTCGCCGACCGCGACCACATCCACGCCGTGCTGCCCGGCTGGGCGATGACCAACGACGGCGGCGACCGCGCCGGG
>NZ_MUMI01000403.1 GCF_002155975.1 Amycolatopsis kentuckyensis
GGGCCTCCGGGGCCGCCAGGGCCTCCGGGGCCGCCAGGGCCTCCGGGACCGCGGCCGCCGGGGCCGTTCGGACCGCCTGGGCCACGACCGCCGGGAGCGCCCGGCGGCGGGACCGGGCCCGGCGGCGGAAACCCGTGCGGCTGCGGCGAGCCCCAGCCGGGCGGAACCTGGTGCGGGTGCTGCTGCGGCGCCGGCCCACGCCCGATCCAGCCCGGCGGCTGCTGGTGGGGATGCTGCTGCGGAGTGGGCCCCGGCCCGATCCACCCGGGCGGCGGCTGCTGACCGTCCGCGCCGCCCGGCCACGAGCTGTGCTCGGGTGCCGGCCACTCGCCGGCCGACGAGGAGTGGCCCGTGGACCAGCCCGCCGAGCCACGGCCCTGCCCGGGAGAGGAGCCCTCCGCCGAGCCTGCGCCGGGCTCGCGCCCTTGCTCGTGGCGGTGACCGTGCTCGTGGCCGGGCTCGTGGCCGTGGCCGCGCTCATGGCCGTGGCCAGGCTCGTGGCCGCGCTCGTGCCCGTGGGCGCGCTCGTGCCCGTGGGCGCGCTCGTGCCCGTGGGCGCGCTCGTGCCCGTGGCCGAGCTCGTGACCGTGCTCATGGCCGAGCGCAAAGCCGTGGCCGAAAGCCCTCCGCACCGCCTGGCGCAGCTCGTGCACCAGCAACGCGTGTACCAGCGCCGGCTTTGCGAACTCCGCCTCGCGCAACGCCAGCTCCACCCCCAGCGCCGCGTCGTCGCACAGTCGCCGGGCTTCCTGTGGGCTTGTTCCCGTTGCCCGCAGCGGGTTCCAGACCCCCGCCGCCTCGTCGGCCGGGTAGTCCTCGACCGCGTCCAGGAGGTGGGCCACCCTTCCGAACATGCGGCCCGCCTCCGCCAGCGCCGGCGCGTTGGCCGGCTTGCCCGCCAGCTCCGCCGTCCTCGCGAACGCCGCCGCCGTGGCCCTCTCCGCCGGCTCCGTCGCCAGCAGCGGTGAGTCACCCAGCCGGATCGAGGACTCCAGCGCCCCCTGCCCCTCGACCGCCTCCGTCAGCACCGTCGTGTCGAACCCCACCTGGCCGCCCGTGCGGTGGCCCTGGGCCGTCCAGCGGGCCGCGACCCGGCGGGCCGCCGCCGCGACCGGGCGCCTTCCGTACGCGCCGTCGGCGTCCTCGACGTGGTCGCCGACCTTGGCCGCCGCCAGGACCAACGACACCGCCGCCGCCAGCTGGGCTCCCTCGCCGCGGGCCACCGAGGCCGTCCTCATCCCCCGCAGCGGGCACGGGCCCGCTTCGCGCCGGCCGTCCGCCCGTGGCGTCTGGGCCTCCACCAGCACCGAGATGATCAGCCCGTCGTAATTGGTGACCACCCGGGCGAACTGACCGTGCTCGTCGCGCAGTGTGAGGCAGAGGCCGCACAGGTGAGCCATCCAGTCCGCGTGCAGGCCTTCGGCCAGCCGGTGGCGGCACGGCCTGATGATCCCGAACATCCCCAGTTCCCCTCGTTCCCCTGACGCTCGGCGCACCTTAGCCCGAATGCGTGACGCCTGGGGCGGGGGTTCGCGTTTCGTGACCAGCCCGGCAGGATGACCCGCATGGCCGCACTGCACCCCCCGAAGGTCGAGACCTTCGACCCCGCCGCGCGCGCGAACATCGACCCGAAGGGCATCCTGCGGGAGGTCGAGGAGTTCCGCGAGGAGCCGTTCGGCCTGTACCTCGCCCGCCCGACGCCGGGCCGCGCCCAGTTCCACTACCTCGAGTCGTGGCTGGTGCCCGGGCTGGGCCTGCGCTTCACCGACTTCTGGTTCTCCCCCGGCCACGAACGCGACCAGGACTTCTACCTCGACGTCGTCCGCGTCCACCGCGACGGCCCGCGCTGGGTCGCCACCGACCTCTACGTCGACATCGTGCTCAAGGACAAGCTCTCCCTGAAGGTCATCGACACCGACGAGCTCATGGAGGCCCTCGAAGCGGGCCTGGTCACCGCCGAAGAGGCCGAGTACGCGCTGAAGGCCACCTACGCCGCCGTCGAAGGGCTGGCCGCGCACGGCTACGACCTCGCCGCCTGGCTGGCCACCCTCGACATCGCGCTGACCTGGCGGCGCCACCCCTGACCCCGGCGGCGCCGGACCCGCACGTAGGGTGCGGGAAGACCGGCGCCGACGAGGAACAGGAGCACGATGGACGCCGTGGCCACGGCCCCCGACCAGGCCGAAGCCGAGCTCGCCCCGTTCGCCCGGCTCCCGGTGCTGCTGCTCGCGGCCGGGACGGCCACCGCGCTGCTGCTCACCGCCGGCCGCTACGGCTACTTCGGCGACGAGCTGTACTTCCTCGCCGCCGGCAAGCACCTGGCCTGGGGTTACGCCGATCAGCCGCCGCTCGTGCCGGCGCTGGCCCGGGCGATGGACACGCTCGCCCCCGGCTCGCTCGTGGTCTTCCGGTTGCCCGCGATCGCCGCGACGGCCGCCGGCGTGGTCGTCACCGCGCTGATCGCCCGCGAGCTCGGCGGCGGGCGCACGGCGCAGGCCCGCGCCGCGGCGGCGTACGCGATCTGCGGGCAGTTCGTCGGCAGCGGCCACTACCTCGCGACGTCGACGATCGACCCGCTGCTGTGGACGCTCGTGCTGTGGCTGCTGGTCCGCTGGGTCCGCACCCGCGACGACGCGCTGCTGGTCCAGCTCGGCGTCGTGACGGCGGTGGCGCTCAACGGCAAGCTGCTGATCGCCGCGTTCTGGGTGGTGGCCGGGCTCGCGGTGCTCGGTTTCGGGCCGCGCGAGCTGCTGCGCCGCCCGAAGCTCTGGCTCGGCGCCCTGATCGCCGCCGGCTCCCTGGTGCCCACGCTGCTCTGGCAGCGCGCGAACGGCTGGCCGCAGCTCGGCATGGGTGACGCCGTCGGCGCCGAGGTCGACGCCGCGGGCGGGCGCGCGAGCTTCGTCCCGGACCTGCTGGCCGGCGCCGGCTGGGTGATCGGCGCGCTCGGCGTCCTCTACGGCCTCGCCGTGCTGCTGGGGAGCAAGCAGCTGCGGCCCTACCGGTTCCTGGGCTGGACGGCGCTGGGCGTCGCAGCGGTCTTCCTCGTCGCCAACGGGCGGTACTACTACGCCGCCGGGATGTTCGGCGTGCTGTGGGCGGCCGCCGCGGTCCACCTCGAAGCGCGGGAGCCCGCGCGGTGGTGGCGGTGGGTGCCGACCTGGCCGGTGTTCGTCGTGTCCGCCCTGTTCAGCCTGCCGTTCACGCTCCCGGTCTGGCCGGCGCACTGGCTCGTCGAGCACCCTGGTGCGCCGCGGCCGGCCTACGCGGCCGAGGAGATCGGCTGGCCGGACCTCGCCGCCGACGTCGCCGCGCTCCACCGGACGGCGCCGCCGGACACGGCGATCGTCACCGGCGGGTACTGGCAGGCGGGCGCGCTCGACCGGTACGGGCCCGAGCACGGCCTGCCCGAGGCCGCCAGCGCCAGCCGGGGCTTCTGGTACTTCGGGCACTCGGCCGACGACACCCGCACCGTGCTCTTCGTCGGCTACGACCCGTCGAAGATCGCGAAGCACTTCGGCGACGCGAGGATCGTCGGGCAGGTCGGCAACCGGCTCGGGATCCGCAACGCCAGCGAGCACATGCCCGTCTGGCTGCTCAGCGGCCGGACCGGGAGCTGGGCCGAGATCTGGCCGCAGCTGAAGGACATGCGCGCCTAGAGCGTCCAGCCGGTGGTGGCCGCCCACTTCTCCGCGCGGGCGAACACGCCGTTGACCCACTCCTGCTTCTCGTCGGCGTACGCCTCGACCGTGCCGTCGGCGGCGTGCGCCTCGGCCAGCCGCAGCTTGACGTCGCGGTAGTCGTCGCGCTCGTCCGGGTTCGCGCGCAGGAAGTCGCGGAAGAGCAGCGCGAGCCGCCACGCCGGCGTCTCCACCGAGCGGACGTGCAGGTTGACCGGCCGCTTCGGGTCGGCGCCGACGTGCAGGCGCTTGGGCCACGTCCCGCCGGTGCCGTCCTGGGCGTCGTCGACCCAGTCGCCTTCCAGCCGCGGGAAGCCGGCGTCGGCCAGGAGCCCGCCGAGCGTGTCCGCGTCGTCCGAAGTGGACACCGTGAGCTGCAGGTCGAGGACGTCCTTGGCGGGCAGGCCGGGCACGGCCGTCGACCCGATGTGGTCGGCGCGGAGGGCCAGCTCCCCGGCCGCGGCGCGGACCCGGGCCAGGACCCGCTCGGCCTGGGCCGGCCAGGTGAGGTCGTATTCGGCGATCTTCGGCGACATCGGCGGCCGCGGCCGGCGCAGCCGGACGTTGGCCTCGAACGGCACCAGCCGGTCCGCCCACAGCGCGTCGACCTCGGCGAGCACGGTGTCCTCGGCGCCGCCGTTGTCCAGCCAGACGTCCGCGACGGCGCGGCGCTGCTCGGTGCTCGCCTGCGCCCGGATCCGCGCCCGCGCGTCCTCCTCGGCCATCCCGCGCGCCGACACCAGCCGCCGCACCCGCACCTCGACCGGCGCGTCGACGACCACGACCAGGTGATAAGCCGTCGCCAGGCCGTTCTCGACCAGCAGCGGGATGTCGTGGACGATGACCGCGTCCGGCTTCGCGGCCGCCATCAGCTCCCCGGTGCGGGCGCCGACCAGCGGGTGCACGATCGCGTTCAGCCGGTGCCGCGACTCGTCGTCGGCGAACGCCTTCGCGGCGAGCACGGGCCGGTCGAGCGAGCCGTCCGCGGCCAGGATGTCGGCCCCGAACTCCGCCACCAGCCGGGCGAGCCCATCGGTGCCGGGTTCGACCACCTCGCGAGCGATCCGGTCGGAGTCCACCAGCACCGCGCCGTGTTCGGCGAGCCGGTTCGCCACGGTCGACTTCCCGGCCCCGATCCCACCCGTCAACCCCACACGCAACATGCCGATCACCCTAGTCACGGGGCGGACGCACCCTCGGCGGACACGTCCGTCAGGTCTGTGCCATTTGTGTGACAAGTGGGAAAATGTCGTAACACGCCGCTGGTCTGGTCGACATCCTGGCAAGGGGAACCGCCGAGGGGGCCGATGAGGATGACGAAGACCGGAAGGATGGCTGCCGTCCTGCTGTGCGCGAGCGGGCTCGCTGCCGCCGTGCCCGAAGCCGCGGCAGCACCGGCGCCGACCGTGGCCGCGGCGCCGGAGCGGTGCCTGTCCGGGGTCCGCCGGGTGCAGGTCACGTGCCTGCCCGCGGCGACGCGGCGACTGTGCGTCGTGCAGTACGCGTGGATCCCGTTCCCCGTCCCATGCCTGAAGAGCGGC
This sequence comes from Amycolatopsis kentuckyensis, assembly GCF_002155975.1. Lineage (GTDB taxonomy): Bacteria > Actinomycetota > Actinomycetes > Mycobacteriales > Pseudonocardiaceae > Amycolatopsis > Amycolatopsis kentuckyensis. The sequence goes on from NZ_MUMI01000403.1 coordinate 5,222, forward strand.
GGATCCGCAAGGTGATCGTGACGCGTGACTCAACCGATATCCGGACACGCCGTGTTGCTTACCCACCTCGAACCGCGGCAGTGCGTACCGTGCGCGCGAAGAGCGTCGCCCACGCGGAGGAACGATGGCGGACAGCAAGCACGTCGGGAGGCACCGGCTCGGCACGCCGGGGCTGGTGCACTGCCTCGTCCACCTCTCGCCGGCCGTGGCACCGGCGGACTACCGGCGGAGCTGGCTGAACACGCTGCTGGTCCCGGCCAAGCACAGCTTCGCCGGCCTGCGCCGCAAGGCCCGCGCCGCGGCGCTCGAGCGGATCTGGGTGCCGTCGGTCAGCCCGGCCCGGCCGGCCGCGGTGACGGTGCGCGCCGCCTGAGCGGTGACGACCAAGGGCCCCCGAAAAGCGGGTCAGCGGCCGGTTTCGCGCGTTTCGATCACGATCTCCGACGACAGCGTCCGGTGCACCGGGCACTTATCGGCGATCAGCATGAGCTTGGCGCGCTGCTCGTCGTCGAGGTCGCCTTCGAGCTCGATCTCGCGGCTGATCCGGCTGAGCAGGCCGCGCTCGGTTTCGCACCGCGCGCAGTCTTCGGCGTGGATGCGGTCGTGCCGCAGCCGGACGGTCGCCCGGGTCAGCGGGATGCCCTTGCGGTCGGCGTACATCCGCAGGGTGATCGCCGTGCACGAACCCAGCGACGCGAGCAGCAGCTCGTACGGGTTCGGGCCGGCGTCGGCGCCGCCCACCGCGACCGGTTCGTCGACGAGGAGCGTGTGGCTCGCCGTGCGCACCTGCTGCGTGTAGGTGCCGTCGCCGCTCGCGGTGACGACGACGGTGCCGGGCTCGGGGTGATCCATCCGCCTGAAGTCCTCTCGGGTGGCGCCCACGGGACGGGACGCGGCCGATCCGGACATCCGGCGCATTCCCAAGACGCGCCGGATATCGTATCTTCTGCTGCGGGTGGGTCACCCGGACGCCGCCCTGCGCCCGGCTGCCGCAAAGGGGGTGCGCCGTGGCTACCAGGCACTTGCCGATGCGCCCGGCCGATCAGGGTGGCCGCGAACGCTACCTCGACGCGGCGTTGTCGGTGCTCGTGGACCGCGGGGTTCCCGGGCTGACCGTCCGCGGGGTGGCCGAGGCGGCCGGCGCGTCGACACTCTCGGTCTACGCCCGTTTCGGCGGCCGCGCGGGCCTGCTCGACGCCCTGTACGAGCGCACGTTCGACTCGCTGCGGGAGCTGCTGGAAGGCCTGCCGCCGTCGAGCGAGGACGGGGTCGCGGACCTGCTGCACCTCGCGCTGGAGTACCGGCGCTTCGCCCGCGAGAGCCCGACCCGCTACGCGCTGATGTTCGAGCGCCCGGTGCCCGGGTTCGACCCGGACCCGGCGCTGCGGTCGGCGGTGCTGCGCACGACGTTCACCCTGTTCATCGGCCGGGTCCAGCGGGTCTGCCCGCCGGGAGCGGACGCCCGCTCGGTGGCCTACCGGCTGTGGACGGCCATCCACGGCCTGGTCGGCGCGGAACTGCTGATGGCCTCGCGGCGGCCGTTGCCGGACTGGTTCATCCCGCCGACCGAAGAGGCCCACGAGGAGATGTACCGCGACGGCGTCACGGCGATGATGACCGGCCTCGGCCTGCACAACTGAGCCGCCACGACAACGAAGAGCCCCCGGTCCGCGAAGGACCGGGGGCTCTGTCGTTCAGCTCGGAGAGCTAGTGCTCACGCACCGCCGGAGAGCTTCTCGCGGAGCGCCGCGAGCTGCTCGTCGGAGGCGAGGGTGCCACCGCTGCTCTTCGAGTCGGCCGGGGCCGAGCCCGAGGTGTAGCTTTCCGCGCCACCCTCGATGCCGGTCGCCGCGTCGGCCGCCGCTTCGGCGTCCGCCTCGACGGCCTTCTGGACCTGCTTCATGTGGGCCTCGTAACGAGTGTGCGCCTCGGCGTACTGGCGCTCCCACTCCTCACGCTGCTTGTCGAAGCCTTCCTGCCACTCCTGGGTGTCCGGGTCGAAGCCTTCGGGGTAGATGTAGTTGCCCTCGGCGTCGTACTCGGCGGCCATGCCGTACTGGGTCGGGTCGAACTCGGTGTCCGGCGTGACACCCTCGTTCGCCTGCTTCAGCGACAGCGAGATGCGACGGCGCTCGAGGTCGATGTCGATGACCTTGACCATGACGTCGCCGTTGACCTGGACGACCTGCTCCGGGATCTCGACGTGGCGCTCGGCCAGCTCGGAGATGTGGACCAGGCCCTCGATGCCCTCTTCGACGCGCACGAACGCACCGAACGGAACCAGCTTGGTGACCTTGCCCGGCACGATCTGGCCGATCGCGTGGGTGCGGGCGAACTGGCGCCACGGGTCTTCCTGGGTCGCCTTCAGCGACAGCGAGACGCGCTCGCGGTCCATGTCGACGTCCAGGACCTCGACCGTGACCTCCTGGCCGACCTCGACGACCTCGGACGGGTGGTCGATGTGCTTCCAGGACAGCTCGGAGACGTGCACCAGGCCGTCGACGCCACCCAGGTCCACGAAGGCACCGAAGTTGACGATGGACGACACGACGCCCTTGCGGACCTGGCCCTTGGCGAGCGCGTTGAGGAACTCGCTGCGCACCTCGGACTGGGTCTGCTCGAGGTAGGCGCGGCGGGACAGGACCACGTTGTTGCGGTTCTTGTCCAGCTCGATGATCTTCGCCTCGAGCTCGCGGCCGACGTACGGCTGCAGGTCGCGCACGCGGCGCATCTCGACCAGCGACGCGGGGAGGAAGCCGCGCAGGCCGATGTCCAGGATGAGGCCGCCCTTGACGACCTCGATGACGGTGCCCTTGACGGGCTCGTCCTTCTCCTTGAGCTCCTCGATCGTGCCCCAGGCGCGCTCGTACTGCGCGCGCTTCTTGGACAGGATCAGACGGCCTTCCTTGTCCTCCTTCTGGAGAACGAGGGCTTCGACCTCATCGCCGACGGTGACAACCTCAGCCGGGTCGACATCGTGCTTGATGGAGAGCTCACGCGAGGGGATGACACCCTCGGTCTTGTAGCCGATGTCGAGCAGGACCTCGTCGCGGTCGACCTTGACGATCGTGCCTTCGACGATGTCGCCATCGTTGAAGTACTTGATCGTCTTGTCGATAGCCGCGAGGAAGTCTTCCTCCGACCCGATGTCGTTGATGGCGACCTGCGGGGCCCCAACGGGGGCGGTCGGGGCGGTGGCGGTGTCGGTGGTCATTAGGCGGGTTGCTCCGGTGGATGGAATCGAGGGTTGGCAGTTGTCGGCGCGAATGGGTGCATGCGTCGACCCTGCGAGCAAACGTCCACCAGTGAACGACCGCGGCATGACCCCGCATACGGTGCGCGACCCGAGTCCCAACCAGAAGCTGAGCGGAAGGCAGCGCGAACCCACTGCGCTAACACTTATCCTACGCGGCAGCCGCTAGGCGGCACAATCAGGGTCCCCCTGGCTCGCTAAGGTCCTCGCGGAAGCAAACCGCAGGCACGAGGACGCAGGTGGAGCAGGTAGCGGCCACCGGGACCGGAGACACCATCATGCCACCGGAGCAGGCGCCGGCGCC
>NZ_MUMI01000404.1 GCF_002155975.1 Amycolatopsis kentuckyensis
CGACGACCCCGAGGCGGCGCCGTGCGGGCGGTGCGACAACTGCACCGGGCAGTACTGGGACACGACGGTGGCCGACGACGTCGCCGAAGCGACCCGGGAACGGTTGCAGCGGCCCGGCGTCGAAGTGGCGCCGCGGAAGCAGTGGCCCACCGGGATGTCCTCTTTGGACGTACCGGTGTCCGGGCGGATCTCGGCGGACGACCAGGCCGAGCCGGGCCAGGTGCTCGGGCGGCTCACCGACGTCGGCTGGGGCAACCGGCTGCGGGAGCTAGTCGGGCCGCAGGCGAAGGACGCCGAGGTACCGGACTCGGTGTTCAAGGCCTGCGTCCAGGTGCTCGCCGGCTGGCAGTGGGCGCACCGGCCGGTCGCGGTCGTCGCGGTGCCGTCGTCGACGCGTCCGCAACTGGTGTACAGCCTCGCGACCCGGCTGGCCGAGATCGGCAGGCTGGACTTCCTCGGCGCGCTCGACGCCGAGGGACCACCGCCGCGCCAGGCGAACAGTGCGCAACGGCTGGCCGACCTGTGGCGGCGGATGAGCATGCCCGCCGACCTCGCGGAGACCCTGCCGGGCGGGCCGATCCTGCTCGTGGACGACCTCATCGACACCGGCTGGACGATGACGCTGGCCGCGCGGCTGCTGCGGCGGGCCGGGGCGCCCGCGGTGCTGCCGTTCGCGTTGGCCAGCACGGCCTGAGGAGAGGAGAACAGGAAAAGGCGGCAGTCAGGATCTTTCGCACTGCGAATGAATGTGGCAAAGTCCCGTTCCACCTTCGGGTGACGTGGAGGCCGCCATGACCGAATCCGCCGTCCAGGTGTCGCAGCGCCACCGGCTGCCGGTGCGCAAGCTGTTCGCCGCCAGCGCCGGGAACGCGCTGGAGTGGTTCGACTGGACGATCTACGCGACGTTCAGCATCTACTTCGCCAGCGCGTTCTTCCCCGCCGGGAACGACACCCTGGCCCTGATCAACACCTTCGCCACCTACGCGCTGGCGTTCTTCTTCCGGCCGCTCGGCGGCGTGCTGCTCGGGCGGTTCGCCGACACCCGCGGCCGGAAGCCCGCCATGATCCTCACCATCCTGCTCATGGCCGGCGGGTCGGTGGCGATCGGGCTGCTGCCGACGTTCGCGCAGGTGGGCTGGCTGGCGCCGATCCTGCTGCTGCTCGCGCGCATCGCCCAGGGGCTGTCACTCGGCGGTGAGGTGTCGAACGCATCGGCCTACCTGGGCGAGATCGCGCCGCCGGAGCGTCGCGGCCGCTACTCGGCGTTCTTCTACATCTCGACCGGCTCGGCGGTGCTCGTCGCGACCGTGCTCGGCTACGTGCTGGCCCGCGCGCTGGACAAGGCACAGCTCGCGTCGTGGGGCTGGCGGCTGCCGTTCCTGCTGGGCGGTGTCTTCGGCCTGGTCGGACTGTGGCTGCGCCGCAGCCTCGCCGAGACCGAACTGTTCGAGCAGACGAAGACCAAGGCACGCAAGATCGAGCGGCCGCTGCTGACGACGTTGACCCACCACCCGAAGGCCGTGGGCAGGCTCGTCGGCTTCACGATGCTGTCGACCCTCTGCTACTACACGTTCTTCAGCGCGCTCACGTCGTTCGCGGTGAAGAACCGGCACGCCGATGCCGACGCCGTCTTCCTCGCCCTTTCGGTCGGCACCGCGTTGTTCATCGCCCTGCAATACCCGCTCGGGGCGTTGTCGGACCGGTTCGGCCGGAAGCCGCAGCTACTCGTCTGGTCCGGGGCGACCGCGGTCGCCGTCGTGCCACTGTCCACTTTGATCGGCCCCGGGATCGGCGGCCTGCTCGTGGTGTTCTGCGTCGGGCTCGGGCTGTACACGGCGATGACGTCGATCGCGCCGGCCATCATGAGCGAGCTGTTCCCCACCGAGCTGCGCGGGCTGGGCATCGGGGCCTGGTACAACCTGACCGTCGCGATCTTCGGCGGCACCGCTCCCCTGCTCATCACCCTGTTCGGCACGGTGTCGCAGACGCTCTACTTCTGGTACGTCGCCGTCGGCGCCGCGATCGCGTTCGCCGTCATCCTCACGCTCCCGGAGACCAAGGGCAGCGAGCTGCGGTAAACCCTTCGTCATCGGCCGGTCACGCTCGTTACGCTGCGGGCTTCCGCGACCAAGCCGAAGGAGGGACACCGTGCAGACCGCCGACGTTACCGAGGAGCTGGCGCGCCGCGTGGTGACCGCCGCCGGCCGGGCACTGGACGTCGAACTGACGCCGGAACAGGCGCTCGTCCAGGCGTCGCCACGCGAAGGCGTCGACTTCCAGGCGAACCTCGCGATGAGTCTGGGCAAGCAGCTCGGCCGGCCGCCGCGCGAGGTGGCCGGGCTCATCGCCGCGGCACTGGAGCTCGACGGGATCGCCGATCCCCCGGAAGTCGCCGGGCCGGGCTTCCTGAACTTCGCGCTGCGCACGGAATGGCTGGCAGCGACGGCCGGCGCACTGCTCGGCGATCCGCGTCTCGGCGTGCCGGAAACTCCCGCACCCCGGCGGATCGCGCTCGACTACAGCAGCCCGAACGTCGCCAAGGAAATGCACGTCGGGCACCTGCGCTCGTCCGTGATCGGCGACGCGCTCGCCCGGCTGCTGCGGTTCGCCGGCCACGAAGTGCTGCCACACAACCACCTCGGTGACTGGGGTACGCCGTTCGGCATGCTCATCGAGCACCTCCTCGACGTCCCCGCCGGGCAACGCGCGATCGCCGACCTCGACGCCTTCTACCGCGAAGCACGCCGGAAGTTCGACACCGACAAAGCGTTCGCGGCCCGGGCGCGCACGCGCGTGGTCAAGCTGCAGAGCGGTGACGAAGACACTCTCGCCGTGTGGCACGAGCTCGTCGACGAGTCGACCCGGCATTTCAACGAGGTCTACGCGCTGCTCGGGATTTCCCTGACGGACAAGGACATCTACGGCGAAAGTTTCTACAACCCCTACCTCGCGGCGGTCGTCGACGACCTCGAGGACGCCGGGCTGACCGAAGTCAGCGACGGTGCGGTCTGCGTGTTCCCCGATGGCTTCCGCAACCGCGAAGGCGAGCCGCTGCCGCTGATCGTCCGCAAGCGCGACGGCGGTTACGGGTACGCCGCCACGGACCTGGCGACCGTCCGGTACTGGACGGCCGAGCGTGGCGCCACCGACCTGCTCTACGTCGTGGGGACGCCGCAGGCGCAGCACTTCGCGATGCTGTTCGCCACCTGCCGCGCGGCGGGCTGGCTGACCGGGCACGCCGAGCACATCGGCTTCGGCACGGTGCTGGGCGCGGACGGCAAGACGATGCGGACCCGGTCCGGCGCCACGATCAAGCTGGCCGACCTGCTCACCGAAGCCGTGACGCAGGCCGCCGCCGTGGTCGCCGAACGCAGCGAGCTCGACGCGGCAGGGCAAGCCGAAGTCGCGCGGGCGGTCGGCATCGGCGCGGTCAAGTACGCGGACCTGTCCGGTGACCGCGAGCGCGACTACGTTTTCGCCTGGGACCGGATGCTGGCCAAGGAGGGCAACACGTCGGTGTACCTCCAGTACGCGCACGCGCGGACGCAGTCGATCATCCGGAAGGCAGGCGGCTTGCCCGGCGGCACCGACATACTGCTCGAGGAGCCGGCGGAACGGGCATTGGCTCTGAAGCTGCTCAGGTTCGGCGCAGCGTTGAAGGCAGCGATGAGTGCGTACGCACCGCACAAGCTGTGTACGTACCTGTACGAGACGGCCGTCGCTTTCTCGCGGTTCTTCGAGGACTGTCCGGTGCTGAAGGCGTCTTCGCCGGAGTTGCGCGCGTCGCGGCTGAGGCTGACGGCGCTGACGTCGCAAACGCTCGTGCTGGGGCTCTCCTTGCTCGGCATCGAAGCGCCTGAACGGCTTTAGCGAGCCAGCAGCGCCACCAGTTCGTCCGCCAGACCGCGGTCGACCGGTTCGCGCGTCGCGAGGAGCCGGTACCAGAGCGTCCCGAACACGACGTCGATCACCGTGCTGGGCTTGATCCCGGCCGGGAGTTCGCCCCGCTCCTGGGCGCGGTCGACGAGCGTGGCGAGGGCGTCGCGGCGGCGGAAGAGGAAGTCCTCGCGGAAGCGTTTGCCGAAGTCCGGGTCGATCTGCGCCTGGGCCATCAGCGCCCGGAGCGTGTCCGCGACCGGGGACTTGCCGCCCAGCTCGAACGTGCTGCCCAGGAAGCGGGTCAGGTCGGCGCGGAACGAGCCGGCGTCGGGGACGGGGATCTGCAGGTCCGCCTTCGTCGCGAGCGCGTCGAGCAGGACGTCGGCCTTCGACGGCCACCAGCGGTAGATCGTCTGCTTGCCGACGCCCGAGCGCGCGGCGATGCCTTCGATGGTCAGTGCGCCGTAGCCGGCCTCCGCGACCAGTTCGAGTGTCGCGGCGAGGATCGCCAGCCGGCTCTGCTCGCTGCGTTTGCGGCCGGGGCGGGACTGGTCGGTCATGGGATCCGATGGTAGCGTCAATTTAGAAACGAGACGTACCGGTTCGAAATGGGGAACAAGCATGAGCATCGCTCTCGTGGCCGGCGGCACTTCGGGCATCGGCCTGGCGACCGCGCGACGGCTGCAGCAGCGGGGATACGACGTCCACGTCACCGGGCGCGGCAAGGAGCGGCTCGACGACGTCGCTTCGAGCGATCCGGAGCTGACCGGGCACCAGGCCGACGGCGGCGACGCCACGGCAATGGCCGGGCTGGCCGAGTCGCTCGGGACGGTCGACGTGCTGGTGGTGAGCCTGTCCGGCAGCGAAGGGATGGGGCCGGTCGAGTCGCTGGACCTCGCGATGCTGCGGCGGGCGTTCGACGCGAAGTTCTGGGCGCACCTGACGGCGATCCAGGCCGTGCTGCCGCACCTGGCGGCGGACGGGTCGATCACGCTGCTCAGCGCGATCACGGCCCGGGCGGCGATGGCCGGCACAGCCGGGATCGGCGCGCTGAACGCGGCGATCGAGGCGCTGGTCAAGCCGCTGGCGGTGGAGCTGGCGCCGCGGCGGGTGAATGCGGTGTCGCCGGGCGTGGTCGACACGGCGTGGTGGAGCGGCTTCCCGGCAGAGGTGCGGGAGGGATTCTTCGCGCAGACGGCGGCTTCGATCCCGGCCCGCCGTGTCGCGACGGCGGACGACGTGGCCGAGGTGGTGACGCTGGCGGCGACGAACCGGAACCTGACCGGCACGGTCCTGGAAGCCGACGGCGGAGCCCGCTTGGTCTCGCTGGGCTGAGCCCGGTCGGCGCTCTCGGCCGAG
>NZ_MUMI01000405.1 GCF_002155975.1 Amycolatopsis kentuckyensis
GGCGGCGCAGGTACTCCATCCGGCAGCCCCCGGTGGCGAGGTAGCCGAGCATCGCCTCCTGCTCGCGGTCGCGCGCCTCGGCGACCCGCCGGTACCGACCGCGGTCGTACTGCCACTCCTCGCCCGTGCTCGTCCAGCCGCCCTTGACGCGCCGGACCGCGCCGTCGACGTCCAGCACCTTGAGCACCATTTCCAGCCGGGACCGGGAAAGCTCGACCGACGGCTCGAGTGCTGCGGTCGACAGTGGACGGTCGGCGTACTCCAGGGTGTTCAGCACCTGGGACACCCGGAGCTCGTCCGGGAAGGCCAGCGACCCGAAGTACGCCCAGATCGCCTTGTCCTCCTCGCCGGGCAGCAGCACGACCTCGGCCCGCTCCACACCACGCCCGGCGCGGCCGACCTGCTGGTAGTAGGCGATCGGCGACGACGGCGCGCCGAGGTGCACGACGAACCCGAGGTCCGGCTTGTCGAACCCCATGCCCAGCGCGGACGTCGCGACCAGGGCCTTGACGCGGTTGCCGAGCAGGTCGTCCTCGGCCGCCTGCCGGTCGGCCGGGTCGGTCTTGCCGGTGTAGGCCGCCACCGGGTAACCGCGGTCCTTCAGCAGCGCCGCGACGTCGTGCGCCGCCGCGACGGTCAGGCAGTAGATGATCCCGGACCCCGGCAGCTCGGCCAGGTGCTCCGCGAGCCACGCCAGCCGCGCCTGCGACGTCGGCAGCCGGCACACCGACAGCCGCAGGCTTTCCCGGTCGAGGGTGCCGCGCAGCACCAGCGTGTCCGTCCCGGTGCCGAGGCCCAGCTGCTCGGCGACGTCGGTGACCACGCGATCGTTCGCCGTCGCCGTCGTCGCCAGCACCGGCACACCCTCCGGCAGGTCGCCCAGCAGCGTCCGCAGGCGCCGGTAGTCCGGCCGGAAGTCGTGGCCCCAGTCGGAAATGCAGTGTGCCTCGTCGACCACCAGCAGGCCGGTGCTCGCGGTCAGCTTCGGCAGCACGTTGTCGCGGAAGTCCGGGTTGTTCAGCCGTTCGGGGCTGACCAGCAGGACGTCCACCTCGCCCGCCGCGACCGACGCCTGGACCTGGTCCCACTCCTGCGGGTTCGCGGAGTTCATCGTCGCCGCGTGGATCCCGGCCCGCGCCGCCGCCGAGATCTGGTTGCGCATCAGCGCCAGCAGTGGCGAGACGATGACCGTCGGCCCGCTGCCCTGCTCACGCAGCAACGCCGTGGCCAGGAAGTACACCGCCGACTTGCCCCAGCCGGTGCGCTGCACGACCAGCGCGCGGCGCCGCTGCGCGACCAGGGCCTCGATGGCGGTCCATTGGTCTTCGCGCAGCTTCGCCGCGTCGCCGGCCAGCGCCCGGAGGAGGGTCTCGGCGCGGTCGCGGAGGGCTGAGGTGGTGCTGGTCGTGTCCACGTCCCCACGTCTACCCCATGACACCGACAGATCGGGAATCGGCGGCGCCGCGAACGGAGGGTTCGCGACGAATACGGGCCGTATTGTGACCTGAATCACAGCTTTTGCCCGGTCGGGCGGGGTGGCGAAGAGCACCGGGCCGCGCGGCGCCCGGCCTTATAGGCTCTCCGGTCATGTCACCACGGCGGATCGGGGTCATGGGCGGCACCTTCGACCCCGTGCACCACGGCCACCTCGTCGCGGCCAGCGAGGTCCAGTCCCGGTTCGGGCTCGACGAAGTGATCTTCGTCCCCACCGGGCAGCCGTGGCAGAAGACGGCTCGCGAGGTGACCAAGGCCGAGGACCGCTACCTGATGACGGTGATAGCGACCGCGTCCAACCCGGTCTTCTCCGTCAGCCGCGTCGACATCGACCGCGGCGGCCCGACCTACACCGTCGACACCCTGCGCGACCTGCACGCCGAGTACCCCGAAGACGAGCTGTTCTTCATCACCGGCGCCGACGCGCTCGAACAGATCCTGACCTGGCACAAGGCCGACGAGCTGTTCGACTTCGCGCACTTCATCGGCGTCACGCGGCCCGGCTACCGGCTCAACTCCCACCACCTGCCCAGCGGCAAGGTGAGTCTCGTCGAGGTCACCGCGATGGCCATTTCGTCCACCGGCTGCCGCGATCGGGTCGAACGCGGGGAGCCGGTCTGGTACCTCGTCCCCGACGGCGTCGTCCGCTACATCGCCAAAAAGGACCTTTACCGGAAGAGCGACTGAACCACTGTCGGTGCCTGCGGGTACCCTTCTCGGGCGAACCCGATCCGGAAAAGGAGCACTGTGGCAGCCACGTCCGAGGCACGAGAGCTGGCCGTAGCGGCCGCCCACGCGGCGGCGGACAAGAAGGCCAGCGACGTCGTCGTGCTGGACGTGTCCGAACAGCTCGTCATCACCGACGCCTTCGTCATCGCCTCCGCGTCCAACGAGCGGCTGGTCGGCGCGATCGTCGACAACGTCGAAGAGAAACTGCGGGAGAACGGCCACAAGCCGGTCCGCCGCGAAGGTGCCCGCGAAGGGCGCTGGGTGCTGCTCGACTACGTCGACGTCGTCGTGCACGTCCAGCACGTCGAAGAGCGCACCTTCTACGGCCTGGAGCGGCTGTGGAAGGACTGCCCGCGCATCGAGGTGGCCGGCCTGGAGGAGCCACCCGCCGACGAGGACCCGGACGTCCCGTGAGCCCGCGGCGGCTGGTGCTCTGGCGGCACGGCGAGACGGACTACAACGCCGCCGGGCGGATGCAGGGTCACCTCGACTCGGCGCTGACCCCGCGCGGCTGGAACCAGGCCCGGTTCGCGGTGCCCGCGCTGGCCCGCTTCTCCCCGGACCTCGTCATCGCCTCCGACCTGCGCCGGGCCACCGACACCGCCACCGTGCTCACCGACGCCATCGGCGTCCCGCTGCGGATCGACAAGCGGCTGCGCGAGACGCACCTGGGCGAGTGGCAGGGGCTCACCGGCGAGGAGGTCGACCAGGCCTACCCCGGTGAACGCGCCCGCTGGCGCACCGACGCGACCTGGGCCCCGCCGGGCGGCGAGAGCCGGGTCGACGTCGCGGACCGCGCGGGCGAGGTCGTCACCGACCTGCAGCAGGCCAACTCCGCGGCGGGCGACACCGTGCTGCTGGCCGCGCACGGCGGGCTGATCATCGCGCTGACCGCGCGGCTGCTGGCCCTGCCGGTCGAGACCTGGCCGTCGCTCGGCGGGATCTCGAACTGCCACTGGGTCGAGCTGGGCCGTCGCGACGGGAAGTGGCGGCTGCACGCCTACAACGCGGGGATGCACGGCTAGCCGATGGGGCCGCGCCTGCTGGTGTTCGGCGATTCGCTGAGCTTTCACGGTCCCGAAGGACCCTGCGCCGCGGACGAGCCGCGGCTGTGGCCCAACGTGGCCGCGGCGGCGTTGGGCGGCACCGCCGACCTCGTCGCGGGCATCGGCTGGAACGCCCGGGACGTCTGGTGGTCGCTGACCGGCGACCCGCGCGTCTGGGCCGACCTGCACCACGTCGACGCGGTCGTGCTCGCGATCGGCAGCATGGACACGCTGCCCTCGCCGTTGCCGACCTACCTGCGCACGGGGCTGCGGTACCTGAGGCCCGACCCGGTGCGGCGTGTCGTGCGCAAGGCTTATCTCGCGGCGCAACCGCGGCTGGCGGTGGCATTGCGCGGCCGGCCCGCGGTGCTGCCGGCCAAGCTCACCGTGCAGTACCTCGACACCGCCGTGGGCGCGCTGCGCGTCCTGCGGCCCGAGCTGCCGATCTTCGGCTGGCTGCCGTCGGTCCACCGCGCCGCGGCCTACGGCGGCGTGCACACGGCGCGCCCGGCCGCGGCGGCGGCGATGACGGCCTGGGGCGCTCGAGCCGGAGTCCCGTTGCTGGACCTCGAAGCCGTCGTGGGGGAGCACGTCCTCGGCGGCGAAGGCAACCCGGACGGCATGCACTGGGGCTGGAAGGGACACGCCGCGGTGGGTGACGCGATGTCCGTGTTGATGGCGCCGGTGCTGACCCCCGGCCACGTAGGCTGACGGCGTGTCGGTCGCCGTAGTCACGGATTCCACCGCCCACCTGCCGGAGGGCTTCGCCGAACGGCACGCGGTCCGGGTGGTGCCCCTGCACGTCCTGGTTGACGGCGTGGTCTCCCTCGACGGCGTCGAGACCGGACCGGCGGCGGTCGCGGAGGCGATGAAGCAGCGGAAGATCGTCACGACGTCGCGGCCGACGCCCACCGAGTTCGTGAAGGAGTACCAGGCGGCGTTCGCCGACGGCGCGGACGCGATCGTGTCGGTGCACCTGTCGCGCGAGCTGTCGGGCACCTGGGAAGCGGCGGTGCTCGCGGCGCAGGAGGTGGGCCCGGACCGGGTCCGTGTCGTCGACTCGCGGACCACGGCGATGGGGCTCGGGTTCGCTGCGCTGCACGCCGCTTCGGCCGCCTCCGGCGGAGCTTCGGCGGCCGCCGTCGAAGCCGCCGCGGTGACGGCGGCCGGCTGCTCGTCGACGTTGTTCGTGGTGGAAACCTTGGACCACCTGCGCCGCGGCGGCCGGATCGGCCCGGCGGCGGCGCTGCTGGGCACGGCGCTGGCGGTGAAGCCGGTCCTGCACATGTCCGACGGCCGGATCCTGCCGCTGGAGAAGGTCCGCACGATGAACCGGGCGGTCGCGCGCCTGGTCGAGCTCGCGGCCCAGGCGGCGGCCGACGACGACGTCGAACTCGCGGTCCACCACCTGGCGTCGCCGGAGCGGGCGGTCGAGCTGGCGAACCGGCTCGAAGAGGCCGTGCCGCGCTCGGCGGGCTGCGTGGTTTCCGAGCTGGGCGCGGTGATCGGGGCGCACACGGGCCCCGGGGTGCTGGGTGTGGTCGTCCAGCGGACGATCCCGCGCACAGCGCCCGGGCACGACTGAAACACCAGGTTCCGGACTCGGCGCCGGAAATCCATCCACAACACCCCGGTTGTCCACAGGACGCGCCGCCACCCCTGTCGGACCCCTCCCCACGCGCCCTAACGTCGATCGTGTGTTCGAGCAGTCCGCCCGGGATCCGGGCTCACCCGTCAACGACCGGCTCTCCTGGCTGGCCGACCAGCTCTCGCCCGATGCGAGCACGGTCGGCCCAGGAGGCCGGCTGATCCGGCGCTGGCTGCCGGGCGGACCGGCCGCGGCAGGCCGCCGCCGGTGGGCAGTGGCCGGCGTCCTCGCCGCGGTGGTGGCGATCGTCCTCGGCGCGGTCGCGCTGGTGGGCGGCGGTCCGCCACCCGAGCCACCGCCCGCGCTGACGGCGGCAAAACCGGCGGCGGAGGCACGCGCCGCACCTCCGCCGGGCCTGGTGATCAGCGTGATCGGCCGCGTCCGGTCACCGGGCCTGGTCACGGTGCCCCAGGGCTCCCGCGTGGCGGACGTGCTGCGCGCGGTAGGCGGCCCCGAGCCGGGAGCGGACGTGGGCGCATTGAACCTGGCCCGCAAGGTAGCGGACGGAGAGCAGCTGGCGGTCGGCATCCCGGCGCCGGCAACGCCTCCGGACCCGGGCTCCCCGGCACCCGGCGCCAAGGTCGACCTCAACACGGCCTCGGCGACCCAGCTGGACACGCTGCCGGGAGTAGGCGAGGTGATGGCCAAGCGCATCGTCCAGTGGCGAACGGACCACGGCGGCTTCACGAAGGTGGAGCAGCTGCGGGACGTCGAAGGCATCGGCGAAAGCAAGTTCGCTCGCCTGCGAGAGCAGGTGACGGTCGGATGACCACCATCCCGCTGGCCGACACCCGCCAGGCCGTCCGGCTACTCGCCGGCATGGGCTCGCTATCGAGCAGCGACTCGTCACCTGCCCGCACCCGCGGCGCCGGCCGGCCGGTCTCCCGCCATCTGCGCGAGTCGCTCGCGCACCGGCGGACAGGGCAGGCCATTGGCTTCGCCTCGCGAGCGCGGGTTCGCTCTCGCGGCGGCGGTGGTGTCCGGATGAGCAGCTCTCTCACCGCAGACACCCAGCAGTACGCGCGCCTACTCCGCGGCATGGGCTCGCCATCGAGCAGCGACTCGCGGCCTGCCCATGTCCACAGTGCCGCCCAGACGGTCTCCTCGGCGAACGCGATCCGCTCGCGGACCGGCGGACGCGGCAGGCCGATCGCCCCTGCCTCTCGAAAGCGGCTTCGCTCACTTGCTGGCGGTGGCGGTCGGATGGCCCACCTGGTGGCGCGCGCACGCCTGGTTGGCTGCGGCTCAGGCCAGCGGTGTGCTCGAGTTCGCTTCCTCGTGGGAGGTGGCGGTCGGATGAGCACCTTCCAGCTAGCGCACGCCTGGCTGGCCGCAGCCCACACCAGCGGCGTGCCCGAGATCGCTCTCCCTCAGGAGGTGAGGGCAGCATGAGCACCCTCCCAGTCACCGACACCCGGCAGGACATGCGCCTCGTCCCGGCGGCCGCGGCGTGCTGGCTGGCAGCATTGGCCAGCTTGCTGCTCGGCTGGCGAACGGCCGCCGCCACCGGGCTCGCCTCGGCAGTCCTCGCCGGCCTCGTCCTGTGGCGAGCCCGCAACCACCCCCGGGCCCGCGACACGGCAGCGGCCCTCCTGATCCTGGGCCTCCTGGCCGCCGGGCCGATCTCCTGGCGGATCCGCGACGCCCAGCGCGACGAGCTTCGCGCCTCCGCGGCAGAAGGCCTGCCCGCGGCGTTGCGGGTCATCGTCGCGGAGCGGCCGAAACCCGTGCGCAGCGCGGGGTACGCCGACCGGCAAGCGGGTGCCCGGGCGGTCGTCCTCGCGGCCGACGTCCGTACGGCATCGGTCGACGGCCGGCCGGTCACCTCGTTCGGCCGCGTCCTGCTGCTGGCCCCGGTCGAGCAGTGGACGTCCCTGCTACCAGGCCAAGAAGTGACCGCGACCGGACTGCTGATGCCGCCGCGCGGCGCGGACCTGACCGTGGCGGTGCTCTCGGTACGCGGCCCGCCGGCGGAACCGGGCCCAGCACCTTGGTGGCAGCGGGCGGCGGCCGAACTGCGCGCCGGTCTCCACGACCTGTGCCAGGCCCTTCCGGACGAACCCGCGGGTCTCCTCCCGGGCCTGGTGCTGGGCGACACGAGCGCGTTGTCCCCGCGAGTCGAGCAGGAGTTCGTCTCCGCCGGACTCGCCCACCTCACCGCGGTCAGCGGGGGTAACCTCGCGGTCGTCTGCGGGGCGGTCCTGCTCCTGTTGCGCCTGCTGCGGCTCGGTCCCCGGCTGTCGGCTGCGGCGGCCGGAACGTGCCTGGCCGGGTTCCTCGTCCTCGTCGGCCCGGAGCCGAGTGTGCTGCGGGCCGGTGTCATGGCAGCCGTGGCGCTGCTGGCCCTGGCCCTGGGACGCCGCGGTTCGGCGCTGCCCGCGCTGGCCTTCGCGGTGTGCCTGCTGGTCGTGGCGGATCCGGCGATGGCCACGGACTTCGGCTTCGCGCTGTCGGTCTGCGCCACCGGTGGGCTGGTCCTGCTCGCACCTCGCTGGGCCGACGTCCTGGTCCGCCGCGGGATCCCGCCGGGGTTCGCGGAAGGGCTGGCCGTTCCGCTGGCGGCCTTCCTGGTGACAGCACCGGTGCTCGCGGGCATGGCGGGATCGGTGAGCCTGGTTTCGGTGCTGACCAACGTCCTCGCCGCACCGGTCGTGGCCCCGGCGACGGTGCTCGGCGTGCTGGCGACGGTCACCGGTCCGTGGTGGCCGGGCGCCGGAAAGGTCCTGGTCCACCTGGCCGACCCGGAGGCGCGCTGGCTGATCACGGTGGCCCGGCACGGCGCGCGGGCTCCGGGCGCGGTCATCGCCTGGCCGGGCGGCTGGGCGGGCGGTTTCCTGGCCGCCGCCGTCCTCGTGGTGCTGGTGCTCGCGGTCCGGCACCGGCCGGTGCGGGTGCTGATGGCCGTGCTCGTCGCCGGCGTGCTGCTGGTGTTCGTGCCGGTCCGGGTGCTGGCGCCGGCGTGGCCGCCGCGGAACTGGGCGATGGTCGAGTGCGACGTCGGTCAGGGCGACGCCGTCGTGCTGGCGACCGCTGAGCCGGGGCGCGCGGTGGTCGTCGACGCCGGGCCCGAGCCGGGGCCGGTCGACGAGTGCCTGCACCGGCTGGCCATCGACCGGATTCCGCTGCTGGTGCTGAGCCACCTGCACGCCGACCACATCGGCGGGCTCGCGTCCGTCTTCGACGGCCGCACGGTCGGCGCGATCGCCGTCGGCCCCGGGCGGTCGCCGGGGTGGGCGTGGCGTCAGGTCGCCGCCGAGGCGACCCGGCGGGCGGTGCCGCTGGTGGAACTGAATCCGGGGGAGCGGCTGGACTGGCCGGGCTTGGCACTCGAAGTCCTCGGCCCGCGCTATGTCCCGGCGCGCACAGACGGGCCACAGGACGGCACGACGATCAACAACAGCTCGGTGGTGCTCCGAGCGGAGACCACGGCAGGCCGGGTCCTGCTGACCGGCGACGTCGAACTGGCCGCGCAGGCGGATCTGCTGGCCGACATCGGAAATCTGAAGGCGGAGGTGTTGAAGGTGCCCCACCACGGCAGCCGCTACTCGCTGCCGTCGTTCCTCGCGGCGGTGGCCCCGCGGGTGGCGTTGGTCAGCGTGGGGGCGGGAAACACGTACGGCCACCCCAGTAAGTCCACAATGGACACCCTGGTGGCGCTCGGGGCGCGAGTCACCCGCACCGACGTGGACGGCGACACCGCGGTGGTCGCCGGAACGGCGATCGCCCGCCGTGGCGAGCCGCGCGGGCCACCTCGCCGATGACGGCCTGCCCCGCCGGGCGGGAGGCGGCACGGGAGCCGCGCCGGGGCGAGCCAGTGCCCGCCCCGGCTGGAGCTCAGTAGCCGAGGGCCTTGTTCACGGCCGCGGCCGAGGGCGGCAGGGTGGCCTTGGGGCCCACGTGGTTCTCGATGGCGTCGAGGGTCTTGAGGCCGTCGCCGGTGATCAGCAGGACCGTCTCGGCGTCCGGGTCCAGCTTGCCCGTCTCGACCAGCTTCTTCGCCGTGGCGACGGTGACCCCGCCCGCCGTCTCGGTGAAGATGCCTTCGGTGCGGGCCAGCAGGCGGATGCCCTCGACGACCTCTTCGTCGGAGACGTCCTCGATCGCGCCGCCGGTGCGGTTGACGATGTCGAGCACGTACGGGCCGTCGGCCGGGTTGCCGATCGCCAGCGAACGGGCGATCGTGTCCGGCTTCACCGGCTGGACCACGTCGTGGCCTGCGCGGAACGCGGCCGACACCGGCGAACAGCCGGTGGCCTGTGCGCCGAACACCTTGTACGGGCTGGCGTCCACGAGACCGAGCTGACCCAGCTCGCGGAAACCCTTGTCCACCTTGGTCAGCTGCGAACCGGAGGCGATCGGGACGACGATCTGCGGCGGGATGCGCCAGCCGAGCTGCTCGGCGACCTCGAAGGCCAGCGTCTTCGAGCCCTCCGAGTAGTACGGCCGGACGTTCACGTTGACGAACGCCCACTTCGGGTGCTCGCCGGCGAGCTCGGTGGCGAGGCGGTTGACGTCGTCGTAGTTGCCGTCGATGGCGAGGAGGTCGCCGTCGTACACCGCGGTGGTGAGGATCTTGGCGCGCTCGAGGGTCTTGGGGATCAGCACGACCGACCGCCAGCCGGCGCGGGCCGCGGCGGCGGCCGTCGCGTTGGCCAGGTTGCCGGTCGACGGACACGCGAGCACCTCGAACCCGAACTCGCGGGCCGCGGCCAGTGCGACGGCGACGACGCGGTCCTTGAACGAGTGCGTCGGGTTGCCGGTGTCGTCCTTGACCCACACGCGCTTGAGGCCGAGTTCCTTGGCGAGGCGGTCGGCGCGGACCAGCCGCGTCGCGCCCGGCTCGGTGTTCGGGATCTCTTCGACGTTGGACGGAACGGGAAGGAGCTTCTTGTAGCGCCAGATGTTCTTGGGGCCGGCCTCGATGTCCTCGCGTCGGACACGGCCGAAGTCGTAGGCGACCTCGAGCGGCGAGAAGTCTTCGGCGGAGACGAACTCCGGAGCGAGCGGCTGCCGGTGGCCCTCTTCCTTCGACACCAGTTCGACGGCGGGACCGAGATCCGGGGTCTTCGTGGTGGAGGTCGTGCCGAGGGTGGCGGTCATCGCGAGGTTCCTTTCCTCATCTGCCCCGCCGAAGCGGGCCGGAATTGGCACCGTGGTCGTCAGCTACCCCGCGATCGCGGGATGACGGGCTGTACGCCGGTTGCCGGGGCTTCGTCGGGCCGTTCCCTCTGCCCCTCTGGATGAGCGGTATTCGGTTGTCGGTGCCGCGCACGCCGGAACTTCCGGGGCGGGCTGCCTCGGCTACACCGTACGACATCGCGCTCCGGCCGTGCCACGGTGGCCGCCCGACATCACCGGAGCGGGGGCACGAGAGCGCGAGTGAGAGGATTCCCGGGTGACCGCGCAAGCTACCGCCCCGGCCCCGCTGCACCTGGTGCTCGGGGAGGAAGAACTGCTGATCGAGCGGGCCGTCCGCGAGACGCTCGCCGCCGCCCGCGCGATGGACGCGACCGCGGAGCTGACCCGCGTCCGGGTGTCCGATCTCACAGCGCCTGAGCTGGCCGAACTCGTCAGCCCGTCGCTGTTCAGCGAAGGCCGGGTGATCGTTCTCGAGTCGGCGCAGGACATCTCGCAGGAGCTGGCCGACGCCGTCGCGGCCTACCTGAAGGACCCGGCGGACGGGGTCGTGCTCGTCGTCGTGCACACCGGCGGCGGCCGCAGCAAGGCGGGCAAGTCGCTCCCGGCGGCGCTGAAGAAGGCCGGCGCCGAGGTCACCGAGTGCCCGAAGCTGACCAAGCCCGCCGAGCGGGAGCAGTTCGTGCGGCACGAGGTGCGCCGGGTGGGCGGCAAGATCGACCCGGCCGGCGTGGCCGCCCTCCTCGACGCCGTGGGCTCCGACCTGCGGGAACTCTCCTCAGCGGCGACGCAGCTGGTCGCGGACACGGGCGGCACCGTCGACGCCGACGCGGTCCGCCGCTACCACCGCGGCCGCGCCGACGTCACCGGGTTCGCGGTCGCGGAGAAGGCGGTCGGCGGTGACCGGGCGGCGGCGCTGGAGTCGCTGCGCTGGGCGATGCAGCTGGGAGTCCCGCACGTCCTGGTCGCCGATGCGCTGGCCGACGCGGTCCGCACGATCGCCCGGGTCTCGGGCGCGGGCCGGGGCAACCCGAACCAGCTGGCGGGCGAGCTCGGCATGCCGCCGTGGAAGATCCGCAAGGCGCAGGGCCAGTCCCGCGGCTGGAACCCGGACGGGCTGGCGACGGCGATGCGCGTGGTCGCGCGGCTGAACGCCGAGGTCAAGGGCGTGGCGGCGGACCCGGGCTACGCGCTGGAACGAGCGGTCCTCGAGGTGGCCGCGGCGAAGGGCGACCGCTGACCGCTGCCGATTCCGGAGGCAGCGCGACCGGCCGGTGGGCCGCGCAGGCCGCGGACACGAAGAAGGCCCCGGCCGAAGCCGGGGCCTTCCCAGAAATCAACCAGCTCAGAGCGCGTTGACGCGCTTCGCGAGCGCGGACTTCTTGTTGGCGGCCTGGTTGGCGTGGATGACGCCCTTCGAGACGGCCTTGTCCAGCTTCTGGGCGGCGTCGCGCTGCAGCTCGACGGCCTTGGCCTTGTCGCCGGCCTCGGCGGCTTCGCGGACCTTGCGGATCGCGGTCTTCACCGAGGACCGGATCGCCTGGTTGCGCTGACGCGCCTTCTCGTTCGTCGTGATGCGCTTGATCTGCGACTTGATGTTGGCCATAGGGCAACTCCTGTTTCACTCGGTGAGATTCGCCGCCGCGCTGAAGTGGCCCGGCTCGGACGAGCCGGTTTCCTCCATGACGGAATGCCGCACGGGCAGCGAGCGATCACTCTAACAGCCGGGCCGCGGGCGTCCGGAGCCGGGAGTACGGTGGACGGCGGTAGTGCCTAGGGTTCCGTCGCCGGTCCGCGTACCCAGCTCGACACAACCAGGACCGGGGGGCCTGGTCCGAGCGGCACCATCGGCGGGCCCGGACGGCCGGTCGTTCATCTGACGGGGCAAAAGCCTGGAGGACCCGGTTTTCGCGCGCGCGAAAACCCGAAGGGGTCCCATGAACGCCACCGCCCTGTCCCTCGTCCTCGTCGCGGCCGTCGTGCACGCCGCCTGGAACCTCGCCGCCAAGCGGATCTCCTCCGGTGGCACCCAGTTCGTCTGGCTCTACTACACCGTCGGCGCCGTTCTGCTGCTGCCGATCACGATCGTGCTGATCGTCGCCGGGCCTGACCGTCCACAGTGGAGCTGGCTGCTCGCCGCCGTGGTCACCGCCGTCCTGCACATCGCCTACGGCATCGTGCTGCAGCGCGGGTACCGCGTCGGCGACCTCTCCGTCGTCTACCCCGTCGCGCGCGGCACCGGGCCGCTGCTGTCGGTGCTGGCCGCCGTCCTGGTGCTCGGCGAGCGGCCCGGCCCGCTCGGCCTGCTCGGCGCGTTCCTGGTCGTCGCCGGGGTGCTGGTGATCAGCACCGGCCGCAAGGCGGACGACCCCCGGGCGGTGAAAGCCGGGATCGGCTACGGCCTGCTGACCGGGGCCGTCATCGCCGGCTACACACTCTGGGACGCGCACTCCGTGACCGGCCTCGGCGTGCCGCCGGTCGTCTACTTCGGCCTCGGTTCGGTCCTGCAGAGCGTGCTGCTCGTGCCCGGTGCCCTGGCCGACCGCGCCGAGGTGACGCGGATCTGGCGCGAACAGCGCCGCGAAGTCTTCCTCGTCGCGATCCTGTCGCCGGTCGCCTACATCCTCGTGCTGTTCGCCCTGACCATGGCGCCGGTCAGCCTGGTCGCGCCCGCCCGGGAGCTGAGCATCGTGCTGGGCGGCCTCGCCGCGTGGCTGGTCCTGGGCGAGCGGGACGCCGTGCGGCGGCTGGCCGGGTCGGTGATCGTGCTGTCGGGCATCGCGGCGATTGCGGCCGCCTGAACCCGTCGGGTAGGGATGGTCGGATGGAGATCCTGAAGAGCCGGCTGCTGATCCGCCCGCGGGACGCCGCCGCGTCCACCGCGTTCTACCGCGACACCCTCGGCCTGGCCGTGGAGCGGGAGTTCCCCGGTGGCACCGTGTTCTTCCTCGGCCACGGCTCCCTGGAGGTCTCCGGCGCGGGCGAGGCGGGCGCGTCGCCCGATCTGGTGCTCTGGCTGCAGGTCCGGGACCTGGCCGGCACCCTCGCGGACCTCAAGGCGAAGGGTCTGGAGCCGGTGCAGGACGCCCAGCGGATGCCGTGGGGCCTCGACGAGGCCTGGATCGCCGATCCGGACGGCACGCGCATCGTGCTGGTCGAGGTACCCGAGGGGCACCCGATCCGCACGGACACCCGCTAGGCGGGCTTGACCGCGCGCAGCTGCGCGGCGAGCGCGGCGAACCCCGGCGGCTCCCAGGTCCAGGTCTGCAGGTCGGCGAAGCCCGCGGCGGCGGCTTCGTCGGCCAGGACGTGCCTGCTCACGGGCAGCCACTTCTCGTGCGCGGACAGCAGCAGCCGCCCGCCCGGGCGCAGCACCCGGAACAGCTCGGCGAACCCGGCCGCGCGGTCTTCCCACAGCATGACGTTGTTCACGCTCAGGACGACGTCGACGGACCCGTCGGGCTCGCCGGTGTGCGCCGCCGACCCTTCGCGCAGCTCGGCGCGGTCGCCGCAGCGCTCCTGGCACAGCGTGAGCATCTCGGGGGAGGGGTCGACGCCGACGGCGCGCCCGGCCAGGCGGGCGGCGGCCTCCAGGCCGACGCCGGGGCCGGGCCCGACGACCAGGACGGTCTCGTCCGGCTCGATCTTCGCCAGGTCGACGACGCGGTGTTCCGTCGCGGCGTTGCCGCGGGCCATGACCCAGCCACCGAGGCGGCCGAGCGCGCCGGAGGGGTGACCGAACGTCCGGTCGAGGACGCGGGCGAACCCGCTGGTCTCCGGCTGGGGAGGGGGTGCCGGCTGGTGCGGAGTGCTCATACTTCGAGGGCACCACGGATCGCGAAACCCCGCATCGGGGATGACCCCCAACCGCACCCGGAGGGCCATGGGACCATAGAGGTGGCCATCCCCGACTTTCCGAGGACTCATTCGAGTGACGACGTTCGCCGACACCACCTTCACGCCTCCGGAGCTCATCCGGAACTTCTGCATCATCGCGCACATCGACCACGGCAAGTCCACCCTGGCCGACCGCATGCTGCAGCTCACCGGCGTCGTGGAAGAGCGGGCCATGCGCGCTCAGTACCTCGACCGGATGGACATCGAACGCGAGCGCGGGATCACGATCAAGGCGCAGAACGTCCGGCTGCCCTGGAAGGTCGACGGGCAGGACCACGTCCTGCACATGATCGACACGCCCGGGCACGTGGACTTCACCTACGAGGTTTCCCGGGCCCTGGAGGCGTGCGAAGGCGCGATCCTGCTGGTCGACGCGGCGCAGGGGATCGAGGCCCAGACGCTGGCCAACCTGTACCTCGCCCTGGAGAACAACCTCCAGATCATCCCGGTCCTCAACAAGATCGACCTGCCCTCGGCCGACCCCGACAAGTACGCGGGTGAGCTGGCCCACATCATCGGCTGCGAGCCGGAGGACGTGCTGCGGGTCTCGGCCAAGACCGGCATGGGCGTCGGCGCGCTGCTCGACGAGGTCGTGAAGACGGTCCCGGCGCCGCAGGGCGACGCCGACGCGCCCGCCCGCGCGATGATCTTCGACTCGGTCTACGACACCTACCGCGGCGTCGTCACCTACATCCGCGTCGTCGACGGCAAGATCACGCCGCGCGAGAAGATCAAGATGATGTCGACCGGCGCCACGCACGAGCTCCTTGAAGTCGGGATCATTTCGCCCGAGCCCAAGCCGAGCAAGGGCCTCGGCGTCGGCGAGGTCGGCTACCTGATCACCGGGGTGAAGGACGTCCGGCAGTCGAAGGTCGGCGACACCGTGACCTCCGAGCGCCACGGCGCCAAGGAGGCGCTGGCCGGCTACCGCGAACCGAAGCCGATGGTCTACTCCGGGCTGTACCCGGTGGACGGTTCCGACTACCCCGAGCTGCGCGAGGCGCTGGACAAGCTCCAGCTCAACGACGCCGCGCTCGACTACGAGCCGGAGACGTCGGTGGCGCTGGGCTTCGGCTTCCGCTGCGGCTTCCTCGGCCTGCTGCACCTGGAGATCACGCGCGACCGGCTCGAGCGCGAATTCGGCCTCGACCTGATCTCGACGGCGCCGAACGTCATCTACCGCGTGGTGCTCGAGGACCGCAGCGAGGTCGTCGTGACCAACCCGTCGGACTGGCCGACCGGGCTGAAGATCGCCGAGGTGTACGAGCCGCTGTCGAAGGTGAGCATCCTCGCGCCGTCGGAGTTCGTGGGCACGATCATGGAGCTGTGCCAGACGAAGCGCGGCTCCCTGCTCGGCATGGACTACCTGTCGGAAGACCGCGTCGAGCTGCGCTACAACATTCCGCTGGCGGAAATCATCTTCGACTTCTTCGACACGCTGAAGTCGCGTACGCGCGGCTACGCGTCCCTCGATTACGAAGAGGCCGGCGAGCAGATCTCGGATCTGGTCAAGGTGGACATCCTGCTGCAAGGCGAAACCGTGGACGCGTTCTCGGCGATCGTGCACAAGGACGCCGCCTACGGCTACGGCAACCGGATGGCGACGCGGCTGCGCGAGCTGATCCCGCGCCAGCAGTTCGAGGTCCCGATCCAGGCGGCGGTCGGTTCCCGGATCATCGCCCGCGAAACGATTCGCGCGATCCGCAAGGACGTTCTGGCCAAGTGCTACGGCGGTGACATCTCGCGGAAGCGGAAGCTGCTGGAGAAGCAGAAGGAAGGCAAGAAGCGGATGAAGACCGTCGGCCGGGTCGAGGTTCCGCAGGAAGCCTTCGTCGCCGCACTGTCCACTGACGACTCCGGGAAGAAGAAGTAACTGTTCTGTTGATGTGACAGCGGCGCCCATATTCACGCCACCGAGTGAATATGGGCGCCGAACCCGTGTTCGATGCGGTTTCTGTCGGTGCTCTCTGGTCTCCTCTGGTGCGAAGAGCGAAAGGAGAGCACCATGACGGCCATGGCAGACATCGAGCATCCCGCCGATTCGGGCCCCCTGACGGTGCACGACCTCGAGGGGATGCCGGACGATGGCCGACGCCACGAACTCATCGACGGGGTGCTCATCGTGAGCCCCGCGCCCGGAAGAAGACATCAGAAGATCGCTTACCGGCTCTACGGCGTACTGGAAGCTGCGTGCCCGCCTGATTTCGAGGTGGTCGGAGCGCCGTTCGCGGTGCGCTCGGGCGACCGGATCGAGCTTCAGCCGGACGTCCTGGTCGGCTTGGACGAGGACTTCACGGACCAGGACCTCCCGGCGCCACCGGTGCTGGCGGTCGAGGTGCTGTCGCCCAGCACGGCGATCCACGACCTCAACACCAAGAAGGCGGCCTACGAACGGCTCGGGACCGGAAGCTATTGGGTGATCGACCCCCAGGAGCCCGCGCTGACGATCTTCGAGCTGGACGCGGACGGCTGCTACCAGCAGGTGGCCAAGGCGGCGGGCGACGAGGCGCTCGAGCTCGAGCGGCCGTTCCCGGTGCGGATCGTGCCACGCGAGCTGCTGGGCCGGCTCGGCTG
>NZ_MUMI01000406.1 GCF_002155975.1 Amycolatopsis kentuckyensis
GCCGCGTGCTGGCTGTTCGCCGGGCGGTCGTAGTCGATGGTGACACCCGCGGACGTCAAGATCTTGCGCGTCTCGTCGAGCGCCGCGCGGGCTACGCCGATCGCCATTGCCGCCACCAGGGGGCGGGTGTTGTCGAACGTCTGCATGACGCCCGCGAAACCCTTTTTCGTGTCGATCTCCGGCGTGCCCAGGAGGTTTTCGCGAGGCACGCGGCAGTTCTCGAAGCGCAGCACCGCCGTGTCGGAGGCGCGGATGCCCAGCTTGTGCTCGGTGCGCACCACCTCGAAGCCCGGCGTGCCCTTCTCGACCACGAACGACTTGATCGCGGCACGGCCCTTGGACTTGTCCAAAGTCGCCCAGACGACCACCGCGTCCGCGCGCTCGCCCGACGTCACGAAGATCTTCTCGCCGTTGATCACGTAGTGGTCGCCGTCGAGACGAGCCGTCGTGCTGACCGCCGCCGAGTCCGAACCGAATGCCGGCTCGGTGATCGCCATTGCCGCCCACATGCCCGAGAAGCGCTCGAGCTGCTCGTCCGTCGCCACCGAGCTGATCGCCGCGTTGCCGAGGCCCTGGCGCGGCATCGACAGCAGCAGGCCGACGTCGCCCCAGCACATCTCGATCGTGCCGAGGACGACGTTCAGGTTGGCACCGTTGCGGTTGCCCTTGGCCGAATCGTCGGAGCCGGAACGGCGCACCCCCGCCGCGCCCGCGCCGCCCTCGCCGGACGAATTCAGGCCGTCCAGCAGCGCCGCGAACATGTCCAGTTCGCTCGGGTACGTGTGTTCCGCGCGGTCGTACTTGCGCGAGATCGGCCGGAACACCTCGGCCGCGGCCTGGTACGCCTGGTTGATCAGCGCGCCGGCCTTCTTGGGGACTTCCAGGTTGATCATTGGTCCAAAGCCTTTCCGAAGCCTAGAGAAGGACGGCGCCTTCCATGACGCCGATGGCCCGCAGGTCCCGGTACCAGCGCTCGACCGGGTGCTCCTTGACGAAGCCGTGCCCGCCGAGCAGCTGCACGCCCGCGTTGCCGATCTGCATGCCCTTGTCCACGGCCAGCTTCCGCGCCAGCGCTACCTCGCGGGCGTAGGACTTGCCCTGCTCGGCCCGCGCCGCGGCGCGCAGCGTCACCAGCCGCAGGCCCTCCAGCTCGATCGCGATGTCGGCGACGGAGAACGCCACCGCCTGCCGGTGGCTGATCGGCTCGCCGAACGCGGTCCGCTCGTTGACGTAGGGGACGACGTAGTCGAGAACGGCCTTCGCGGTGCCCGCGGGCGCGCTGCTCGGCGGCGGCAAGGCGGACGTCTTCGCCGAGGTCGTCCGGCTGTCGCGGCTC
>NZ_MUMI01000407.1 GCF_002155975.1 Amycolatopsis kentuckyensis
CGCGACCGGGCCGGCCGGCGCGACCGGGCCAGCCACCGCGACCGGGCCAGCCACCGCCACCGGGCCAGCCACCGCCACCGGGCCAGCCACCGCCACCGGACCGGCTGGGGTGGCCCGAGCGCGCACCTCGACCGAGCCGGGCGGGCCGGCCGGGGCGGTTGCGCGCTGATGGCCACGGTCGCCGTCGCCGGGGCCGGGGTCACCGGCCTCGTCACCGCGATCGGGTGCGCGCGGGCCGGGCACCGGGTCGTCGTCCTCGACCGCGGGCCCATCCCCAACCCCGCGTCCACCTCGTCCGACCAGCACCGGGCCCTGCGGGTCCTGCGCCCGGACGACGTCGACGGCACCGCCCGGATGGCTGAAGCCCGCCGCCGCTGGGCGGACCTGGAAGCACTGCTGGGGGCCGGCTTCGTCCGGCCCGTCGGCGTGGTCACCGCCGGCACCCCGGACGAACTCGAGCGGGCCTTCGACACCGCTCGCCAGGCCGGGGTGCCCGCCACCGCGGTCGCACCGGACACCCTGCCGCCCGTCCTGTTCCCCGACGGGACCGGCGGGGTGTTCGACCCCGGCGGCGCCGTGCTGCTGGCCGACCGGTTCCTCCGGGCGGCCGTCGGCTGGCTCGCCGCGCACCCCGAAGTGACCCTGCGGCCGAGGTGCGCCGTCGCCGGAGTCCAAGACCACCTCCTGGTCTTGGCCTCCGGCGAGGAGGTCGGCGCGGACGCGGTGCTGCTCGCCGGTGGGCCGTGGACCAGCGGCCTCGCCGGGCCGCCCGTCGTGCTGCACCGGCAGACCATGGCCTACCTGCGCCCGCCGCCGCACCTGGCCGGCTGGTGGGCGTCGGCGCCCGGGGTCGGCCGGATCGGGGGCGACCGGCGGGCCTGGCTGCTGCCGCCCGGGGGCGGGACCCTGCTCAAGATCAGTTCGGACGCGGTGTGCCGGGAAGTCACCACCACCGCGGACCCCGACCGCGGACCGTGGGCCGGCCGGCTGCTCTCCGAGCCCATCCTCGCCGGAGCCGAGGACTACGCCGTGGTCGCGGTGCGGGACTGCCACTACGCGGCCGACGCCGTCACCGGTGGGCCCGTCCTCGCCCGGATTCACCCCTCGGTGTGGGCCCGGTCCGCTTGCGGCGGCTCCGGTTTCGGCGCCGCCCCGCTCGTCGCCCGGGAAATCCTCGGCGCCGTCACCAGAGTGACCGACAAGGAGTGTGCGTAGTGGAGTTCACGATCGTGGGTGCCGGCATGGCCGGTGCGTTCCTCGCGCTCTCGCTGGGCCGGCAGGGACACGTCGTGACGGTGTACGACCGCCGGCCGGACCCGCGCGGGACCACCGTCGCGGCGACGTCCATGAACCTGGGCCTGTCCCGGCGCGGCCTGGCGGCGCTGGACCGCCTGGGGTTGTCGGGCGAGGTGAAGCGGTTCGTCGTGCCCATGCGCGGGCGCCTGCTGCACAACACCGACGCCAGCCTGCGCTTCTCCTCCTACGGCGACGGCGGCATCCTCGCCATCCAGCGCCAGGACCTCAGCGCGCTGCTGGTCGACGCGGCCCTCCGGGAACCCGGCGTGCGGTTCGTGTTCGACACGCGGTGCACCGGCGTGGACCGCGACCTGCCGTCGGCGACCTTCGAGGCTCCGGACGGACGGACCTACACGGTCGAATCGGACGTCGTGGTGGGCGCGGACGGCGCGTTCTCGGCCGTCCGCCGGTTCATGCACCACGAGCTGCGCGCGGAGTTCTCGCAGAGCTACCTCGAATGGGGCTGGCGCGAGCTCCACATCCCGGCCGCCGCCGACGGCACCCACCGGATGGCCGACGACGTCTTCCACCTGTGGCCCCGCGGCGACACCATGATGTTCGCCCACCCCAACCGCGACGGGTCCTTCACCTGTTCCTGCGTCCTCCCGTTCCACGGCCCCGCCGGTTTCGACTCGCTGCGGACGCCGTCGGACGTGGAATCCTTGTTCCGCCGGGAATTCCCCGACGTCCTGGCGCTGGTCCCCGACCTCGGCGAAGCGTTCCTGCGCCGGCCCACCTTCAACCTCGTCACCGTCAGCACCGCCCCGTGGACCTACGAAGGGAAGGTGGCGCTGATCGGCGACGCCTGCCACGCCGTCTACCCGTTCCTGGCCCAGGGCATGAACTCGGCCTTCGAGGACGCGCTCGAGCTGACCGACAGCCTGGCCGTCCACCCCGCCGACCCGGCGGCGGCGCTCGCCCGGTACTACGCCCGCCGCAAGCCCAACACCGACGCCCTCGCCACCATGTCGCACCGCAACTTCGCCGAGCTGCGCGACACCGTGCGATCCCCGGCGGTCCGCCTGGAGCGAGCCTGCGACACCCTCCTGGAGAAGGTGCTGCGCCACCGCTGGATGCCGCTGCACGCCATGGTCACCAACACCACCATCCCCTACCGGCAGGCCCAGCACCGGGCGACCCGCCAGCACCGGCTGCTGACGTTCCTCGGTGCGACCGCCCTCTCGGCCGCTGCCCTCGCCGCGGGCCGGCGGCTCCGCCGCTGACCCGCCGACGGAAAGAGGCCTTCGCCGATGGTCCGGCGAAGGCCTCTTTCCCGTGCGGGGACGCCCTTACCCGGGACGGACCTCGATCCGCACGAGGCCGGCGCCCTTCTCAGCACGCTGCAGCGCCTCGGCCGGGCCGTCCGCCTGGGCCATGACCAGGCCCGCGCGGTCCCACGAACTGCGCAGGCCGGCGAACCGGTGCCCGGGGCCGACCTGGAGGTCGACGAGGAACACGCCCTCCACCCGGCGGGCCTGGTCCAGGCCCGCCACGGCGTCGATCACGCCGGGCTCCATGGTGACGAACCGCACCGCCGCGCCACCGGTCGCCCGGGTGGGCAGCGGAGGCGGGTGCTCGCCGCGCATCACGGCGAAGTACGCACGCAGCAGCTCGATCGAATAGGCGCGGTCGATGATCTCCATGATGCCGTCGCCGGCGATCCGGCCCGCGCACTCCACCAGGTACGGCACGCCGTCGTCGCCCACGATCCACTCGCAGTGCACGATCCCGTCGCCGAACCCGGTGGCCGCGACGACCCGGCGGGTGACGTCCGTGAGGATTTCGGTGAGCTCGCCGGGGATGTCGGCCGGCACGATGTGGGCCAGTTCCACCGGCCGCGGACCCGGGTAGAGCTGCTTGCCCGTGACGTTGGCGAACAACTGCCGCCCGCCGCGCACGAGCATCTCGACGCTGTACTCGGCGCCGGGCACGTACCGCTCGGCCAGCATCCGCAGTTCCATCGGCCGGTCCGGGACGAAGACGCCCTCGTCCTGCTCGACGCAGTCCGCCCAGGCCCGGTCGACCTCGTCCGGGTCGTGCACGATCCGGGTGCCCACGGCGGCCTGCCGGTTCGCGGGCTTGAGCACCACCGGGCCGGGGCAGGCGCGCATGAACTCGAGCACGTCCACGGGGCCGGTCACGGTGGCGCTCTCCGGGTTGGCCAGCCCGGCCGCCGCGCTGACCCGGCGCAGCACGGCCTTGTCCCGCAGGACGAGCGCGGCGCCGAGGCTCGCGCCCGGCAGGCCGTAGCGTTCGGCGAGCCGGGCGGCGAACGGCGTGGCGTACTCGATCAGCGGGATCACCGCGACCGGGTCCAGGTCCGGGTGGGCGGCGTGGAACTCGTCGGCCGAGCCGAGCCGGGTGTACTCCCACCCGACCAGTTCCCGGACCAGGGCGGACCCGGCCAGTCGCGCGCGCAGGTCCCGCTTGCGGATCACGTCCGGCTCTTCGACGAGGACGACCGAGCCGTCGGGTTCGGCGCCGGTCAGGGCCATCAGCACCGGCGTCACGAACCCGACGACCACGACGGGCCGCTCACGCATCGGCTTCGGACTCCGTCTTGGGCTTGTCCACGATGCCGAGCATGAACCGCATGGAGGGCCGGGCACCGACCAGGTGCGCCCCGACGGTCTGGGTGACGCGGTCGCGCGCGGTCGGGTGCATGGCCATGGTCACCGCGTCCCGGAGCCACCGGTTCATCGGGTCACCGGACCGGATCGCCGCGGTGCCGAGCAGGTCGCACAGCCGCAGCACGACCCGCTTGGCCATCTGGAACGCCTGCCAGCCGGTCAGCGCCGGCGCGACCCGCTCGTCGGGCGTCAGGTCGTCCAGCGTGCCGGTGCCGTCCGCGGTGACCTCCCACTGCCGTTCCAGGGCGCGGTACACGCCGGCCCGGGTCGTGCTGTAGTCGGCCTCGCACTCGGCGAGGGTGATCTGGATGTGCTCGTTGTCCTTCCAGGCGACGCCGCTCATCCGCCACGGCGAGCCCTTCAGCATGTCGACCCGCTCGATGGTGAGACCGCGGACGTAGTCCAGCGCGGCCCGCGCGACCCCGAGCGGGGCCCCGCACATGCTGCGCTGGATCACGTCCGGCTGCACCAGCGGCCCGTTCGGGACCTTCGGGTTGTCGAACGTCAGCGTGTGGTTCTCCGGCACGAACACGTCCGTGATCGTGTAGTCGCTGCTGCCGGAGCCGCACAGGCCGAGGGTGTACCAGTTGTCGAGCGAGCGGATCTGGTCCCCCGGCACCATGAACAGGCGTGACTCGTGCGGGTTGCTGCCGTCCGGGCTGGCGTAGGGCTCACCGTTCTCGAACACCATCGCGCCCGAGGCCACCCAGTCGGCGTGCGTCGAGCCGCTGCCGAACCCCCACCGGCCGGTGAGCCGGTAGCCGCCGGGAACGCGTTCGGCGTGCCCGGTCACCGGGAGCACCCCCGCCGAGTGCATGTCGATGCTGGTGAACATCCGGCGGGCCTCGTCCTGGTCGAGGAAGTTCGCGTGCAGGCCGATGTCCGAACCGAGCTTGGCGCACCAGCCGACGGAGGCGTCGCCGTAGGACAGCGCCTCGATCACCTCGGTCTGCTCCATCGACGTCATCTCGGGGCCGCCCCAGGCCCGGCTGAACCCGATCCGGAAGACACCGGCGTCGCGCAGCAGCTGCACGACGTCCTCGGGGAGGCTCCGGTTCGCCTCGATCTCCGCGGCCCGTTCGCGCAGGACCGGCGCGAGCGCCTTCGCGTTCGCGAGGATCTGCGCGCCGGTCAGCGGCACGTCGGTGCGGGCGGGCTCGGTCATGGTCATGCGGAAACTCCCTCGTGTTCGTCGACGTCGAGCAGCCCGGCGGGCATTTCGAACGCGGTACCGGGTTCCGGTGGGCCGACCGGGACGGCGTCGACCCGCACCGCGGCGGCGGCCGTGTCCAGTCGCCGGCCGCAGGTTTCGGGGTCGTCGGCCTCGCACACCACGAACGAGTGGCGGGCGAGGTAGCCGCCGGGTGGCAGCCGCAGGGTGGTGCCGGGTGCGGTCATCGGCGCCGCGAGGACCAGCCCGGGCACCTGCTCGGAATCGGCGGGGACGGTGATTTCCCGGACCAGGCAGTCGTGCTCCGGGTAGCCGAACCGGATGCCGGCGACCGCGTGCCGGGCCGGGCTGATGACCGGCCGGGTCCCGGTGGTGACGGCGAACAGGACCTCGCCGGGGTCGATGCCGGTGGCCGCCTTGCCGAGGAACGGGATCAGGTCGCCGCCGAGCCGACCGTTGACCTCGATGATCACCGGGCCGCGGTCGGTCAGCCGGACCTCGGTGTGGGTGATGCCGTCTTCGACGCCGAGCGCGCGGTGCGCCCGCACCAGCACGTCCAGCAGCTCCGCGTCGTGCAGCAGCGGGTCGCGGGCGTCGACGACGTGGCCGACCTCTTCGAAGTACGGCTGGTCGCCGGTTTGCTTGCGGGCGACGAACATCGGCAGGTATTCGCCCTTGTGCACGGCGGCGTCGACGCTGATCTCCGGCCCGCGGACGAAGCCCTCCACGATCGCGGCCCCGCCGTAGCGGCTCTGGTCGACCGTGGCCGCCCCCATCGCGACCGCGAACGCGGCGTCCAGCTCGGACTCGTCGCGGGCGGACACCACGCCGATGCTCGCGCCCATCGCCCGCGGCTTGAGCACCACCGGGTAGCCGATCCGGGCGGCGGCCGCACGCGCCTCGTCGAGGCCGGTGGTCAGGGCGTACCCCGGCTGCGGCAGCCCTTCGGCGGTCAGCACGGTCCGGGTGCGGTTCTTGTCCCGGCAGCCGCGGACCCCGGCAACGCTCAGACCGGGCACGCCGAGTTCGGCGGCGAGCTCGCCCGCGGCGAGCACGACGGGTTCGTCCCAGCACATCAGGCCGACGACGTGGTGCCGTCCGGCGACCGCGCGGGCGGCGGCGAGCATCTCGTCGGCGTCGAACACGTCGACGTGGACGATGTCGTCGAAGTA
Organism: Amycolatopsis kentuckyensis; assembly: GCF_002155975.1. Taxonomy (GTDB): domain Bacteria; phylum Actinomycetota; class Actinomycetes; order Mycobacteriales; family Pseudonocardiaceae; genus Amycolatopsis; species Amycolatopsis kentuckyensis. The sequence goes on from NZ_MUMI01000407.1 coordinate 6,270, forward strand.
GCGGCGCTGCCAGGTCGGCTTGAGGTTGTTCAGCAGCACCAGCCCGAGCCCGGCCCGGCGGGCGCACCGGTGGATCGACGCGACCAGGTATTCGCGGTAGGTCCGCAGCCCGCTGCCGATGACCAGCAGCACACTCTGGGGTTCCTTCATGCTCGCTCTCCCACGGCTTCCGGTTCGGGAACGGGCGCCGGCGCCGGGGGCGTCCGGAGACCGTAGATGTGCATCGAGCCGGCGACGACGGACAACAGCGCGCAGCAGCCCCAGAACACCGGGCCGCCGTACCGGCTCCAGACGAACAGCCCCAGCACCGGCCCGATCGTCGCGGCCAGGCCGGACAGCGTCTCCTTCGTCGCGATGTAGCGGCTGCGGACCTCGGCCGGGAAGGTGGCCGGGTGCGCGGCCGTGCTCGGTCCGTGGATCATCAGCCCGGACACCGCGAAGAGCGCGCCGGCGAGCACGAAGAACGGGTGCTGGGCGATCAGCCCGTAGAGGGTGAACCCGAGCCCGCTGACCAGGTTTCCGGTCAGCCCGGCGAGGTACTTCGGGATGCGGACGATGTAGGTGGTGATCTTCAGTTCACAGGTGATCAGCACGACCGAGGAGATCACCAGCACCGTGCTGTACAGCCCGACCGGGTAGCCGGCGGAGACGATGTTCAGCGGCAGCACCGCGACCGATCCGGCGTAGATCATCATGCCGAACACGCCGGCCACCAGGTAGCAGAGGAACCGGGTGTCGCGGAGCATCGTCCGGTACACCGCCCGAGCGCTGGTGGCCCTCGCGGGACCGCTGCCGGGCTCGGTCCGCTGCCGATCCCCCGTGCGCCGCGGCAGCAAGGCGAACGCCAGCAGGGCCCACGCCGCCGCGGTCGCGCCGTCCAGCCAGAACAGCAGGTCCCAGTTCACCAGGATGAGCACGGCCGCCAGCAGCGGCGCCACGGCGGCGCCGATGTTCAGCGCGATGCGCATCATCGAGAAGCCCATGACCTTGTGCTCTTCCGGCATCGACTCGGCGAGCAGCACCGCCGCCGCCGGCCGGTAGGCCTGGATGGCCAGCCCGGACAGCGCGACCACCGCGAGCAGGGCCGCGGGCACGCCCCGGACCAGCGGGATCGACGCGACGAGCGGCGCCGCGCACGTCATCACGCCCACGATCGTCGTCCGGCCGCCGAACCGGTGGGTCAGCTCGCCGCCCAGCATGGCGCCGAAGATCGCGCCCACGCTGTAGGCGGCGAGGCAGACGCCGGCGAAGCCGGGCGAGCTGCCCCGGAACGTCAGGTACAGCACCAGGAACGTCTGGACGAACGCGCCCAGCTGGTTGACCAGCATGCCGGCCAGCAGGTACCGGACCGGGGCGGGGGTCGCCCGCAGCACCGCGAAGACGCCGGTCCGCGTACTGCCGGTCACCCGGCCACTTCCTTGGTCGGTCGCACAGTCACCTCCGTGGTCACGAACTCGCGACGGCCGGCGGGGCACGTGTGTCCACAACGGACGGTGAGCGCCGCCGGCCCGATGCACGAAGGCTAGGTTCGGCCGGTTCCCCGGGGGTAGGGGAACTATTCCCGCCGCCCCGGGAATCTCGCCGGCACCGGCGGCCGCTGCGCGGCGAAAATCTTGACCAGCTCGGGGATCGCGTAGCGCCCGGCGACGTCCGCACGCCGGAGGAGCCCGGCATCCACAATGGACTCCAGGAGCTCGTCGGCGGTCTCGACGACGACCCCCATCGCCGCGGCGATGCGCGCCGGTGTCGTCCAGGCCGCGCCGTTCGTCCCGAAGTGGTGGACGGCCGCCCGTCCCGCGGCGGGGAGGCTTTCGTACGCCGCGGCGAACCGGTCGCGGACGTTGACGTCCCCGACGCTGAGGCTGTCCAGCAGCCGTTCGCGGCCGGAAAGCCGGCCGGCCATCGCGGCGATCGGCCATTCCGGCCGCGCCGCGATCTTGCGCCCGATGATGCTGACGGCCAGCGGCAGATCCCCGCACCGTGCGGCGATCGCGTCCGCGGCGGCGTGCTCCGCGCGGATCCGCTGTTCGCCGGCGATCTTCCCGAGCAACGCCAGCGATTCCGCACGGGCGAAGGCGGTCAGTTCGACCCGGTGCGCGTCCTCCAGGGCCGGCAGCCGGGCGCGGCTGGTCACCACGACCTGGCTGTGTGCCGTCCGGCCGAGCAGCGGGCGCACCTGCGCCTCGGTGCCGGCGCCGGTCAGCAGGACGAACAGGCGGTGTTCGGCCAGCAGCGACCGGTACAGGTCGACCCGGTGCGCCGGGTCTTCGGGCACGAGGTGGGCCGGTACGCCGAGGGCGCGCAGGAAGCCCCGCACGATGCCGTCGGTGGAGCGGGTGCCCGTTCCACCGTCGCCGAGGTCGGCGTAGAGCTGCCCGTCCGGGAAGTCCGCGGCGACCTGCTCGGCCAGCCGCAACGCGAAGACGGTTTTCCCGGTGCCGATCGGCCCGGTGACGAGCACCGGCGGCTTCCCCGGCCCGCTCGCCGCGGCCGCGTCCGCCAGCTCCGGTTGCCGGCCGACGAAGGTTCTCGAGCCGGGTGGTAGTTGAGCCGGCCGGACGGCCTTGGTGCGCGACTTCGGTGGTTCGTCCTCCCCCTTCTGGCCGGCGATGCTCCGCCAGCGCCGTTCCCACGCGGCGCGGTCCCCGCCGCAAGCGGACACGAAGGCCAGCGTCACGGCCAAGGTGGGCAGCCGCCGGCCGCTGGCGGCACTGGACAGCACGGACGGCGCGAAGTGCGCGGCCCGGGCGAGTTCCCGGTAGCTGGCGTTCCCGGCCCGGCTCCGCAGCACCCGCAGTTCGTGAGCGAAGGCGGCGATCGGTCCGGCGGTGAGGTCCAGCGGGCGTTCTGGCCGACCCATGCCATCTCCCTCTGCCTGAGCTCATTGCTAAAGGGGCAACGAGCTTTACCACAGATACAAAGGGAAATCGGGCCGTCGCGGATGGCCCGATCGGCGTAACCCGGATGGCAGGAAACGACGCCGTTTTTCCGGTCACCGCAGCGGTCCTCGGCACTACGGTGGGCACCACCGCCCGGCGATCAGCCGTCGATTCCGGCCGGGACAACGCCTTTCGCGCGGCCAGCACGGTGTATCACGGCGCTCCCCGGCGGCTCTGCACGCCGAGGAGGAAACACGATGAACCTGTTCCGTTCGCGCCGCGCGATCGTGCTGCTGGCCCTCGGGGTGGCCGGCTGCGCGACCCCGGCCGTCCCCGATGCGCCGAGCAGCACCGGCCCGGACGCCACCACGACCGAATCCCCGCCGCCGACCCCCGGCACCGAACCGAGCGGCCCGGAGCGGCCGCGGACTGGTGACCACGAGGTCGCGATCTCGATCCCCGAACTGCCGATCGGCGGGAACGCCGACCCCGCGGGGGCCGGGAAACTGTGTGCGACCGCGAGCTGGCTGCAGCCGGACGCGTTGCCGGACGGCGGCGTCACGGTCACCCGGATCTGGGCCGATCCACCGGACGGCTTCCACGTCGGCGGCAGCTGCGGCGGGCTCCGCGGGTGCGCCTCGTACACCTTCCGCCCGGGTGGCGGCCAATGCTCGGTCACGATCACCGGGCCCGGGACCGCCGGGGGCGCGCAGCTGAAGTTCGCCGGCCGCTTCCCCTGCGCGCCCGGGCGGGAAAGCTCGTGCCGGGAGCTGACGGCCCGGATCAACCCGGGGGCGATCGGCCTGCCCGAGCCGGAGGAGACCACCGAACCGGAGTCCTCGCCGAGCGCGACCGGCTGACGTGGCGGAAGAACCCGGCCGGCTGGAACGGCTCGTCGAGGCGGGCAAGGCCGTCATCCCGCCGCTGACGCTGCTCAGCGCGCTGCTGTTCTACTTCGGCTACGTCTCGGCGCGTTCGCAGTACGAGTACTTCGGCGTCGACGTCGACACGATCGGGCTGGGCACGCAGGACTACATCATGCGCAGCCCGCAGCCCCTGCTGACGCCGCTGCTGGTGTTCGCGGCGGCCGGCGCCGGCTCGGTCGCGGTGCACGCGGCCGTCCGGCGCCGGATCCACCCCGGGGCCGCCGCCCGGACGGTCCGCCGGATGCGCCGGCTGGGCCGCGCCGCGCTGGTCGCCGGGCTGGTCGCCCTGACGGGTGGTCTCCTGCTGCTCCTGGGCTACCCGTTCCTGCGCGACTGGCGGTGGTACGGACTGGTGACCCCGCTGCTGATCGCGGTGGGCGGCACGTTGTCCGGCTCCGGGGCGGCCCTCGGCCGGCTCCTGCGTCCCGCGGTCCCGGCGACGCCGTTCCGCCGGACTTCGACGGTGCTCGTCTCTTTCGTCGTCGCGGTCAGCGCGTTCTGGATGACCGCCACCGTGGCGCAGTGGTCCGGCCGGGGACTGGCGATGGACCAGGCGAATCGCCTCGGCCGGCTGCCCAGCGTCATCCTCGACACGAAAGAAAGCCTGTTCCTGCGCAGTCCCGGCGTCCAGGAAACGAAACTGCCGGCGTCGGACGGGCAGACGTTCCACTACCGGTACCGGAACCTGCGGCTGCTGATCCACGGCAAGGACCGGATGTTCCTGGTCGCCGACAAGTGGTCGGCGAGCAATGCGACGATCATCGTCCCGCTCGACGGCTCGGTGCGCGTCCAGTTCCAGTTCCAGAACCAGCCGCCGTGACCGCGGGAACGCATTCCGCGGGTATCAAGCGGTGGCCCGCCCGCTCCGGGAAGTGTGCCCAGGAAAATCCGGCCGCTCGGCGGCCACCAGCGCGACGATCGCCGGAGTGTTGCGCACCCGCGCCAGGCACCGGGCGCGCGTCGGGCCGATCGAGCCGATCGGGATTCCCAGCGTCGCGCTGATTTCCCGGTAGGACCTCGGCGGGTCGTCGAACAGCAGCGACAGCAGCTCCCGGTCCGGCCGGGACAGCTGGGCGCAGGCCGCGCGGGCGGCGACCAGGCGTTCGGCTCCGATCACCGTGGCGTCGGACGCGGGGCCCTCCGGATCGGCGAACATCGCGCCGTCGGTGGGGATCTGCCGGGTGCGGTGGCGCAGCAGCCGCAGGCACTCGTGCCGGGCGGTGGTGCGCAGCCAGCCGGGCAGCGCGTCCGGTTCGCGGATCTGCGCCAGGTTCGCCACCAGCCGCAGCCACACCGCGCCGCTGATGTCCTGGGCGTCCGCGCCGGTGATCCGGTGCTGCCGGCACACCGCGTGGATCAGCGAAGAATAGCGGGCGACCAGCTCCCGCCAAGCCCATTCCGCACCTCGGGCCGCATTTTCCAGCAATCGGGCCGGCGACTCTTCCCGCATGGTCCCTCCTCCTACTCGACGGTTCCCGGGTTCACGATTTCGCCACGCCCTGTACGCCGACCTTGCAGAGACCTTGCGGTGGGAGCAGCATCGACGTCGCCGGTTCGGACGTGTCGAGCACGGGGAGTCCGCCGCATGGAATTTCGGCTGTTCGGGGAGGTGCAGCTGCGCGTCGCGGGCGAGCCGCTGGACGTCGGAACACCGCGCCGGCAGGCCGTTCTCGCCGCATTGGCCGTCGATGCCGGGCGCCCGGTTCCGATCGAGACGCTGATCGACCGGGTTTGGGGCGAAAATCCCCCGGGAGAAGCGCGCAATGTGGTCTATTCCCACCTGAGCCGAATACGCCGGCTCCTCGATCGGGTGACGGAACTGACCGGCACCCCGGCCGGGCTCACCCGGAAAACCGCGGGTTACGTGCTGGAAATCGACCCGGGTGTCGTCGACCTGCACCGGTTCGCCCACCTGGTCGAGCAGGGGAACGACGTTCGCGCCCCCGACGCCGACCGGGCCGCGGCGCTGTCCGAGGCCCTGCGCGGCTGGCGGGGGGCGCCGCTGGCCGGCCTCCACGGCGACTGGGCCGAGCGGGTCCGCACGACCTGGCACCGCCGCCGGCTCGACGCGGCGGTGACCTGGGGTGAGCTGGAGCTGCGGCTCGGCCGGACCGGCGCGGTCCTGGACGCGCTGTCCGAGCTGGCGGCGGAGTACCCGCTCGCGGAACCGCTCGAAGCGCTGCTCATGCGCGCGCTGCACGCCGCGGGGCGCGATGCGGAGGCCCTCGAACGCTACGCCGCCGTCCGGACCCGGCTCGCCGACGCGCTCGGCACCGATCCCGGCGCCGAGCTGCGGGCGCTGCACGGCGAGCTCCTGCGGGGCGAGCCGGCGCCCGGGCCGCGGGCCGCCCCCGCCGTCACCCCGGCGCAGCTGCCCCCGGACACGCCGGGGTTCGCGGGCCGGGAACGGGCGTTGCGGCGCCTCGACGAGATCAAGGGCGAGCTGTCCCCCGCGCCGCGGATCGTCGTGCTGTCGGGCACCGCCGGGGTCGGCAAGACCGCGCTGGCGCTGCACTGGGCGCACGCGGCGGCCGGCGACTTCCCCGGCGGCCAGCTGTACGTGAACCTGCGCGGCTTCGATCCGACCGGGTCACCGGTGGCCCCGGCCGACGCCGTGCGCGGCTTCCTCGAAGCCCTCGACGTCCCGGACGACCGGATCCCCCGCACCCTGGACGCCCAGGCCGGCCTGTACCGGACGCTGCTGGCGAACCGGCGCGTCCTGGTCGTGCTGGACAACGCCCGGGACGCCGGCCAGGTGCGTCCGCTGCTGCCGGGTGCGCCGGGCAGCGTGGTGCTGGTGACCAGCCGCGACCAGCTCACCGGTCTGGTCACGGCGGGCGCGCGTCCGCTCGCCGTCGATCTCCTGGACACCGCGGAGGCGCGTGCGCTGCTGCGCGGGCGGATCGGCGTGGACCGGATCGCGGCCGAACCCGCCGCGGCCGACGAGATCATCGCCCTGTGCGCCCACCTGCCCCTGGCCCTCGCGGTGGTGGCGGCCCGCGCGGCGATCCACCCCGGGTTCGGGCTGGCGGTGCTGGCCGGCCAGCTGCGGGACGCGCACGGCCTCGACGAGTTCGCCGCCACCGACCCGGCGACCGACCCCCGCGCGGTGTTCTCCTGGTCGTACCTGCGCCTGGACCCCGCGGCGGCCCGGCTGTTCCGCCTCCTCGGCCTGCACCCCGGCCCGGACATCGCCGCGCCGGCGGCGGCGAGCCTGGCCGGCCTGCCCGCCGGGCGGACCCGGGTGCTGCTGACCGAGCTGGCGAACGCGCACCTGATCGCCGAGCCCGCTCCCGGTCGGTACACGCTGCACGACCTGCTGCGCGCCTACGCCGCGGAGCTGGCGTACGAGGAGGAGTCCCCGGCCGGGCGCGAAGCGGCTGTCCACCGGATGCTCGGCCACTACGCCCACACCGCGTACCTCGCCGACGGGTTCCTCGACCCCCGCCTGGAGGTACCACCCGAGCTGACCCCGCTCCCCCAGGGAGCCGAGCCCGAACGGATCACCGACCACCGCCGGGCGCTGGCGTGGTTCGAGGCCGAGCACCGGGTGCTGCTGCAGGTCGTGCACGCGGGTGCCGAGTTCGACGTCCGGGTCTGGGAGCTCGCCTGGTCGATGCAGCGGTTCCTGTTGCGGCGAGGATATTGGCACGACGAAGGAGAAGTGCTCACCGAGGCGCTGGCCGCCGCAGGTCGCCTCGGCGACGAGCGCAAGCAGGCGTTCGCGCACCTGCACCTGGGCGTCACGCACGCCCGGTTCGGCAGGCACGCCGAAGCCGAGGGCGATCTACGAGCCGCGCTGCGCTTGTACCGCGCGAGTGACGACGCCATCGGACAGGCCTACACCCACCGGCAATTCGCCTGGCTGCTGGACAAGCAGGGAGCCGTCGCCGACGCGCTTCGGCACGCGGAGCGGGCTCTGGAGCTGTTCGGCGCAGCCGGGCACCAGGCGGGCCAGGCGACGGCGCTCAACGCGGTCGGCTGGTTCCACACCTTGTCCGGTGCGCACGCCTCGGCCATCGAATACTGCCGGCGGGCCCTCGACCTGCAGGCGCTCCTCGGCGACCGGATGGGCGCGGCCCAGAGCTGGCACAGCATCGCCCGCGCCCACCAGCAGCTCGGCGACCACAGCCAGGCGATCGCCTGCTACGAGAACGCGCTGGAACTCGTGGACGGCAACGGGAACCTCCTGATGGAGGCGCGCGTGCTCATCGATCTCGCGAACCTCCGCCGGGAACTGGGCGATGTCGAGTCCGCCCGCACCGGCTGGCAGCGGGCCCACGACATCCTCGCGCACCTCGCTCATCCGGAAGCCGACGAGGTACGCACGAGGATCGCAGAAGTACACAGTGGATAGTCACCGAAAAGGAGAAGCCCCATGTCCGAATTCGCCACCCTGTGGCCGAAGATCAAAGAACTCACGGAGGACCTGCCGGAGCCGCAGAAGGAGCTGCTGGCCGCCATATTCTGGCTCGCCTGGGCGGCGACCGCGCAGGAGAAGGCGCTCGAAGAAGGCTTCGTCGACTCGTTCACGCCGGAGCAAGCGACGTTGCTCCAGCAGTATTCCTCCGGCAGCGGAGCGGTGGTCGCGGTGCCCCGGCTGATCAAGGCCTCCTCCATCAGAGCGGGAACCCGGCCGTGACCACGCCCCCTGCCGTTCTCGTCTCGATGCCGTTCCTCGACGCCGACCGGCCGTCCATCCAGCTCGGGCTGCTCAAGGCGATCGGGGAACGGCACGGGTTCGGAGTCCGCACCCGGCACCTGAACCTCGACTTCGCCGTGCGGATCGGGGTCGACCGGTACCGGCGGCTGGCCGACCACCGCGGCCGGCAGCTCGGGGACTGGCTCTTCTCCGTCGCGGCGTTCGGCGACGGCGCGCCGGACCCGGACGGGAAGCTGCTCACCGAGCTCGCCGCCGAACTGTCCTACCTGGACGACTCGGCCGCGGCGGCTGCGGAGTGGCTGGCGGCCGTCCGGGACCGGGACGTGCCCGCCTTCCTCGACGCCGTCGCCGAGGAGCTCGCCGGGGCCCGGACCGTCTGCTTCAGCTGCACCTTCCAGCAGAACGTGGCCTCCTTCGCCCTGGCGCGCCGGCTCAAGGACCGCGATCCCGGCGTCGTCACCGTGTTCGGCGGGGCCAATTTCGAAGGGGAGATGGGGCTGGAACTGGTCAGGTCCGTCGACTGCATCGACTTCGCGGTGCTCGGCGAAGGGGACGTCGCGTTCCCGCGCCTGCTCGGCGCGCTGGCGAACGGCACGGACCCGGGCGGGATCCCCGGCGTCGCCCGGCGGGTCGGCGACGAGGTCGTCGCGACTCCCGGCGAGGCGCCGCACGAACGGCTCGACGACCTGCCGGTCCCGGACTACGACGAGTACTTCGAACGGGCCGGCCGGGTCGGGCTGCCGACCGGGCACGTCGCCCTGCCGTTCGAGTCGGCCCGCGGGTGCTGGTGGGGCGCCAAGCACCACTGCACGTTCTGCGGGCTCAACGGCACCACCATGCGGTTCCGCGCCAAGTCGCCGTCCCGGGTGCTCGGCGAGCTGGACCGGCAGGCCCGGCGGTACCGGACCTTCCGGTTCGACGCGGTCGACAACATCATGGAACCCGCCTACCTCAAGACGCTGGTGCCGGCCCTGGCCGAGGCCGGCCGGGAGTACCAGCTCTTCTACGAGGTCAAGGCGAACCTGTCCCGCGCCCAGCTGAAGTTGCTCGCCCAGGCCGGCGTCACGCAGCTGCAGCCGGGCCTGGAGTCGCTGAGCTCCGAGGTGCTCCGGCTGATGGGCAAGGGGGTCCGGGCCGCGCAGAACGTCAACTTCCTGCGCTGGGCCCGGTACTACGGCATCGCCGTCGCCTGGAACATCCTCTGGGGGTTCCCGGGCGAGCCGGCCGAGGCGTACGCCGAGCAGGCCGCGGTCGTCCCGCACCTGGCCCACCTCCAGCCGCCGGCCGGCGCGGACCGGTTGTGGCTGGAGCGGTTCAGCCCGCTGTTCACCCAGCCCGGCCGGTTCCCGCTGCGGTCACGGGACCCCGAGCCCAGCTACCGGCAGGTCTATCCATCCACTGTGGACGTCCGCCGGGTGGCGTACTTCTTCGGGTACGAACCCGAGGACGAGCTGCCGCCGGCGGTCTACACGCCGCTGCGGGACGCGGTTTCGGCGTGGTCGGCGGCCTGGGCGGCGGACCCGGCGCCGGTGCTGGTCTACCGCAGCGCTCCGGGGTTCCTGGAGATCTACGACGGCCGGCACCCCGGCAGCCGCGGCACCCACACCTTCCGCGACACCCTCGCCGATCTCTACCTCGCCTGTGTGGAACGACCCCGCACCGCCGCGGCCGTGCACCGCGAACTCGGCCTCACCGTGGGGGTTCCCGCGGTCGAAGCCGCCTTCCGGCGGTTCGGCGAACGGGGGCTGATGTTCCTCGACGGGAACCTCGCGCTCTCCCTGGCCCTGCCCGCGACACCCGGCCGGTGACCGGTATCAAGCGCCTCCCCCGCGCCTCTGTCCGGCGGTAGCACTCCGGACGAGCGGAAAGGCACTCGACATGGACCCGTCGGTCATCATGGAGGCGGCGAACGCCTCAGCGAAACGGCTCACCGGCTGGACGCCGTGGGAATTCACCTGGGGGGTGATCCGGAAGGGGGACTGCACGATGTTCGACGGCGCCAAGTGGACCCTGTTCCCCAACGGGACCGCCACCTTCGACGCCACCGTGACCAGCGGGGACGACGGCGACGCCTGGGTGATCTGGCACGTCGACCTGCTCGACGCCAACCAGGCGATCCTGGGTTCGCTGGCCACCGAGCACCCGGTCGGCGGCGACTGGCGCAAGTTCGTGCAGAACATGCCGAGCAGCGCCGAGCGCTACCGGTTCCGGGCCTGGGCGACCTTCGACACCGGCCTCTGGGCCGACATCGTCCACCTGAAGATGCATTCGAGCTGCTGAAAGCACTGTGGCCGGTTCCGCCACCGCGGAACCGGCCACGATCGCGAACGGTCAGCCGCGCACGTCCTGCCGGGAAAGCTCGACCGGAACCGGGGTGACCGCCAGGGCGTGCACCGCCATGCCCGTGGCCGCCGGGGCGAGGCCGGCGGGCAGCTCGTAGGGGTCCGCCGCGTCGATGTCGACCTGGTAGCCGAGGTCGCCGAGGGCGGCGACGGTGACCCGGCTGAGCGGATTCGGCGCGTGGCCGACGAAGCCGGTCATCAGCTCGTTGCCGAAGGTGCGGTCCCGCCAGTGCACGTCCCGGGTTCCCGGGCCGCCGGTGTCCTCCACCGGCACCCGCTCCCGGTCACCCGCGCCACCGAGCAGCTTGTGGTACTCGGCCATCGCGGCCAGGCCGGAGAACGTCGGGTCGCTGGTGCCCTTGCCGACCAGCAGGCCCTTGGCGCCCCAGAGCGAGCCGACGCCGAGGACGTGCCCCATCTCGTGGGTGATCACGTCCCCGAGGATGCCGGTGGCCTCCATCTTGGCCAGGTCGGCCTTGTCGAACGTCATCTCGCCACGGACCGGCAGCAGCGCCGACGGTTCGGGGCCGGCCGGCCGCACGTGGGTGATGCGCGCCTGGCCGAGGATGTGGCCCTCGCCGTCGATGTCGGCGCCCTTGGCGACGATCAGCACGTCGTCGATCGGCTCGCCGTCGAAGACGACGTCCGGCAGGTCGCCGACGATCACCGTCGCCCACCGGTCGGCGGCCGCGGCGAAGGCGTCCTGCTGGACCTGGGTGAGCCCGCCGGCGAACCGGACGGTGATGGTGAACGGCGAGGTGGTGCCCGTCAGCAGCCGGGCGCGTTCGGCGTCGGCGCGGGCGTGGTAGGTCTTCGGATCCGGCATGGTCGTTCCTTCCGCCGTGCGAGCTGTCGTGGAGCTGTGCCGGTCAGAGTCCGGAAGCGCCCGGCAGATACACCGGTGGATCCCGGCGTATTTCCGGGGCGGCTCGCGGCTCAGTCTCGGTGAGGGAAGGGGACAAACCGTGAGCCTCGGGCTGATCGTTCTCGCGTTGTCGCTGGTGGTCGTGCTGCTGCTGGTGCGCCGCCGCCGTCGGGTGCACCGTCCCGCGGCGATCCTGGCCGGGCCGCCCGGCGGGGTCCCCGCGTTCCGGATCGTCACGCTCGGGCTGCAGGGCTCGGGCAAGACCCTGCTGCTGACCGGGATCTACCGCCGGCTGCAGACCCCGGGTGACCGCGGCTTCTACCTGCGGGTGCCGCACGAGCAGCTGATCGAGCTGAACCGCTGGTACCGCAAGGCGGCCGACGTCCACGAAGAGTGGCCGCGCGGCACGACCCGCGGCGAACTGCGCGAGTTCGAGTTCAGCGTGATGACCGACGTCGGCGGGGCGGCCGAGCCCGTCGTCAAGCTCGGTTACCTCGAATACCCCGGCGAGCTGCTGACCGACCCGGACGCGCCGGGTTCGACCGCGCAGGCGACGCTGCTGCAGGCGATCGCCGGGGCGGACGCGCTCGTCGGCATCATCGACGGCTTCCGGCTGCTGCAGGCCGAGCAGGGTGACCGGCGTGGTGCGCTGATGCTCGAGGCGTCCCTCGACGCGATGATCAACGCGATGCTGCCGGTGCGCAGCCCGATCGTCTTCGTCATCACCAAGTGGGACCTGCTCGACCACCTGCACCCGGACGAGAACGAGCGGCTGCGGATCGTCCGCGACCGGCTGATGGCGGCGCCGGGGTTTGCCGACCTGGTCAAGGTGCACAGCGCCCGGCGGATCGTGCGGCTGATCCCGGTCACCGCGGTCGGGCACGACTTCGCCGTCTTCTCCGGCGGCACGGTCCGGAAGAAGCCCGACGGGCGGTTCCGGCCCGGGAACGTCGAAGCCGCGTTGTCGGTGGTGGTGCCGGACATCCTGCGCCAGACCGAACTCGCCCTCGACCGGGCGACCCGCGCGGAGCTGCTCGCGGCCGCGCAACGGCGGATGCGGATGGGCCCGGCCGAGGCGCTGCGGACGCTCGGCAGCTACTTCACCGCGCACGCCGCGCGGGTGCTCGCGTCGGCGATCGGGGCGGGCCTGGTCGCCGAGTCCGGCCTGACGCTGTTGTTCGACACGATGCACCCGCAGGACGACGCGGCCGGGCGGAGTGCGCGGATGGCCCGGCTCGGCGAGGCCGACCGGATGGCGGAGCACTACGTCCAGGCTCGCCGTCGCGTGGTCGGCGAGCTGCAGCGGCAGGTCGCGGTGCTCGAGGCGAAACTGCCCGTCTCCCGCCTCGGCGGCGACCGCTGGGGTGACTGGTGACGGGCCGGGCGTGGCCGTTCCTGATCGCCCGCGGACGGCGGCGGGGCTATTCGGTGCTGCTGGTGCCGGGTTTCCTGCGGGAGCACGGCTTCCTCGAGGCCACGGTGACGCCGCTGGACGACGTGCCTTCGCGTGCCGTGGCGACACCGCACGGCGTGCTGGTCTGGGCCGAGCACGCCGTGACCGAGGTGGAGTCCGGCGGCGAACCGCGCGACGAGTACGGCCGCCCGCTCGTGCTGCTGCACGGGTTCCTGTCCCCGGACGGCAACCCCGCGACGACCGCGGCCGCGTTGTCCCGGACGCGGGCCGTTGCGCTCACGGTGTACGGCCGGTTCCTCGCCGGCGAAGAGGGTTTCCGGGCGGAGCGTTCGGAGCCGTTCGCGATCGACGTCGTCCCGGCCGCCGAGGTGGTCCGCCCGCGGGTCTCGCCGCCGGGAGCGCCGGTGCGGCCGGTGCGTGGCTTCGGGTGGGCGGGCGCCGGTGTGCTGGTGGCGGCGGGTGCGGTGGCCGCGGTGGTGGGATTCGCCTCGGGAGGTGGCGACGCTTCGCCGCCGCTGCCGGCGTGCGGCCCCGACGTCGTCACGCTGACGGTCGCCCCGACGGCTCCGGTGGCGACCTGCCTGCGCGAAAAGACGACCGTGACGTACGCACCCCGGTCGTCCGGCCACCCGAGGTGAACCGGGGTCAGGACGTCACGGCGAGGCCTTCCGGTTCACTGCCGACCGGGACGGTCGCGACGACGGTGTTCGTCGCGATGTCGATCACCGACATCGACCCCGAGGCCGAGTTGGTGACGAAGACGTAGCTGGTGTCGGGGGCCGCGGCCACGCCTTCGGGCTCGTCCTGGACCGGGATCGTCACCGGCGGGTTCCGGCCGAGCAGCGACACCGTGCCGGAGCCGGCGTTGGCGACGTAGACCTGGCCGCGCGGGGTGACCGCGACCCCCATCGGCACGTCCCCGACCGGCTGCGTCGTCATCAGCGTCGGACCGGCGGCGCTGATGGCGTTGACGCTGTTCGCCCCGGTCGCGGCCACGTAGACGCGGTCGCCGGCCGGGCTGGTCGCGATCCCGGCCGGGAAGCGGCCCACCGGCAGCGTCGCCACGACCTGGTCGGACCCGGTGTCGATGACCGACACGGTGGCCGCGCCGTTGTTGGTGACGTACACCCGGCGCCCGTCCGGGCTGGCGGCCGGGCTGTGCGGGAACCGGCCGACCGGGATCTGCCGCACGACGGTGTTCGTCGCGGTGTCGATCACCGACACCGTGTCGGCTCCGAAGTTCGTCACGTAGGCGCGCGAGCCGGCGACCGCGACCCCGAAGGGGTGCAGGCCGACCGGAACGGTGGCCAGGGTGGAGTACGTGCGGGCGTCGATCACCGATACGGTGCCGGAGAGCTCGTTGGTGACGTAGACCCGGTCCCCGCCGGGCGCCGCCCCGACGCCGATCGGCGACCGGCCGACCCGGACGGTGGCGACCACCTCCTGCATCCGGGTGTCGTACACGGTGACGTTGTCGGACCCGCTGTTGGCCACGAACACCTGCACCCGCGGGGGGTAGGCGTGCGCGGCCGGGCCGACGGAGGCGGCGGCCAGCAGCAGCGCCGCCAGTACTCCGCCGGCCCGCCCGGCGCGGGGCCACCGCGAGCGCGGAATCGTCGTCGCGTCATTGCCGAATGACATAACCTTCTCCGGTTCAGCAGCCAACCCTGCCTGGTTCGAAAATGAAGGCTCCTCGGATCTCCTGATCGGACGCCTTCGGGGAAGCCGGTCGGCGAAGCGCTTGTGGCGCGCCGTTTCCCGGTCCGGCATCACGCTAACCGACGGCTCGGCGCCCCGGCCACCGGAACAAGATCATGATCGCCTTGACGAGTGAACCCGGCTTCGGGAACCGGCTTTTGCCACATAAACCTTTTGAACCCGTCCGGGTGGCACAGACGTCACGGCAAACGGGGCCCGGTGCGATTTCCGGTGATTTCCCGCAGTGCGCGAAAAACGACGAGGAGCCCCAGCCGGTCACCGGCTGGGGCTCCTCGTCGGGGTGGTCGGGTGCTAGCGCTGCAGCGTCAGCACGCCCGGCCGCCACGGGAGGCGGTTGTAGTCGCCGCCCGCTGCGGGGTCCTTGCCCTGGTAGAGGAACTGGAGGTTGCAGGGGTCGATGGTCTTGGTCTGGTCGGGGTTGGTGCGGACCAGGTCGCCGTGACTGATGTCGTTGGTCCAGCCGGCACCGCTGTTGGCCTTGCCCGCGAAGGGCCGGCTTTCACTGGCCGCCTGCGGGGTCCACGAACCGCTCAGGCTGGTCGAGGTGAACGACCGGAAGTAGCGGCCGCCCGAGCCCATCGCCTCGACGATCATCAGGTACTGGTTCTGGCCCTGGACCTTGTAGACCTCGACCGCTTCGAAGAGGTTGGCCTGCGTGTCGCTCATGATCGTCGTGTAGTTCGACCCGAAGTTGCCCGGGAAGTTCCCGATCGGCATGCTGGCCCGGTAGATCTTGCCGTTGTCACCGGCGAAGAACAGGTACATGTTCGAGCCGTCGGCGATCAGGGTCTGGTCGATCGGGCCGGTGCCGGAGCCGGAGATGCTGCCGGTGAACAGCGGCTGCGGCGCGGACCACCCGTTGGGGTTGGTGGGGTCGCTCGAGGTGCGGTAGATGAACGGCCACTGGCCCCACTGGTAGGCCAGCACCCAGATGTTCTTGGGCGCGAAGTAGAACAGCGTCGGGGCGACGGTGCCGGAGTTCATCCCGGTCTGGCCGGCCGAGGCCATGTCGGACCAGTTCGTGAAGGGGCTGAACGCCATCGAGCCGTAGGACCCGGACGAGTTCACCGTCGACCCGTAGACGAGGTGCTTGCCGTTGTAGACGACGTTGGTGAAGTCCTTGAGCGAGAGCCACCCGTTCTTCGGCTGCGCCAGCGCACCCGAGGAGGACCAGCGGTAGGTCGACGGCAGGGAGCAGCCGCTGCCGCCGGTCGTCGTGGTGGTCGTGGTCGTCGGCGTGCCCGACAGGCCCGTCCACTGCTGGTTGGTGCCGCCGTGGCAGGTCCAGACCGCGACCGCGGTGCCGTTGGCGGTGCCGGCGCCGGTGACGTCCAGGCAGAGCCCAGACTGCACGCCGACGACCGAGCCGTCGGTGTTCACCCGCCACTGCTGGTTGGCCCCGCCGTGGCAGGTCCAGATCTGCACCCGGGTGCCGGCGGTGGTCCCGCTGCCGGCCACGTCGAGGCACTTGCTGCCGAACACGGTCAGCTGCCCGCTGGCGGTCGAGGTCCACTGCTGGCCCGCACCGCCCGAGCAGTCGGCGATCTGCACCGAGGTGCCGTCGGCCTGGTTGGCGTTCTGGACGTCCAGGCACCGGCCCGATCCGACGCCGCGCAGGGCGCCGGTGACGTCGGCCTGGGCCGCGCCGGCCCCGAACAACGCCGTCACCGCGACCGTCGCCGCGGCGGCGAGCACAGCCATCAGGTGCCGGCTCCTGCGGCTCAAAGTCCTTCTGTTCATGACGATCTTCTCCCGGTCAGCTACCCGCCGTTGGACGGCCAGATCGGTGTGCGTCCAAGCAAGACTGTTATCGCTAACATGCGTCGCGCAAGCCTGAACTTCCGGGAGCGGAATTGTCAATGCACGCGCAGCGGGGGCCACGTCCCCGAGGCCGGGCCGGGACGCTTTGCCTCCTCAGAGCCGGTGCCCTTGGTCCACAAAGGACAAACGAGCGGTGAAATTTACACGGGTCGCGAGCTGTCGAAACTTTCGAGCCCCCTGGTCACGGCCTCGTGGCGCGAAACCCGGGACCGCGCGTACCGGACGGGCTGCGGACGGTGATGATCACCGTTTCGCCGTACCGGCAAGGGAAGCCGGAATACCATGCCGCATGGACAGTCAGCCGGACCCGAACCTGCTGGGCGAACTGCGGCGGGTCGCCGGTCTCACGCAGGAGGACCTCGCCGAACGCACCGGGCTGACCGTGCGGGGGATCAGCAACATCGAACGGGGCCGGGTCGCCCGGCCGCGGCGCAGTTCGCTGGAAGCGCTGGCCCGGGGGCTCGGGCTGCGGGACGACCAGGTCCGCCGGTTCGTGCTGCACTATTCCCCCGACGCGCCCGAACCGGCGAGCGCCCCGCACCCGGTCTCGGTGCCGGCCCAGCTGCCCGCGGGCAGCACCGCCTTCACCGGGCGGCACCGGGAAATCGCCACGCTGGACGCCTTGAGCGCGCGCCGCGACCGCGGGGTGGTCGTCGCGGTGCTCGAAGGGATGGGCGGGGTCGGCAAGACGTCGCTGGCCGTGCACTGGGCGCAGGCCGCCCGGCCGGACTTCCCCGACGGCCAGCTGTTCGCGAACCTGCGCGGCTACGGTCCCGGCGCGCCGGCCGAACCGGGCGACGTGCTGCGCTCGTTCCTGCAGGCGCTCGGCGTGCCCGCCGCCGACGTCCCGGCGGACCTCGACGGGCGGTCCGCGTTGCTGCGCAGTGTCCTGGCCACCCGGTCCGTCCTCCTGCTGCTGGACAACGCGCGCTCGGCCGACCAGGTCCGGCCGCTGCTGCCGGGGCACGCCGGGTGCGTGGTGGTGGTGACCAGCCGCGCGATGCTGCACGGCCTGGCCGTCAGCGACGACGCCCACCGGGTGCCGGTGCCGCCGCTGGACGACCGGGAGTCGCTGTCGCTGCTCGACCGGCTCGGGGGCGGCGGGCCCGCCGCCGACCGGGCCGCCCTCGCCGACGTCGTGTCCGGCTGCAGCGGGCTGCCGCTGGCGCTGCGGATCGTCGGGGAACGGCTGGCCCACGACCGGGGCCTGGCGGAGGTCGCGGCGGCGATGCGGTCGGCCGGCGACCGGCTCGACGCCTTGACCACGGAGGAAGCGCGCACGTCGCTGCCTGCCGTGCTGTCGTGGTCGTACGAGGCGCTGCCCGGAGACGTCGCTTCGGCGTTGCGGCTGCTCGGGCTGCACCCCGGACCGCACTGGGCGGCGGACGCGGTGGCCGCGTTGCTGGCCGAGGAGGTTCCGGAGGCCCGGCGGCGCCTGCGGGTGCTCGTGTCCGGGCACCTGCTGGAGCACCGGGCCGACGGCCGGTACGAGTTCCACGACCTGGTCCGCGACTACGCGCGCAGCCTCGCCGCCGGGGACGAGCGGCGGTCCGCTGCGCTCGGGCGGCTCGCCGGGCACTATCTGGCCGGGGCCGCCGCCGCGGCGGACGCGATCGCGCCGCGCGATCCCTATCGCCGTCCGCTGCTCACCGACGTCACCGCGGTCCCGGCGGGTTTCGCCGGCGCCGACGACGCCGCGGCCTGGCTGGCCACCGAACTGCCCACCCTGCTCGGGTTCGCCGAACTGTCCGCGGCGACGGGCGGCACGGCCTACGCCCGTGACCTGTCGACGCTGCTGTGGCAGGCGCTGCGGGTGCACGGCCACTACGACGCTTCGCGCAGGTTGCACGGCTTCGCGCTCGCCGAGGCCCGCGCCGCCGGGGACTCCGTCGGCGCACAGCAGGCCCTGGTCGACGTCGCCGCGATCTGCGCCAGGGTCGGCCGGTACGACGAAGCGGTCGAGCACCTCACCGATTCCCTCGGCTTCGAAGGAACCCCGGCCATGACCGCGCGCGCCACGACCACGCTCGGCACGGTGTTCGCCCAGCTGGGCCGGTACGACGAAGCGGCGTACCAGCTCGGCCGGGCCGTCACCCTGACCCGCGAGACGGGCGACACCCTCGCCGAGGGACGCACCTACGGCAACCTCGGCTTCGTCCAGGAACGCCTGGGCCGGTTCGACGCCGCGCTCGGGACCTACCACCGGCAGCTGACCATCGCCGAGGCGATCGGCGACCGGGCCAGCGAAGCGATCTGCCTGCACAACCTCGGGGACGTCTACCGCGCGCTGGGCCGCTACGAGGAGGCCCGCGACCACCTCGACCGGTCGCTGTCGGTCAGCCGCGCCGAAGGGCACCGGGAGGCCGAGGGCTACGCGCTGGTCTACCTCGGGCTCGTGCACCCGCACCTGGGCACCCCGCCGGCCGAGGCGAGCCGGTTCCTGGAGGAGGCGCTCCGCATCGCCGCGGCCACCGGCATCCGCCCGCTCGAGACACTGGCGCACAACGGCCTCGGCGACAACGCGCGCGCCGGCGGTGACCGGGCCGCGGCCCTGGAGCACTACTTGCGCGCCCGGGACCTCGCCCAGGCCACCCACGAGCAGTACGAAGAAGCCCGCGCGCTCGAAGGGATCGCCGGGACCTACGAGGACGCGGGCGAAACCGACAAAGGCCGGCCGTACCGGCAGCGAGCGCGTTCGCTGTACGAGGCGATGGGCATCAAGGCCGACGACACCCACTCGGAGTAGCCCGACCGGAACTTCCGCGCCCGGAAGTTCCGGTCCGTTGTTCATGGACCCCGCCGGTCCGGCACCGATTCAATCGCGGCAGGTCCGTACGGACCTACTGGGTGGGAAGGTTCGGCGGGTTGCGGGCAGATCTCGGTATTGCTGATCGGGTGAACGACGCCTTCGAGGCGCAGAGGGACAGGACACCGCACCGCTGCGCGGTCGTCGCCGGCGAGCACCGGCTGAGCTACACCGAACTGGACCAGGCGGCCAACGCGGTGGCCAACGCGCTCCTCGGCCGGGGGCTGCGGCGCGGTGACCTGGTCGGCGTCCGCCTGCACCGCGGGCCGTGGCTGGTGCCGGTGCTGCTGGGCGTGCTGAAGGCCGGGTGCGCGTACGTGCCGCTCGACCCGGCCGCGCCGGCCGCGTCGATCGCCGCGATCGTCGAGGACTCGGGCCTGTCCCTGGTGGTGGCCGACGATCCGGGCCCCGGCGCGCTCGCCGTCGGCGACATCGACCGGACGCGGACCTCCTCCCCCGGCGTCGCGGGCGCCGGGACCGACCTCGCCTACGTCATCTACACCTCCGGCTCCACCGGCCGTCCCAAGGGGGTCGAGGTGGAGCACCGCAACGTGCTGGCGTTGCTGCGCTGGGCGGCGGGCACGTACTCCGACGACGAACTGCGCGGCGTGCTCGGCGCCGCCTCCGTCTGCTTCGACGCCTCGGTCGCCGAGCTGTTCCCGCCGCTGGTCACCGGCGGCAGCGTCATCCTGGCCGAGAACCTGCTGGCCCTGCCCGGGCTGGCGGCCCGCGACGAGGTGACGTTCGTGCAGGGCGTGCCGTCGGTGCTCGCGGTGCTGGCCAGGACGCCGCTGCCGGCGTCGGTGCGGACCGTGGCCATCGCCGGTGAGGCGCTGAGCCGGTCGCTGGTCGACCGCCTGTACCGCAACACCGGCGTCCGCCGGATCGTCAACTGCTACGGCCCGACCGAGGTCACCGTGAACTGCTCGAGCCACGAGGTCGGCCGCGACGAGCGGGCCGACCCGCCGATCGGCACGCCGCTGCCGGGTGCGGGCTTCTCCGTGCGCGACGACGGCGGCCGGCCACTCGGCGACGGCGAAGTGGGCGAGCTGTGGGTGAGCGGCACGCTGGTGACCCGGGGCTACCTCGGGCAGCCGGAGCTGACCGCGCGCAAGTACGTCGTCGACGACGCCGGAGTCCGGCACTACCGCACCGGTGACCTGGTCCGGCGCGACGGCGGGCGGTACTTCTTCACCGGGCGCGCCGACGACCAGGTCAAGGTGCGCGGGTTCCGCGTCGAGCCCGGGCAGGTGCAGGCGGCACTGCTGACGCACCCGGGGGTCGGCAACGCCGTCGTGCTCGCGCCGGCCGACTCCTCCGGGGAACGGCGGCTGGTCGGGTTCGCCGAGCCGGCGGGTGCGCCGCTCACCGAGGCGGAACTGCGGGACTGGCTGCGGGCCCGGCTGCCGGGGCACCTGGTTCCGTCGCGGATCGCGGTGCTCGACGCGATTCCGCTGGGCACGACCGGGAAGGCGGACCGGGCCGCGCTGGCGGCGTGGGTGTTCGGCCGCGACGACGCGACCGGGTACGTCGCTCCCGGTACGCCCACCGAGCACCTGGTGGCTTCCGTCGTCGCGGCGGTGTTCGGGCTGCCGGAGATCGGCGTGCGGGACCGGTTCAGCGATTCGGGCGGGCACTCGCTCGCCGCGGCGCGGGCGGTCGCGCGGCTGCGGGACGAGGCGCGGCGCGAGCTGACGCTGGCGGAGTTCCTGGCCGACGGCACGGTGGCGGCCGTCGCGCGGCGGCTGGACACGGCCGCCCCGCTCGAACCGGACGCGGTGCCGGTCCACGATCCCGGGCGGGTCGTCTATCCCCTGACCAACACGCAACGCGACCTGTGGACTCTCGCGCAGCTCGGGGCGACGGGGACCGCGACGACGGCCGCGTGGCGGTTGCGGTGGCACGGCCCGTTTTCCGTGGCGGCGCTGCAGGCGGCGGCGGACGCCGTGGTGGTCCGCCACCACGCGCTGCGCGGGACGATCCAGGAGCGCGACGGCGAACCGGTCGTGGTCGTCGGCGAACCGGCCCCGGTGCCGATCGAGGTGCACGACCTGCGTTCCGGGGGCCGCGCGGACGAGCTCGCGGCCGCCGCGGCCCGGCACGCCTTCGACCTGTCCGCCGAAACGCCGTTGCTGCGGATCACCGCGCTCCGGCTGGCCGACGACGGCACCGAGCTGGTCGTCGTCTCCGATCACAGCGCCACCGACGGCGTCTCGATCGGCGTCCTCATGGCGGAACTCGCCGGCGTCGTGCCGGACGGCACCCCGGCGCAGGTCGGTGACCTCGCCCTGCGTGAACGGGCCCCCGCCGCGGCGGACCGGGAGCGGTACTGGGCTCGCGAGCTGGCCGGGGCCACCCCGCCGGACGCCCTATTCGACCGCGCCGGCCACCGGTTCCTCGGCGAACGGATCAGCAGCCCGCTGCCCGCTGCCCTGCGCTCGTCGGTCCGCGCGCTCGCCGAGTCGGCCGGCGTCACGCCGTTCGCGGTGTACCTGGCGGCGCTCGGTGTCCTGGTCGGCGCACTCGGGCGCACCTCGGACGTCCTGCTCGGGACGGCCGCGGCCCAGCGGGACCGGCCGGAGGTCGAGCACACCGTCGGGCCGCTGGTCGACGTGCTCCCGGTCCGGCTGCGGCTCTCGGCGGACATGACGTTCCGCGACCTGCTGCGCGCGGCCATGACCACGACGGCCCGGGCGATCGACCACCGCGGCCTGCCCAGCGGCGAGCTGACCCGGCTGTGGGGCGGCGACCGCCCCGCCGGGATGCCGCTCACCCCCGTGTCGCTCGCGGTCCAGCCGGCCGGGCTGCCGGTGTCGGTGCCCGGGCCCGGGGTCCGCCTCGACCTGCTCGGCGAGCTGCCCACCGGCGGCAGCCACACGCCGCTGACGGTGTTCGTCAACGAGCACGTCGACGGCGCCGACCTGGTGGTCGAGCACGACCCGGCCCTGTTCTCCCCCGCCCGCGCGCAGTGGTTCACCCGGTCCCTGCACCACGTTCTCCGCGCCGCGCTGTCCACACCGGACGCTCTGTTGTCCACTCTGGACTTGCTCACGGCCGAAGAGCGCGCGCTGCTGGAGAACTGGGGAACGGGCGCCGAGCTGCCGGAAGCCGACGTGGCGAGCGTGCCGGAGGCGGTGCTGCGGCACGCCGAGCTGACCCCGGACGCGGTCGCGGTGTCCACCATGGACGGACAGCTGACCTACGCCGAGCTGGTCCGCCACGCCGACGGGGTCGGCCGCACCCTGGTCGCGGCCGGTGTCCGGCCGGGTGACGCGGTCGGGGTCTGCCTGCCGCGCGACGAACTCCTGCCCGCCGCCCTACTGGGGGTGTGGCGGGCCGGAGCGGCCTACCTGCCGCTCGACTTGGACCAGCCGGCGCGGCGGCTGGTCCAAGTCGGGACCGAGGCCGGGGTGCGGGTCGTCCTCACCCGGGGCCTCGCCCGGGACACCGCGGCGGAGGTCGTCGCGGCGATCCCGGGCGCGGGCCTGGCCGACGCCGACTTCGACGCCGCCGCCCCGCCCGCGGAGCTGACCGTGCCGAGCGGCGACGCCCTCGCCTACGTGCTGTCCACTTCGGGGTCGACGGGACGGCCGAAGGGCGTCGAAGTCACCCACGCGAACCTGCACGCCTTCGTCCGGTCCCGGAGTCTGAGTCACGGCCTGCGGCGTGCTGACGCGATGGCCGCGATCGCGCCGCTCGCCTTCGACGTGTCGGCCGAGGAACTGTGGTGGCCCCTGGCGGCCGGTGCGCGGTGCGTCGTCGCCGACCGCGACACCGCCGTCGACGGGCACCAGCTCGCGCAGTGGCTCACCAAGACCGGGGTCACCGTCGCCGACTTGACCCCCACCAGCCTGCGGATGCTGCTGGCCGCCGGCTGGTCCGGCGATCGCGCGCTGCGGCTGCTGCTGGGCGGCGAGGTGCTCGACGCCGAACTCGCCGCCCGGGTGCTTCCGCTGGTCGGCGAGCTGTGGAACGGCTACGGGCCCACCGAGACGACGGTCGCGGCGACCGCGCACCGCGTCACCGACGCCTCCGTCCCGCTGGGCGCACCGACTCCGGGAACGCGCCTCTCGGTGCGGGACGAGGCCGGCCGCGTGGCTCCGCCCGGAGCGATCGGTGAGCTGTGGATCGGCGGCGCCGGTGTCGCCCGCGGCTACCGCGGGCGGCCGGAACTGACGGCGGCGGCGTTCACCGGCGGCTGGTACCGCACCGGCGACCTGGTCCGGTGGCGCCCGGACGGCACGCTCGAGTTCCTCGGCCGGGCCGACGACCAGGTCAAGGTCCGCGGCAACCGGTTCGAGCTCGGCGAGGTCGAGGCGGTCCTGCGCGCACTGCCGGGAGTGGCCGACGCCGCGGTGACGGTGGTCGCGGACACCTACCTCGCCGGCTATCTCACGCCCGCCTCGGCCGACGCGATGGCCGCCGAGCGGCAGGTGCGGCGGCTGCTGCCCGGGTACATGGTGCCGAGCCGGTGGGCCACCCTGGACGCGCTGCCCGTGCTGCCCAACGGAAAGCTCGACCGGCGGGCACTCGCACCGATCCCGGCGGCCGCGCCGGTGGCCGCCGCGCCGCTGACCCCGGCCCAGGCGGTGGTCGCCGAAGTCTGGCGGTCGTGCCTGGAGGCCGGCGAGCTCGGCCCGGACAGCGACTTCTTCGCCCTCGGCGGCCGGTCACTGGCGGCGACGCGGGTGGTCGGGCTGCTGCAGCAGCGGCTGGGCCGCCGGATCACCGTCCGGACCCTGTTCGACCACCCGGTGCTCGCCGACTTCACCGCCCGGCTGGGCGATGCCGCGTCCGAGCGGGTTCGGCCGGACGGCGCCATCGAGGAACTCGTGGCGGCCGTCTGGGCGGACGTGCTCGGCCGCACCGGAATCGGGGCGCTCGACGACTTCCGGGCCCTCGGCGGAACACCCCGGCAGGCGGCCGAGGCCACCGGCCGCCTCGGCGCCGCCCTCGGGTTCGCGATCCCGGCCGCCACCCTGCTCGACCGGCCCGTGCTGCGCGACTTCGCGGCCGGGCTGGACACCCTCGCCCTGGCGGCCCTCGACGCCGTCCCGACCGGAGGCACGGCATGACCGAGTCGGTGCTCACCCCCGCCCAGCGCGTGCGGGAGATGCTGGAAAGCCGGGCCGCCGCGGCCCTGCGCGCGACCACCTCCGGGCCGGCGAAGCTTTCCCCGGCCCAGGCCCGGTTGTGGTTCCTGTCCCGGTTCGAACCCGCCGGGCACGCCTACCACATCCCGGTCGCGCTGGAGCTGACCGGAGCGGCCGACACCGAGGCCTTGCTCGCGGCGGTCCGCGACGTCGCGGACCGGCACACCGTCCTGCGCAGCGTCTACCGGGAGATCGACGGTGAACCCCGGGCCTGTCCGGTCCCGGCGGCCGACGTCCCGGTGTCCACCGTGGACGTCACGGCCGGCGAGCTGGCGGCCGCGCTCGCCGCGGAGGCCGAGAAGCCGTTCGCCCTGGCCGGCGAGCCGCCGATGCGGGCCACGCTGTTCCGGCTCGCCGCGGACCACCACGTCCTCGCGCTGACGTTCCACCACATCGCCATGGACGCGGCGTCCACCACCGTGGTCCTCGACGACCTCGCCGCCTGCTATGCGGCCCGGCTCGGCGCGCGCCCCGCCCCCGAACCGCCGGCCCGCCAGTACGCCGACGTCGCCTCGACGCGGCCCGACGACGACTTGGACTGGTGGTGCGAGCGGCTGGCCGGGCTGGCGCCCGTGCTGGAGCTGCCGACCGACCGGCCCCGCCCGGTCGTGGCCGCCGACCGCGGCGCCGAGGTCGCCGTCGCGGTGTCCCCCGAACTGACCGCGCGGCTGGACGAGATCGGCCGGGCGACCGGCTGCACGCCGTTCGTGGTGCTGCTGGCCTGCTGGCAGTCGCTGCTGGCGCGGCTGGCCGGGACCGGCGACATCGCCGTCGGGGTGCCCGGATCGGGGCGGGGACCGGAGGCCGATCGCGTCGTCGGCTGTTTCGTCGAGACGCTGGTGCTGCGCACCGACCTGTCCGGCGTCACCACCGGGCGCACCCTGCTCGCCGCCGCCCGGGACACCGTGCTCGACGCCTTCGCGCACCCCGGCGTCACGTTCGAGCGGATCGTCGAACGCCTCGCGCCGAAGCGGAGCCTCGATGCGTCGCCGGTGTTCCAGGTGATGCTGAACGTCCTCGACGAGCCGCCGGGCGAGCCCGCGCTGCCCGGCCTCGCCGTACGGGTCCGGCCGACGCCGGTGCGCGGGGTCAAGTTCGACCTCAGCCTCGCGCTGTCCCGGGTGGACGGTGGCTACCGCGGCGGGCTGGCGTTCCGCACCGACCTGTTCGACACCGGCACGGCCGAGCGGCTCGGCCGCTGGTTCGTGGCCCTGCTCGACGGCGTCACCGCCGACCTCGACCGGCCGGTCGCCGACGTTCCGCTCGAAGCGGTGACCGGCCCGGTGCTGGCCGGGCCGGCACCCGAGGAGACCGAGCTCGTCCCGGTGCCCGTGCTCATCGAGCGGACGGTCGACCGGTGCCCGGACGCGGTCGCCGTCGTCGGCGCGACCGGCGCGCTGACCTACCGCGAGCTCGACGAACGCGCGAACATGCTGGCCCACCGGCTGCGGGCGCTGGGCGTGACCGCGGACGAGCCGGTCGGGATCCTCCTCGAGCAGGGCACCGACGTCGCCTGCGCGGTGCTCGGCATCATGAAGGCGGGCGGGGCGTACCTGCCGATGGACACGACGTACCCGGCCGCGCGGGTGGCCGCGATCCTCGGCACCGCGGAGGCCCGGATCCTGCTGGCGGAGCCGGGCCTGTCCACCGACCTTCCCGGCGTGACCGTCCTGACTGTCGGCGACGCCGTCGCGGGGCAGCCGCGGACCCGGCCGGACGTCGCGATCGAAGGCGGCCACCTCATCCACGTGATCTTCACGTCGGGCTCGACCGGGGCGCCCAAGGGGGTCGCGGTCGAGCACCGCAACGTCGCCCACTACCTGGCGGGCATGCTGCCGCGCCTCGGCGACGTCGCGGGCGCGTCGTTCGCGGTGGTCTCCACGCCGGCCGCGGACTTCGGCCTGACCGGTGTGTACGGCGCGCTGACCACCGGCGGGACGGTGCACCTGGTCGAGCGGGACACCGCGATGGACCCGGAGGCGTACGCCGCCTACGTCGCCGAGCACCCGGTGGACGTGCTCAAGTGCGTCCCCAGCCACCTCGAACTGCTGGCGCGGCACGGCGACCTCGCGGCGGTGCTGCCGCGGCGGCTGCTGATCCTGGCCGGGGAGGCGTGCCCGTGGTCGCTCGTCGAGCGCGTCCACGAGGCCCGCCCCGGGCTGCGGGTGCAGAGTCATTACGGGCACACCGAGAGCACGATGATCTCCCTGACCTGCGACGTGGCCACCATCCCCGGCCACGAGCGGGCCGGGTACGTGCCCCTCGGGACACCGCTGCCCGGTGTGGTCGGCCACCTCGTCGACCACACCGGGGCGGTCGTGCCGCCGGGCGTGCCCGGCGAGCTGCTCATCGGCGGGCCGCAGATCACCCGCGGCTACCTCGGCGACGACGCGCAGACCGCCGCCCGGTTCCAACCCGACCCCCTCGGCACCGGCGTGCGCTGCTTCCGCAGCGGGGACGTGCTGCGAGTGCGCGCCGACGGCACCGTCGAGTTCCGCGGCCGGGCCGACGACCAGGTGAAGGTGCGCGGCCACCGCGTCGAGCTCGGCGAGGTCGCCGCCGCGTTGCGGGACGTTCCCGGGGTCGCGGAAGCCGTCGCGCTGCCGGTCGGCGAAGGCCTCGACCGGCGGCTCGCCGCCTGGCTGGTGCCCGCACCCGGCACGGCACTCGACGTCGCCGCCGTGCGCCGGACCCTGCGCGAGCGCCTGCCGGACTACCTGGTGCCGTCGTCGCTGACGGTCCTGGACCGGTTGCCGCTCAACGCCAACGGCAAGATCGACCGGGCCGCGCTGCCGGACGCGGCCGCCCCGGCGCCCGCGGTGCGGCGGCCGGTCGCGACCCCGGCGGAACGGCTCGTGGCCCGGATCTGGGCCGACGTCCTCGACGTGGCCGTCGTCGGGGCCGACGACGACTTCTTCGCCGTCGGCGGCCAGTCCTTCGCCGCGGTCCGCGTGGCCGGGCGGCTGAGCGAGGCGCTGCGCCGTGACGTCGCCGTGCGCACGGTGTTCGAACACCCGGTGCTGGCGGATCTGGCCGCCGCGCTGGAGTCCGCCGCCGCCGGCGTGTCCGGTGGCGCGCCCATCCCGGTGCGGCCCGACCCGGAGGCGCCCGCGCCGCTGTCCTCGGCGCAGGCCCGGCTGTGGTTCCTGGACCTGCTGGAGCCGGGCCCGGCCTACAACCGGGGCATGGTGCTGCGCCTGCGCGGCCCGCTGGACGCCGAGGCGATGCTGCGGGCGGTCCGGGAGGTCGCGGCCCGGCACGTGGTCCTGCGCAGCGTGATCGAGGAGCGCGACGGCACCCCCGTGGCCGTGCCGCTGGACTCCGTTCCGGTGTCCTTCGTGGACACTTCCGGCGGCGAGCCCTGGGTGTCCGAAGTGGACCGTCCGTTCGCTCTCGACCGGGAACCTCCCATGCGGGCCACGCTGTTCCGCGTCGCTCCCGACGACCACGTCCTGGCGATCACCGTCCACCACATCGCGACGGACAACTGGTCGCGGGGCATCATCGGCGCCGAGCTGGCCGCCGCCTACGCGGGCCGGACGCTGCCACCGGCCCCCGTCCAGTACGCGGACTACGCCGCGTGGCTGGCCGTCCGCCGGCGTACCGAGGACCTCGACTGGTGGTGCGACCGCCTGGCCGGACTGCCCCCGCTGCTCGCCCTGCCCACCGACCATCCCCGGCCGCCGGTGGCCGACTGGTCCGGCGGGCACGTGCGGTACACGCTCGACGCCTCGCTGACCGCCGCGATCCGGCGGGTCGCCGGCGAGGTGGGGGCGACACCGTTCATGGTCGTCCTCGCGTGCTGGCAGGTGCTGCTCGGCCGGCTCGCGGGCACCGACGACGTCGCGGTCGGCGTACCGGAATCGGGACGGCACCACCCGGACGTCGAGTCCACGGTCGGGTGTTTCGTGAACACCCTCGTGCTGCGCACCGACCTCGCCGGCGACCCGACGGTGCGGGAGCTGATCGGGCGGGTCCGGGAGACCGTGCTCGGCGCGTTCGCGCACGCCGAGACACCGCTGGAGCAGATCATCGAGCGGCTGCGGCCGGACCGGACGATGGCGGCGACGCCGCTGTTCCAGGTGCTGCTCAACGTCCTCGACGAGCCCGCGGCCGAGCCCCGGATCCCGGGACTGGAGGTCACCGCACTGGGCACCGCGGCCGAGCGGGTGAAGTTCGACCTGAGCATGGTGCTGGTCAACGAAGGCGACAGCTACCTGGGCGAACTCGCCTACCGGACCGACCTGTTCGACGCTCGCACGGCCGAGCGCCTGGTGGCGGACTTCCGGCACCTGCTCGCCGACCTGCTGTCCGATGTGGACGCCGTGGTCACGATCGACGCGACTTCCCCGCCGGCACCGACTGCGGTCCCGGAGAAGAAGGGCGGCGGGGTCCCGGCGACGCCGTCCGAACAGCGCGTGGCTTCGGTGTGGGCCGAGGTCCTCGGCGTGCCACGGGTCGGCGCCGACGACGACTTCTTCGCCTTGGGCGGGCATTCGTTCACCGCGGTCCGGGCGGTCCGCAAGATCGACGAGCGGCTGCGGGTCATCGACCTCTTCCTGCACCCGACGGTCCGGGAGCTGGCCGCCTACCTCGACGCGGGCGAGGAAACCGGCGGCATGCTGCACCGGCTCTCGGCCCCGGGGACGTCGGAGCTGACCTTGATCTGCGTGCCCTACGGCGGCGCGTCGGC
>NZ_MUMI01000408.1 GCF_002155975.1 Amycolatopsis kentuckyensis
ATCGACAACCTGCCCGCCGACATCCACAACGGCGATCTCGGCGGGCAGGTTGTCGATGGGTCGCTCAAGCCGACCAGTGAGCTGCCGATGCACCTTTCCGTCTACTGGGACGTCCGTGATCCGGACGGGGAGCCCGTGACCGCCGTCGTGCACACGCACTCGCCGCATGCCACCGCCGTCTCGACGCTTGTTCGGGAAGTTCCGCCGATCCACTACATCGTTGCCACCGTCGGGCCTTCGGTGCGCGTCGCGCGCTACGCCACCTATGGCACGCCGGAGCTCGCTGCCGCCGTGCTGGAGGCTCTCGAAGGACGCCGTGGCTGTCTGATGGCCAACCACGGCACTCTCACCTACGGTGACGGCCTCGAGGCCGCCTACCACCGCGCCCAGCAGCTCGAATGGGCCTGCCGCGTGTGGCTGCTCGCCCAGAGCGCCGGCCGGCCCAGCCTGCTGCCGCCGCCCGAGGTTGCCAACGTCGTCGAGCGGCTTCGCGGCTACGGGCAGGGTTAGGACGCGACCGCGTCCAGCAGCTCCGCCACCGTCGGGTCGTCGACCGCCTCCTTGATGCACTGCCACAGCTGCAGGTTCGCCGTCGCCCAGTGGGAGTACGTCGCCGCCGCCTCCGGGTTGTAGAAGTAATACCCCTCGTCGTGGACGTCGCACTGCTCGCCGACGATCTTGTCGGCCAGCTCGCGCAGGCTCAGGCCGTTCTCGCGCAGGTACCGGTGCGCCAGCACCACCGGTGTCACCGGCAGCGCCTTGAACAACGTGTCCGCGTCGCTCAGCGCCTGCGCTTCCAGGGAAATGTCGCGGCCGCGGGTCGCCATTTCCGCTTCGTCGACGATTTCGTCGATCCACCGCGCGATCCGCGGTGGGACGCCGCATTCGGCGAGGATTTCCAGCCGCAGGCTCCGGCCCGCCGCGGCCGGCGAGTTCCGGAGCACCAGGTAGTTGACGTCGTGCACCAGCGCGGCGACCTCCACCACCGCGGAGTCCGCGCCGTTGCACCGGGCGAAACCGGCCGCCTTCGCGCGGACGAAACTCACGTGGTGCCAGCCGTGGAACTGCAGCCGGTCGGCGTACTGGCGGCAGAGCCGGTGGACCTTTCTTTCGACGGCACCGACGACGGCGTGGTCGATCGTGCTTTCCTGCGTGCGCATACACCTCTCCCATCCCGGCCGTGGTGTTCAGACGGGTGGAGTAATGGTAAGCGCCGCTGACGCCGGTGTGTAGCTAGATGCGGTCGGCCAATTCCCCCAATCGGACCTCCACCGGAACGTGACGGTGACCGATTCCGCTGGCCGGATCGAAAGACAAGCTGAAACTGCTCACCGGGCGTGATTTCACGAGGAAAGTCATCGTTCCGGTGGCCGCTTCGGGGATCCGGTGGAATTCGTCGGCCAGCATGGTGGCGCACGCGCCGGCCGCGCAGCGCGTCCGGCGGCGCAACCGCGCGGACGCGATCAGCCCCGAGCCGGCGTCGATCGTCGTCTCGTACCTTTCGTGCAGGTAGTCACCACGGAGGATCGTGGTGCAGAAGTGGTACCTGTGGTTGTGCACGGAATCCGCGTAGCCCTCCCGCCAGTCCTGCTGCGCCTTGTATTCGTGCAGCCAGAAGGAAAACGGGTCGGACGGCGAATCGAGCAGGCACCAGGCGAAGTGGGTGGTCGTTTCCCGGGACGAGCGCAGGACCTTGGTGGCCTGCGCGGTGGACAGCGCGCGGAGCTGCGTGCGCAGCTCTTCCCGCAGCCCGGGCTGGGCGGCCCACGGCCGGAACCAGCCGTCGACCGCGCGCCAGTCCGCGGCGAGCGGGAACCTGGCCGTGCGCAGGCGCGTGGCCAGTTCGGAAAGGGGGGACAGGCGGGTGAGCAAGGTCAGCTCCCTAGCTCGGCGACTGCGGAGAACTCCGCGCGGAAGGCGTGGAACTTGCCCTCCAGCTCGCGGAACTGCTCCTCGGACAACGGGGATCCGGTGATCTTCTCGAACAGCGCCAGGAAATCCGTCCGCGTCGTCGCGGACGTGATGCGGAAGTGGCGGCCGGTCCGGGACTGCGAGACGCGCACGAATTCGGCGCGTTCCATGTTGTAGAGGAAGGAACCTTCGGTGAATCGCAGGGACCGCGGGTACAGCTTCGTGGCGCCGCGGACGTCGCTGTAGAGCGACACCCACACGCTGTCGTCGAACATCTCGAGCCGGTCCAGCGGCGGGTCGGCGACCACGGTGATGTCGACCGACGCGCAGCGGCTGCGCGCCAGGAAGAGGCCGACGAGCCCGATCTTGATCTCTTCGTCGAGCCGGCTCTGGATCTGCTCGGAGTCGGCGTCGGCCGCCTCGCGGCGCAGCAGGTACCGGGCGCGCCCGCTGATCGAACTCGCGTCACGCGGATCGGCGATGACCGCCCGCAGTTCCCGCTCGGTGCGGGAAAGCAGCAGCCGGGCGGCCGCGTGGCGACCGGAAAAACCGCGGAAGAAGTACTGCCGCGTCGCGTCGAGGTCGGCCATCAGCGCGCGGTTGAACGCGGGGTCGGGATCGGTCGTCGCCTCGAACACGTCGGTGGGGAAGAACTCCTTGTTCAGCGCGCGGTATTCGGCGCTCAGGTCCTCCAGCGCGCGCCGGCTTTCCTCGATCACCGGGGTCACGAGCGCCTTCTGCGATGCGCTGGCGGTGATCAGGGTCTGGCCGAACCCGACGATCGCGGAGATCAGGGTGCCGGTGCCGAGCGAGGTCACCAGGTTCTTCCCGGTGCCG
Source organism: Amycolatopsis kentuckyensis (assembly GCF_002155975.1). Classification (GTDB taxonomy): domain Bacteria; phylum Actinomycetota; class Actinomycetes; order Mycobacteriales; family Pseudonocardiaceae; genus Amycolatopsis; species Amycolatopsis kentuckyensis. The sequence goes on from NZ_MUMI01000408.1 coordinate 2,749, forward strand.
GGGTCCATCAGGCCGGCGATCCACAGGCTCAGGCCGGCGACCACGACGAGCACCGTGAGGAGCAGGCTCGTCCTGGTCCAGAAGATCTCTTGCAGTGGGGTACGGCGGAGGCGTCCGCCAGCCGCGGCCACGTGCTTCACCTCCCTCGAACCACCCGAACGGACGTATGCGTAAAGTGTCTGTTCGAGCGCGGGGAGTCACTTTACGCGCCTCGCGGGGTGCGCGAAATAAGAAGTTCGGGGGACAGGACTGACGGACAGACGTCACTCTCGGCAATAAGTTACCGGGTCCGCCGGTTTTCCGAAAATGCGGGAAAACCATGATCAAAGTGTGTGCGGCAGCCCGTTTTCGTACCAGCCGGGGCCCGGCTCGGCGGTCATCAGGAAATCCACGACGGCCGGTGCGGGCACCGGGTGGATCTCCGGGTGATCGCGTTCGCCGCGGGTGGCGTCCACCGGCCAGGCCAGTTTTTCCTCGTCGAGCGAAAACTCGCCGCCGGCGCCGGTGCGGTTGCCGCGGGCGTCGAGCCGTGCCCACCTGCCGTGCAGGTACACGGCATTCAGCCCGTGCAGCGCGGACAGTTCCTGGTAGCAGAAGCCGGCCGGAATCCCTTGTGCGCGCAGCAAAGCGGCGAGCAAGTGCGCCTTCGCGTAGCAGATCCCGACGCGCTCGCGCAGGACGTCCGACGCCCGCCAGGTGACGCGGGGATCGGCGGCGTCGATGACGTGTTCGACCTCGTCGCGCACGAAGAGGAACGCGGTTCTCGCGGCCTCGACGGGATCGTCCCCGGCGGGACGCAGGGCGCCGGCCAGCGCCCGGATCGACGGGTGCCCGTGATCCACGACGGTGTCGGCGGCGAGGTAGTCGCTCAGCCGATCGGATGTCGGCGTCGGCGCGGGATTCATCCACGCATCCTGACACGTTCGGCCATTCGGGCGAGAACCGTTTTTCCGAGCGGTCACGTGTTGTGTTCGGCAACTACGGAACGTAAAAGTCGGGTGGGAAGCCGGTCCAGCGGAGTTCAGCGGGGAGGTGGCTCAGGTCGTTGTAGGTCAGCAGGGCCGCGGGACGGCCCGGGGAGTACTGGATGACGGTGAGGCCGGCGTGGGCGTGGCTGAAGGTGAGCCACCGCCACGGCGGGGCGTCCTGTGCGGCGCGGACGAGCCAGCCGACGAGGAAGTTGTGCGTGACGAGCACTTCGTACCGCGGCTCGGTCCCCGGCACCGGCCCGCTGAACCGGCGTTCGGCGTCGGCGGCGAGCTCTTCGTCGGCGGGCGGGAACTGGCGGGCGAAGGCCAGTAGCAGGTCGCCCGAGGTCTCCGGGAGTTCTTCGCGCTTCGGCGTGTACGGGACGAAGTCGCCTGCCGCCTTGTCGACGTGGAGGGGCACGTAGGGCAGCTGGCTCGCGATGAGGTGAGCAGTTTCGGTGGTGCGGGGGAGGGGGCCGTGGTGGATCGCGGTCACCGGGACGTCCCGGAGGCGTCTTCCGAGCCGGATGGCCTGGCGCCGACCCGCTTCCGTCAGTCTGCCGCCCGGGGCCGCCTCCGCGTGGCGGGTGAGGAAGAGGTACCGGGTGGTCAGCACCCGGTCAGGGTTTCACGGCTGGGCCGTTCGGGTGAGGGTTTTGGCGCTCTCAGCCGATCGGGATCAGGGCCCCTTCGGGGCGCTGGCTCGGGGCGAACTGGGCCATCAGACGGGCCGGTGCCGGGTGGGGGCCGAGGATCGTCGAGGCGAACGGGGTGATCGTGTGGTCGCTGCCGCTGTTCGTCTGGAGGTGGACGCTGATGTGGACGTTCCGGTCCGCGGGGATTTCGAAGGAGACCGAGCCCCACGAGACGACGTACTGGCGGCCGTCGATGCTGGCTATGGGGGCGTAGGCGCGGACGGTGTGTCCCAGGTGGGGGATTTCCACCGTCAACAGCCGGCGGGGGCCGTCGTGGTGGTCCACGTACGGGATCACGCCTGGGGCTTTGGAGAGTTCGGTCATGATTCCTTGTGCTCAGAACTGGTAGTACAGGAAGGGGCTGAACGTTCCCGTGGCGATCAGGATCGCCGCGTACAGGAGGCCTGCCGTCATCACGCCGATTCTCAGCGCCGTTGCCGGGCGGCTTCGGCTCGACTCCAGCAGGGGGCCCGTCACCGGGTGGGCCGGTAGTGCGAACACCGCCAGCGCCGCCAGGAGGAGGACCAGGCGCTGGTTCGTGAAGGCCTGCTCCACGCTCGTTCCCAAGCCGGTGAAGTCCGGGATCAGCATGTGGCCGATCATCGACAGGGCGTGGCCCATGTCCGGGGACCGGAAGAACACCCAGCCGAACACCACCAGCAGCATCGTCAGGGCCCGGCGCAGATAGCGTTTCCAGCGTGTTGCCGGGTCCAGGTCCAGGCCGAACCGGCGCTCGATCACCAGGAGCGCCCCGTGGTAGCAGCCCCACACCAGGAACGTCCACTGGGCGCCGTGCCAGAAGCCCGTCAGCACGAACACGATGCAGAGGTTGCGGTACGTCCGGGCAGCTCCGTGGCGGTTGCCGCCCAGGGGGATGTACACGTAGTCGCGGAACCAGCGACTCAAGCTCATGTGCCAGCGGCGCCAGAACTCCGTGATCGTCACCGCCGAATACGGCCTCGCGAAGTTCTCCGGCAACCTGAACCCCAGCATGCGGCCCAGACCGATCGCCATGTCCGAGTAGCCCGAGAAGTCGAAGAACAACTGGAGGGTGTAGCCGATCGCGCCCAGCCAGGCCGTGGCGAACGTCATCTGGTCCGGGGGGACCTTGAAGCACGCGTCCACCAACGGGCCCAGAGAGTCCGCGATGATCGCCTTCTTGCACAGCCCGAGCGCGAACCTCGGGAAGCCCGCCGCGATGTCGTCCAGGCGGTGGGACCGCTGCTGGGGCAGCTGGTCCGCGATCTCCCGGTAGCGGACGATCGGGCCCGCCACCAGCTGCGGGAACATCGCGATGTACGCGGTGAACGCCACCGGGTTGCGGAGCGCCTGGCGCTCTCCCCGGTAGATGTCCACCACGTACGAAATGTGGTGGAACGTGTAGAACGAGATGCCGATCGGGACCACCAGGCTCGCCACCGGCACGCTGCCGCCGAACCAGTGGGCCACCGCCGCGATCTGCTGGGTGGCGAAGCCCGCGTACTTCCAGATCAGCAGCACCGCGACGTCCAGCGCCACCACCGCGATGAGGATCCGGCGCCGCCGGACGCCGTGGACGTCCCAGGGGTTCGGGGCCAGGAGGGGACCGACCAGGAAGTTGACCACCATGCAGCCGAGCAGCAGGAACACGAACGCGCCGGCGCCGATCGTGTAGAACAGCAGGCTCGCCACCGCGATGATGCCGTTCCGCCAGCTCCGCGGGCACACCAGCACGGCGATGAGCACCGCCGGCATGAAGTACCACAGGAAGAGTGGCGAAACGAACGACATCGGGTCCCCTCGGTTTATCCGCGGCGACTCTAACCCGACTGGGTGGCGGTGTCAGACCCGCCCGGCGGCACGACGGCGGCGCGCCACCTCCGCGAGCAGCACGCCCGCCGCCACCGAGGCGTTCAGCGACTCGACGCCCGCTGCCATCGGGATGGACACCGTGGCGTCGCAGGTCTCGCGGACCAGCCGGGACAGGCCGCGGCCCTCCGAACCCAGCACGATGACCAGCGGGTCCGCCGCCAGCTCCAGCTCGTCGATGTCCACCGACCCGTCGGCGTCCAGGCCGACCAGCATCAAGCCGTCGTTCGCCCACGCCTTGAGCTGGCGGGTGAGGTTCGTCGCCACCGCGATCGGCAGCTTCGCCGCCGTGCCCGCGCTCGTGCGCCACGCCACCGCCGTCATGCCCGCGCTGCGCCGCTCCGGCAGCAGCACGCCGTGGGCGCCGAACGCGGCCGCCGAGCGGATCACCGCGCCCAGGTTGCGGGGGTCGGTGACGCCGTCGAGCGCGACGAACAGCGGCACCTCGCCCGAGTTGCGGGCCACCGCCATCAGGTCGTCCGGGTGGGCGTACTCGAACGGCGGGACCTGCAGGCCCAGGCCCTGGTGCACGGCCCGGTTGGTCTTGCGGTCCAGCTCTTCGCGCGGGATCTCCAGGATCGAGATGCCCTTGTCGCCGGCCAGCCGGACGGCGTCGTTCACGCGGTCGTCGATCTCGATGTTCAGCGCGACGTACAACGCCGTCGCCGGGACACCCGCGCGCAGCGCCTCGACCACCGGGTTGCGCCCGGCGATCAGCTCCGGCTTGTCGGCCTTCTTCTGCCGGGCCTGGTCGCGCTTCGTCTGGGCGTTGGCCTGGCGGTAGGCCTTGTGCCCGGGGCGGTCCTCCGCCTTCGGGGTCGGGCCCTTGCCTTCGAGGGCCTTGCGGCGCTGACCGCCCGAGCCGACGACGGCACCCTTCTTGGTGCCCGTCTTGCGGATCGCGCCCTGGCGCCGCGAGTTGCCTGCCATGGTGAAAGTTCCTTGCTTTGTAACGAGATCAGTCGGACTTCACAGTCCACTGAGGACCGTTGGGGGTGTCCTCCACCACGATGCCCGCCTGGGAGAGGCGGTCACGGGCGGCGTCCGCGCGGGCGAAGTCCTTCTCGGCGCGGGCCTGCTGGCGCTCGGCCAGCAGCCCTTCGACGATCCGGGCCAGCGCTTCTTTGGTGGGCGTTTCGGAACCGCCCGCCTCGGACCAGCGCGCGGACAGCGGGTCGAGGCCGAGCACGCCGGTCATCGCGCGGACGGCCGCGGCGAATTCGAGTGCCTTGGAGGTGTCGCCCGCGTCGAGGGCGGCGTTACCGTCCCGCACCGTGGTGTGGACCACGGCGAACGCCTGCGGGGTGGCGAGGTCGTCGTCGAGCGCGTTCGCGAACGCCTCGGGGATCGTGCCGATCGTCACGTCGCCCGACTGCGCGGCGCGGCGCAGGAACGTTTCGATCCGCCGGTAGCCCTGCGCGGCCTCGGAGACCGCGGCGTCGGAGTACTCGATCGTCGACCGGTAGTGCGGCTGGACCAGGTAGTACCGCAGCTCCGGCGCCCGGTAGCGCTCCAGCATCGCCGGGATCGACACGGTGTTGCCGAGCGACTTCGACATCTTCTCGCCCGACATGGTCACCCAGGCGTTGTGCAGCCAGAACCGCGCGAACGCGTCGCCCGCCGCGTTGGATTGGGCGCGCTCGTTCTCGTGGTGCGGGAAGACCAGGTCGATGCCGCCGCCGTGGATGTCGAACTCCGCGCCGAGGTACGCCGTCGCCATCGCCGAGCACTCGAGGTGCCAGCCCGGCCGGCCGTTCCCCCACGGCGTCGGCCACGACGGCTCGCCCGGCTTCGCGCTCTTCCACATGGTGAAGTCGCGCGGGTCGCGCTTGCCGCGGGTCGGCGTTTCGCCCTGCTGGACGTCTTCGAGGACCTGGCCGGAGAGCTTGCCGTAGTCGTCGAACGACTTCACCGAGAAGTAGACGTCGCCGTCCGCGACGTAGCCGTGGCCGCTCTCGATGAGGCGTTCCATCAGCTCGACCATCTGGGTGACGTGCCCGGTCGCGCGCGGGTTGATCGACGGCGGCAGGCAGCCCAGCTGCTCGTACGCGGTCTCGAAGGCGCGCTCGTGCGTCGCGCCCCACTCCCACCAGGGCCGCTCGTTCTCGGCGGCCTTGGTCAGGATCTTGTCGTCGATGTCCGTGACGTTGCGGACCAGCAGCACGTCGAGTCCACTGTGGACCAGCCAGCGGCGCAGGACGTCGTAGTTCAGGACGCCGCGGACGTGCCCGATGTGCGGGACGCCCTGCACGGTGGCCCCACACACGTAGATCGACGCCGTTCCGCTACGGACGGGGTGGAACTCCCGTACGCTCCGGGTCGCTGTGTCGAAAAGGTGAAGGGCCACCCTCAAAGGGTACGGGTCGGCGTGAGCGAGGTCGCAGCCGGTCAGGCGACGCCGAACCCGCGCAACGCCGTGAGCAGGGCGTCCGGCCGGTCGGCCGTGGGCAGCGGGTCGACCAGCGCGAACTCGCAGCCGAGGGCGCGGGCGCCGCCGTCGGCCTCCTCGCTGTCGCCGACCATCAGCGTCTCGGTGGCCGGCACGCCGAGCGACTCGACGGCCTTGCGGAAGATCTCCAGCTCCGGCTTGACCGCGCCGACCTCGAAGGACAGCACGAACTCGTCGACGTAGGCGTCCCACCCGCGGGCGGTGAAGGCGGGCCGGATGTCGAAGGCGATGTTGCTCAGCACGCCGACCTTCAGGCCCCGCTCGGCGGCGGCCTTCAGCACGGCTTCGGTGTCCGGGTACGGCGTCCACTGGCTGGGATCGATCAGCCGGTTGTAGAGCGCCTCGGCCTGGTCGAAGTGCGGGACGCCGGACTTCTTGAGCACCTCGAGGTAGACCTTCCGGTGCAGCCCCGGGTCGCGGTCGCGGTGCTGCCAGGCGTGCACGTGCTCGGCGTCGAGCTCGACGACCTGCCCGACCGGCGCGGTCATCCGGCGCATCAGCTCGGCCTGCGCCTCGATGTCGAGCGGCTCACCGTCGTGGTTCGTCAGTTCGGTGAGCCAGGACTCGTCCTGCTCGAGCCGGAAGAGCGTGCCGGAGAAGTCGAACAACACGGCCCTGATCGTCATGGTTCCAGCCTAACGGGACCATCAGGCCGAGTGCCCTGTGATGTGTTCGGGGACGACGCGCACGAGCACGCGCACGACGTCGGCCGGCTCGGGCGGGAAGACCGTGCCGGTGTATTTGCGGGCCAGCTCGTCGTTCAGCTCGCGGCCGCCTTCGGCGGTGACTTCGGCGCGGCCGCGGATCTCGACGTAGTTCTCCGGATCGGCCAGGTCGAAGACGGAGAGCGAGACGCGGGGGTCGCGCCGGATGTTGCGTTCCTTGCGCCGGCCCTGGACGGTCACGAAGACCACGGTGTCCCCGTCGCGCTTCGCCCAGACGACGGAGCTCTGCGGCGAGCCGTCGGCGTTGGTCGTGGCCACGACGGGGTAGTTGGTGCCGTCGAGCAGGGCCTTGGTGGCTTCGTTGAACATGGTCGGAGACCCTATTTCACGTTGCCGGCGATCTTGTCGACCGCGAGCCGGACGACCACGCGTTCGGTCTCGGGGCCCTCCGGCGGCGGGTCCTGGGCGAGGTATTTGTGGCTCAGGGCCCGCGGGAGGGCCTTCTCCGGGTCCGGGGTGATCGTCACGGTGCCGCGCAGCTGCGTGTGCCGGTAGGGGTCCTCGGCGTCGGTGATCGAGACGCTGATGCGGGGATCGCGGCGCAGGTTGCGGACCTTCCGGCGGTCCTCGGTGGCGCTGAAGACGAGATCGCCGTCGTCGAGGCCGACCCAGACGACGGAGGTCTGGGGTCCCCCGTCCGGGTCGAGGGTGGCGACGGTGGCGAAGTTCCGGCCGTCGACCAGCGCGCGGACGGCCTCCGGGAGAGTGAGGGGCATATCACGCCGAACCGGCGCGGTCGCGGCCCTATTCCGCCGCGAGCAGCAACGCCGTCGCGAAGGCCGCGATGCCCTCGCCGCGGCCGGTCAGGCCCAAGCCGTCCGACGTCGTCCCGGAGACGCTCACCGGGCCGCCCACCGCCTCCGACAGCACCTTCTGGGCCTCGTCGCGCCGCTTGCCGACCCGGGGGGCGTTGCCCACGATCTGGACCGTGGCGTTCCCCACCCGCCAGCCCGCCGCCTCGATCAGGCCCCGCACCTCGGCCAGCATGTCCGTCCCGTGCGCGCCGTCCATGCGGGGGTCGCCGGTGCCGAACACCGCGCCCAGGTCACCGAGCCCGGCCGCCGACAGGAGGGCGTCGCACAGGGCGTGCGCTGCGACGTCGCCGTCCGAATGGCCGGCGCAGCCGTCCGCGTCCGGCCAGCGCAGGCCCGCCATCCAGCACTCGCGGCCCGGTTCGATCGGGTGGACGTCGACCCCGTTGCCGATCCTCACAGCGTCTCCTCGTGCTTCGGTGCCGCCGCGATCGCCTCGGCCAGGGACAGTTCGAACTCGGTGGTGACGCGCATCGCGTCCGGGTGGCCGTCGACCGTCGCCGCGCCGGCGGGGGTGAGGTCCGGCCGGAACGCCTCGAACGCGTAGCCCACCGGGGTCTGGAGGGTGCGCAGCCGCGTGCGGTCCTCCGTGCCGACGATCAGCGAAGCCGCGTCCGTCACCTTCACCGTGTCGGCCATCGGGAGCACCGGCACCACCACCGGAGCGCCGTCGCGGACCGCGCTGATCACGTCACGCACTGTTTGCGCAGGAATGAAGGCTCGCAGCGCGTCGTGGAGGAGTACAACGGAACCACGGGCGAGTTCGGGCTCGACGGCGGCGAAGGCCTGCCGGAGCGAGCCGGGCACCACCCGGCAGGCGAGGCCACGCACGGCCTCGGAAAACGACAAAGCACACCGCTGGGGGGCCGCCACGAGCACCAGATCGATCTCCGGTACGTCGAGCAGCCCCCGCACGGTGTGCGTCAGCAGCGCCTCACCATGCACCGGCGTGAGAGCTGACTCTCCGTCGGAGGCATGGTGTGCGACGGTCACGATCGCGACGACGTTCATCGGTACGCGATCGTAGAGGCACCCACCCGCCCGTCGAGCGGGATGCCTGGGGGTTAGACCGTCGCGGTTTCCAGAACTTCGTCGAGGAGGACCTCAGCCTTGTCCTCGTCGGTGCCCTCCGCGAGCGCGAGCTCGCTGACCAGAATTTGCCGCGCCTTCGCCAGCATGCGCTTCTCACCGGCTGAAAGTCCGCGGTCCTTCTCTCGCCGCCAGAGGTCGCGCACCACTTCGGCCACCTTGTTCACATCGCCGGAGGCGAGCTTCTCGAGGTTGGCCTTGTACCGACGAGACCAGTTGGTGGGCTCTTCGGTGTGCGGAGCACGCAGAACGTCGAAGACCTTGTCCAGTCCTTCTTGCCCGACGACATCGCGGACGCCGACGATTTCGGCGTTGTCTGCGGGCACGCGAACCGTGAGATCCCCTTGCGCGACCTTGAGGACGAGGTACTTCTTTTCCTCGCCCTTGATCACGCGGGTCTCGATGGCTTCGATGAGTGCGGCACCGTGGTGCGGGTAGACGACGGTCTCTCCGACCTTGAAAACCATGTGTCCTCTGCCCCTTTCGCTGACTCCATCCTAGCACGGGCCGCCAGTGCCCACCTAGCGGGCCGGACTCGTCCTCGCAGGTCAGCGGCCTGGCCGGGGGTTGACAAACGTCGGACCCCCGTGCTCACGCAGGTAGCGGCGAAGCGTTTCGTCACAGGCTGGGAATTCCTTTGTGGACGGTTGATCTTGGTCGCCGCGCCCCGGCAACGCACACCCGTTCCGCGGCGGAGATCGCCCCCGGCTAGTCTTCGGGGCGACGAGGCCGTGAAAAGGGAAGGACTGCGACGTGAGGCTGCAGAATCGTCGCGTGCTCGGCGCGGGCGTGCTGGCGCTCGGTGCCGCGCTCGTGCTCGCCGGGTGCGGGGCCGGCCAGATCACCCAGACCGACTCGCAGCAGCCCGCGGTCAACGGCACGCACGCCCAGGTCAAGACCATCGACCTGCGCAACGCGGCCGTCCAGTACCCGACGCCGGGCCCGGGCTACGCGGCCGGCGCGACCCCGGCGCTGACCCTGACGATCGTCAACCGCGGCGCCCAGGACGACTCGCTCGTCTCGGTGACCGTCGAAGGCGGCGGCCAGGCGACCATCGAGGGGTCCAAGACCGTCGTCGCCATGCACTCGCTGGTGATCGGCCCGGACGACGCCGTCGAGTCCACGAACGAGGTGCAGTCCACCGGCGCACCGACGTCGTCGCCGAGTGCCCCGACGTCCAGCGGGACGCCGACCGGCAGCAGCTCGGCCACCAACAGCCCGGGCAACAACCTGACCGCCACGCCCACCTCCGAGGTCCCGTCGTCCGGCCCGGCCGCGACGCCGACCGCGCCGGAGAAGGTCGGCCAGGCCACCGTGACGCTGCCCGCGCTGAAGCAGCCTCTCTGGCCGGGTCAGGTCATCAAGGTCACCTTCGTCTTCCAGAACGCCGGACCGGTCACCGTCGAGCTGCCGGTCGCGGCGCCGGCGCACGTCAAGGAGTAGGTCCCCGGTTTTGTCGGTGGTCGCCGATAGCCTCGCGGGGTGAAGAAGGGGACCACCTACCGCTGCGGGAGCTGCGGGTACGAAGCGGCCAAGTGGCTGGGCCGCTGTCCGGAGTGCCAGGAATGGGGCTCGTTCGAGGAGCGCGGAGCGCCGGTCAAGCCGGCCATCCAGCGCGTCGCCGCCGGAGCGCCGAGCGCGCCCGCGCGGCCGATCGGCGAAGTCGACGTCGAAGCGGCGCGCGCCCGCCACACCGG
>NZ_MUMI01000409.1 GCF_002155975.1 Amycolatopsis kentuckyensis
GGCCCACCGGATCCGGCCGGACCAGCCCCCCCCGGGCACAGCCCAGCTCGGCTCAGCGGTCCGCCGGGCCCAGCCCGCTCCGCCGGGCCAACCCGGCCCGGCCCGGCCCGAGGAGCCAACCGGCTCAGCCAGTCCGCGGAGCCAACCCGGCCCAGCCGGCCCGGCCTCCGGCCGTGCTGGCCCGGCTCGCAAAGCCAACCGAGCCCGGCCCACAAAACTCGACCCGCGTGCGCGGCCCCGAGAACTCCGGCCCCGGGGGATGCTTCCCTCCACCTCACCCCCCTCATCCCCCGGACCGGTGAACGCTGCGGTCCCCGTGCTCCGGCACGGGGACCGCGGCCCAAAAATCCAACGGCACCCGTCCGGCCGCCCGGCCCGCGGAGTCGAGCAGCCGCCCCATCAGCTTGATGCTCCGCAGCGTCACCGCCCGGCCTGTGATCTCCAGCCATGGCAGTTTCGCCGCCAGCTGCGCCTCCGCCGACAGCACGTCGTGCTGGGATGCCAGCCACAGCACCAGCATCAGGTTCTCCGCCCCGGTCAGCGCCGCGCACATCCGGACCTCCGGCACCATCGCCAGCGAGCGGGCCGTCGTCTCCAGTTTGTCCGGGGGCACCCGCAGCCACAGCGTCACCGTGACCGGCGCCGGCGACACCGATCGCGCGATCTCGCACCTCACGCGGATTGCGCCACGACCGAGCAACCCCTCCAGGCGCCGGCGCACCGTCGTCGCTCCGATGGCGAGTTCGCCTGCCAGCGCCGCCGCCGAGGCGCGGGCGTCCGCGCCCAGCGCGAGGATCAGGGCCCGGTCCGCCGCGTCGAACCGCAGCGGGGCGCGCTGGCGAGCCGGCTTCGGTGACAGTGCTTCCCGCTGGCCCGGCGAAATCGCCCGTACTCGCCAGCGGCTGCCCTCGGTGAACATCCGCGGGGACAACGTCGTCCGCAGCCTCCTCACGCCGGGGACCGCCAGGGTCGCCACGTGCGCCCAGCTCTTGCAACGACGGCGCCACCACGTGAACGAGCAGGTCGCACGGCCCGGCCACGTGCTCCACCGTGGCCACGTGGACGTCCGAGGCCAGCGCGAAAGCGACGGGCAACGCCGCCCCGGGCTCGCACTCGATCGCCACGAAAGCCAGCACCAGCTGCTCGAGCAGCTCCCCGCCCGCATACGCGGTGAGCCAGGCGTCCCCGCGCTCCACCAGCGCGTCCCAGCGGCGGGCCACGGTCACCGCGCCCAACCCCAGTGCGTCCCCGAGCGTCGACCACGATGCCCTCGGCGCCGCCTGGAGTGCGTCGGCCAATCTGAGGTCCTGCTCGGCCAGCATGGCGGATTCTTCGCTCATCAGCCCTCGAAACGGTGGTTTCAGCCATTTTCCCCGGTCATTGTGCTCGACTCTCCCATGATCGGCTGATGACCCTGCGCTCCGACGCCGCCGCGATGCTCGCCGACCTGCGGGCCTTGCGGCGCGATCTGCACCGAATCCCCGAGATCGGCCTCCACCTGCCGCGCACCCAGGAACGGGTCCTCGCCGCCCTCGACGGCCTGCCGCTCGAAATCACCCTCGGGAAGAACCTGTCGTCGATCACCGCCGTCCTCCGGGGCGGCAGGCCCGGCGGCACCGTCCTCCTGCGCGGCGACATGGACGCGCTCCCGGTCACCGAAGCCAGCGGCGAGGAGTTCAGCTCGACCTTCGACGGCGCCATGCACGCCTGCGGCCACGACCTCCACACCGCGGGCCTGGTCGGCGCGGCCCGCCTGCTCGCGGCCCGCAGGGACGACCTCCCCGGCGACGTCGTCTTCATGTTCCAGCCCGGCGAAGAAGGCTGGGACGGCGCCGGCCACATGATCGACGAAGGCGTCCTGACGGCGTCCGGCAAGCACGTCGACGCCGCGTACGGCCTGCACGTCTCGGCCGCGAGCTACGCCAAGGGCCACTTCGTCGCCCGCCCGGGCACGCTGATGGCCGCGTCGGGCGCCCTCGAAGTCCGGGTCCGCGGCGACGGCGGTCACGGCTCGTCCCCGCACGACGCCCGCGACCCGATCCCGGCGGCCTGCGAGATGGTGACCGCCCTGCAGACGATGGTCACGCGCACCTTCGACGTCTTCGACCCGGTCGTGGTCACCGTCGGCTCGTTCCACGCCGGCACCCGGCGCAACATCATCCCGGACGACGCCGTCTTCGAGGCGACGCTGCGGTCGTTCTCGCCGGAAGTCGCGGCCCGGGTGGGGGAGCGCGCGGTCCAGGTCTGCCGCGGCATCGCCCAGGCGCACGGCCTCGACATCGAAGTCAGCTACGAACCCGAGTACCCCGCCACCGTCAACGACGCCGCTGCCTACGACTTCGTGGCCGACACGATCCGCGACGTCTTCGGCGAGGAGCGCTTCACCGAGATGGCCGATCCGATCACCGGTTCGGAGGACTTCTCCCGTGTCCTGGAACGGGTTCCCGGCGCGTACCTCTTCCTCGGCGCCTGCCCCACGGACCCCGCGACCGCCCCGGACAACCATTCGCCCCGCGCCCGCTTCGACGACAGCGTGCTCGGTGACGGCGCCGCGCTGCTGGCCGAGCTCGCCGTCCGCCGGCTCGGGCTCCTGGCGGCGTGACGTGCGTGCGCGGCCGCCCGTGATCGTCCACAGTGGAGCGAACGATCACGCATCGCTGTCGCTGTCGGAGGACGCCTTGCCCGGATGGGGGATGGACGTCGCCGCGGCGGGCGGCGGCGGCTCCGGATCGGCCACGGGCACGGTTGTGGTCACGAGTACCCTTGCCCTCGTGCTCGGGATCTTCCGGCCGCCGGCCCCGGCGAACCCGCTCGGGTTCCCGCGGCGCGTGCCGGTCGGCAGGGGCCTGGTGCCGGTCGGGCTCGGCGTGCACGACGTCGTGCTCGCACCGGCCGCGGTGGAGGCGCCGCGACCGATTTCTCTCGTGGAGGCGGCGTGACGCGCACGGTGTTCACCGGCGGCTCGGTGTTCGACGGCACCGGCGGGGACCCGGCCCCGGCCGACGTCGTCGTCGAGCACGGCCGGATCGTCGACGTCGGCACGGACCTCGACGGCGACGAGGGCGTCGACTGCACCGGCACCGTGCTGCTGCCCGGGCTGTTCGACTGCCACGTGCACGTGACGATCTCCGACATCGGGCTGCTGTCCCGGGTGCAGAAGCCGTTCTCCTACCAGTTCTACGAAGCGGCGCGGAACCTGTGGGCGACGCTCGGGCTGGGCATCACGACGGTCCGCGACGCGGCGGGCGCGGACCTCGGCATCAAGCAGGCGGTGGACGACGGCCTGATCCCGGGCCCGCGGCTGCAGATCTCCATCGGGCTGATCAGCCCGACCGGCGGCCACGGCGACGCGTGGAACCCGTCGGGGCTGTGCGTCCCGCTGATGGTGCCGCACCCGGGCCGGCCGGAGACGACGGTCGACGGTCCCGACGAGATGCGCCGGGTGGCCAGGACGCTGCTGCGCGCGGGCGCGGACGTGCTCAAGGTGTGCACGACCGGCGGTGTGCTGTCCCCGCGCGACGATCCGCGGCACTCCCAGTTCACGCCGGAGGAACTGGACGTCCTGGTGACGGAGGCGGCGATGCAGGGCCGTCCGGTGATGGCCCACGCCCAGGGCGCGGCGGGCATCAAGAACGCGGTCCGCGCGGGCGCGCGTTCGATCGAGCACGGCATCTACCTGGACGACGAAGCGATCGAGCTGATGCTCGGCCACGGAACCTGGCTGGTCCCGACGCTGATCGCGCCGGTCAACGTGGTCCGCGCGGCCGACGCGGGCGTCGACCTCCCGCCGGCCGTGGTGGCGAAGGCGCGCGAAGTGGTGGAGGCGCACCGGGACTCGCTCCGCCGCGCGTATGCGGCGGGGGTCCGGATCGCGATGGGCACGGACAGCGGAGTGGGCCCGCACGGGACGAACCTCGAGGAACTGGCCCTGATGGCGGCGTGCGGGATGACCCCGGGGGACGTCCTGGAGGCGACGACGTCCTCGGCGGCCCGGTTGATGGGACTGGACGGGGAACTGGGCCGGCTGGCGCCGGGCCTGCGAGCGGACGTCGTGGTGGTGGCCGGGAACCCGTACGACTTCCCGGCGCTGGCGTCGAACATCCGGGAGGTCTGGAAGGACGGCATCCGGGTCGTCTGATTAGCCCTTTCGGAGCTACTCGGTGTCGTCGCCCGGCGGCAACCTGTGACAGGTGAAACTGCGTCGCTCTTCCAACGATCCGGTGCTGCGGCCCTCGGCTGCCGTCCTGTGGGGTGCGTCGGGCGTCCTGCTCGCCGTGGGGTTGGCGGCCGGGCTTCTGGTCGTCTACCGGAACGCGGATCCCCAGCGCGTGTCCACGCTGCTGGACATCGTGCGGATCGGTCTCAGCGTCGGCGCGGGCACGGGCGGGTTGTTCGCGCTGTGGCTCGCGACCCGGCGTCAGCGTTCGGCTGAGCAGACGCTCGTCCTGCAACGGGAGGTGTCCCGGTCGACGGTCACCGACAGCACCGAACGCCGGATCACCGATCAGTACAGCAAGGCGATCGACCAGCTCGGACACGAAAAAGCCGCGGTGCGTCTCGGTGCTGTTTATTCGCTCGAACGGATCGCGCAGGATCATCCGGGGCATCGGCAGACCGTCGTGGATGTCTTCTGTTCGTATCTCCGGCTCCCGTACAGCGCTTCGGATGATGTTGGAAGATGGGGTGACTGGGACGGTGAAAAGCCGGTCGAGGTCGTCGATATGCATGCCGAGATGGAGGTGCGGAATACGGTTCTTGCGCGTCAAGGATCTCAAGTGCGAAGACATGGTCGTCCGTGGTGATGCCGACTTCCGCGGGCTTCGAGCCGAGGGGATCGCCGGGTTCGGGGGCGCGGTGTTCCGGGGAAAGGTGAACCTTTCGGGCTCGGTGTTCTCGGGTGGTTTCGCCTTTCTGGAATCGACTTTCGAGGCTGAAGCCGATCTGTCGTCAGTGGAGGTGACAGGCTCTTTCGCGGTGCTTGGATGTTCTTTTCGTGAAAAAGTGGACTTGTCGGGATGTCGTTCTCGAGGTCTCGTTCTGGACAGGTGCCGCTTTGAGGGTGACGTTCACTTCGGGGGCGGAGATCTCAAGTTGCTCGCGGTCTTCAACAGCGAGTTCCTGGCGGGCTTTTACACGCATGAACTCGGGCTCGGACCTGGTTCGGTGGCCATCGCCTCAAGTTTTCGAGCCCAGTCCGACTGGGATGACCGAATCATCCGTGCCGAGAGCTTGGAAGGCGAGAACGGCTTGGCGCGCGCCGTGGCTGATCATTACGGCATCAGCTTGTGAATGGCTGCCGCGCTGGATCGTCGTCGGTCAGGCCTCGGGGTTCAGCAGGTCCTTCAGCGCCGCGGCGAACTTCACCGGGTTCCGCTGCGGCGCCAGGTGCGACCCCGGCGTCTCGACGAACGGCAAGCCCAGCTCCAGCGCCAGGATCTTCGCCGGCTGGTAGTGGTAGCGGCCCCGGCTGCCCTCGCCCGCCACCGGGAAGATCTCCGTGCCCGCCTTCCGCAGCGCCCGCAGGTCCGGCAGGTAGTCGAAGAACTCCGTCAGCTCGCGGTCGAACAGGCGGATCCACTCGGCCTCGTGGGGGAGGCGGAGGTTCGGCAGGTTCGGCAGGGCCGCGCCGGCGATCGCGTCCGCGAAGCGCGTCACCGCGGCCATCAGCTCACCCGACCGGGCCAGCCGGACCTGGTCCGCCGCCGCTTCGAGCCAGCCGCCCGCGTCCGGCATCAGGTGGACCGCCGGGGGTTCGTGCGCGACCAGCGTCGTCACGCGGTCCGGGTGGCGGGCGACGAGGTCGAGGCCGATCAGGGCGCCCGCGCTCGAGCCGAACACCTGCGCCGGGCCGCCGGCCGCGTGGTCCAGGACCGCCAGGGCGTCGTCCGCCTGCAGCGAAACCGGGACCGGGCCGGTCGTCGTGTCCGTGCTGCCGAAGTGGCCTCGGCGGTCGTAGGTGATCACGGTGTAGTCCGCGTACAGCTGCTTCGCCAGCGCGCGGTAGGCGTCGCCCGATCCGGTGCCGCCCGCGATCAGCAGCAGTGCCGGGCCCTCACCGCCGCGGCGGACGAGGAGCTCGCCGTCCTCCACCGGGCAACGGCTTTCCGAGATCATGCCTCGAAGTGAAGCACAAGCTGTTCACCCGACGGCGTGGTGGTCGATCCGCTAGAGCCGTTCGATGATCGACGCCGTGGCCAGTGCGCCGCCCGCGCACATCGTCACCAGCGCCGTCGAGGCGTCCCGCCGCTCCAGCTCGTGCAACGCCGTGGTCAGCAGGCGGGCGCCGGTGCTGCCCACCGGGTGGCCGAGGGCGATCGCGCCGCCGTTGACGTTGACCCGGGACGGGTCCGGCTCCACTACTTGCTGCCACGACAACGCGACCGAAGCGAACGCCTCGTTGACCTCGAACAGATCCACGTCGCCCACGGTCATCCCGGCCCGGGACAGCACGCGTTCCGTCGCGCGGATCGGGCCGTCCAGGTGGTAGTACGGCTCGGCGCCGACCAGTGCCTGCGCGACGATCCGCGCCCGCGGGCGCAGTCCCAGCGCCGCCGCCCGGTCCGCGTCCAGCAGGAGCAGGGCCGCCGCGCCGTCGGAGATCTGGGACGACGTGCCCGCCGTGTGGATGCCGTCCTCGACCACCGGCTTGAGCCGGGCGAGGCCTTCGACCGTCGTCTCGCGCAGGCCCTGGTCACGCGCGACCAGGTGGGTTTCCCCCGTCGGTTCCCCGGAAGCGGAGAGGACCGGGGCCTTCACCGGCACCACCTCGCGGTCGAAGTGGCCCGCCGCCCAGGCGGCCGCCGCCTTGTGCTGCGACGCCGCGCCGAAACTGTCGACGTCCTCGCGCGTCAGCCCGCGGCGGACCGCGATGCGCTCGGCCGCGCCGTACTGGTTGGGCAGGTCGATCGACCACGACGACGGCCGCGGGGACGCGCCGGCGCGGTTCGTGCCCAGCGGCACGCGGCTCATCGCCTCGACCCCGCACGCGACGCCGGCCTCGATGGCGTCCGCCGCGATCAGGCCGGCGATGAGGTGGGTGGCCTGCTGCGCCGAGCCGCACTGGGCGTCGATCGTCGTCGCGCCCGCCGTCTCGGGCAGGCCCGCGTGCAGCCACGCCGTCCGCGTGACGTTGTTCGACTGCTCACCGGCCTGCGTGACGCACCCGCCGATGAGCTGCTCGACGAGGGCCGGGTCGATCCCGGCGCGGTCCAGCAGGGCGAGCTGCGCGGCACCCAGCAGCTCGGCTGCGTGCAGGCCGGCCAGCAGCCCGTTCCGCTTGCCGATCGGGGTCCGCACGGCTTCGACGATGACCGGCACGCCCATGTCGTCCCTTTCGTCGGGAAACACTGTTCACTGCCCCAAAAACTAGAACAAGTTATCGTTTCTTGCAAGTCTGCGCAGGCGTGACCCCTTCTTGATCTTGTCGGAGTGAGCGCACGCTCACCTGGCATCATCGGTTAAGTAAACGGGTTTCACTTACGGTCTTCCGTTGGTTAACGCCGTATGCTTCAATCCAACCTAGAACGTGTTCCAAGCCGAACCGTGGGAGGCAACGTGGCCGCTCCGCTCATCCCCGCCGGGTTCGACTTCACCGATCCGGATCTCTTGGCGGAGCGACTCCCCGTCGCCGAGTTCGCCGAGCTCCGGCGTACCGCCCCGGTGTGGTGGAACCCCCAGAAGCACAACACCGCCGGCTACCGCGACGACGGCTATTGGGTCGTCTCGCGCCACGCGGACGTCAAGGAGGTCTCCCGCGACAGCACGCTGTACTCGTCACGGGAAAAGACCGCCATCATCCGCTTCGACGAGAACATGACCGAGGACAACCTCGAGGCGAACCGCCTGGTGCTCCTCAACCAGGACGCCCCGCAGCACACGAAGCTGCGGCGGATCGTGTCGAAGGGCTTCACCCCGCGCTCCATCTCGAAGCTCGAGGACACCCTGCGCGAGCGCGCCGAGCGGATCGTGCACGAGGCGCGGAAGAAGGGGTCGGGCGACTTCGTCACCGACGTCGCGTGCGAGCTGCCGCTGCAGGCGATCGCCGAGCTGATCGGCATTCCGCAGGAGGACCGGCTCAAGATCTTCGAGTGGTCCAACCAGATGGTCGCCTACGACGACCCCGAGTACGAGGTCGAGCCCCTGGAGGCGTCCGCCCAGCTCGTCGGGTACGCCTGGAACATGGCCGAGGACCGGCGCAAGTGCCCGATGGACGACATCGCCACCAAGCTCATCCAGGCCGACGTCGACGGCGAATCGCTCGGCTCCGACGAGTTCGGCTTCTTCGTCATCCTGCTCGCGGTGGCCGGCAACGAGACCACCCGGAACGCCATCACCCACGGCATGAAGGCGTTCCTCGACCACCCGGACCAGTGGGCGCTGTTCAAGGAGCAGCGGCCGAAGACCGCACCCGACGAGATCGTCCGCTGGGCCACCCCGATCGTGGCCTTCCAGCGCACCGCCACCCGCGACACCGAGCTCGGCGGCGCGCAGATCCGCAAGGGCGACCGCGTCGGCATGTTCTACAGCTCGGCCAACTTCGACCACGAGGTCTTCGAAAACCCGGAGAAGTTCGACATCTTCCGCGAGGACAACCCGCACGTCGGCTTCGGCGGCACGGGTTCGCACTACTGCATCGGCGCGAACCTGGCCCGGCTCGAGATCGACCTGATCTTCAACGCCATCGCCGACGTGATGCCGGCCATCACCGAGGCCGCGCCCCCGGTGCGGCTGCGGTCGAGCTGGATCAACGGCATCAAGCACTACCCGGTGAAGTACGCCTGAGGAACCCGGCAACGCGTTCCCAGGTGAGTTCCGCCGCGGCCGCGTCGTATTCGGGGCCGCCGGTGTCGGTGTAGAAGTGGCCGATGCCCGGGTAGGTGTACACCCGGGCATCGGCGCCCGACCGCGCCGTGGCCTCCCGCCACGCCGCGACCTGGGCCGGGGGAGCGATCGGGTCGGGGTCGGCGACGTGGACCTGCACCGGCAGGCCCGCGCGGATCCCGGCCGGCAGCGCCCCCAGCGCGTGCAGCAGCAGGACGCCCGCGGTGCCGGGCCGGTGCGGCAGCACGGTCTCGACCACGCCCGCTCCCATCGACACGCCCACGAGCACGGTCTCCGCCGGCAGCTCCCGCACGGCGTCGCGGGCTCGCCGGGCGATGATTTCCCAGCCGACGGCGTCCTTCAGCGCGAAGCCCTCGTCGAGGGTCGAAGCCGTCCGGCCGGCGTACAGGTCGGGGGTGGTGACCCGGTGTCCCGCCGCCCGGAGCCGGTCGGCGATGCCGCGCTCGACGGGCCGGAGCCCCAGCACGGAGTGGAACACCACGATCTCGCTCACGCGGCGATTCTGCCAGGGGGTGCCATGATGGGAGGATGGCCCCGAGAGCGACCGTGGACGTCGAGTTCGCCATCCGCGTCACCGAACCCGGCCCGGCGGCGGTCTCGATCTCCGCGGCACACGCCGACACCGAAGAGCTGACCGTGTCCTGGCACGGGGACAGCCGGTCCGTCGAGTTCGAGCACGGCACCCGGGCCGAGGTCTTCGACCTCCCCGCCGGCGAGCACCGCGTCACCTACCACGCCGAGCGCGCGCTCACCGAAGCGGAACCCGAGCCCGTCACGCTCGCCGACGTCGCCGTGTTCACCCGGCCGAGCCGGTACTGCCCGTCCGATCGCGTCGCCGGGCTCGTGCCGCCGGAACTCGGCAAGCCCAAGAACCAGCGTGGGCAAGTCGAAGCCGTCGTCCGGCACGTCCACGATCGACTGTCCTATGTGGTCGGTTCGAGCCGGTCGACCGACGACGCGATCGACACGCTCCTGGCCGGCGAAGGCGTCTGCCGTGACTTCGCGCACGTCTGCATCACCCTGTGCCGGTTCCTCGACATCCCCGCGCGGTACGTCGGCGTCTACGCGCCCGGGCTCGCGCCGATGGACTTCCACGCCGTCTTCGAAGCCGCCGTCGACGGCCACTGGTACGTCTTCGACGCCACCCGGCTCGCGCCGCGGCAGACCATGCTGCGGATCTCCACCGGCCGCGACGCCGCCGACACCGCCTTCCTCGCCACGCTCGGCGGCGAACTCGACTTCCTCGGCAGCACCGTCTTCGCCACGACGGACGCCGCGCTGCCCGTCGACGACGGATCGAGCCTGGTCGTTCTCGGCTGACCCGCGTGTTGCCTGCGCAAAGACGGCCCCGGCTGGGTAGACAGTCTTCGTGAAGAGTTCCCCCAAGGCGCCGAGCCCCTGGGCCCGGGCACGCGCCCGGTACCGGTGGCTGGACCACATCGCCCGCGCGACCAACCGCTACATCGAGTCCGGCGGGTACCACTACGTCGCCTCGATCACCTACTTCAGCCTGCTGTCGCTGGTGCCGCTGCTGATGGTCGCCTCGTCGGTCGCCGGGTTCGTGCTGGCCACCCAGCCGCACCTGCTCGACACGCTGGTGCACGCGATCGTCAGCACGCTGCCCGGCGGGCTCGGGGACAAGGCCACCGAACTGCTCACCGGCTTCGTCGAGCAGCGGACCAGCGTCGGGGTGGTCGGCCTGGCCATCGGCCTCTACTCCGGCTGGAACTGGATGAACGCGCTGCGGGACTCGCTGACGGCGCTGTGGGGGCAGAACCGGTCGGACCAGTCCCTGCTGCGGCTGATCCTCGTCGACCTGCTCGCGCTGCTCGGCCTGACCGCGGCGCTGCTGGTGTCGTTCACGCTCACCATCTCCGGCACCGCGCTCGGCAGCTACCTGCTCCGGCTGGCCGGCTTCGACGACACGAGCTGGGGGCACCAGCTCGTGTCGGCGTCCTCGGTGCCGCTGTCGCTGGTCGCGGACTGGCTGGTCTTCCTCTGGGTGCTCACCCGGCTGCCGCGGCAGAAGGTCGGCGTGCGCAGCGCGGTCCGCGGCGCGATCGCCCTGGCCGTCGGGTTCGAGCTGCTGAAACTGGCCGGCGGGATCTACCTCCGGCTCATCGGCGACTCGCCGACCGGCATCGCGTTCGGCTCGATCATCGGTCTCATCTTCTTCATCTCGCTGGTGGCGCGTCTGCTCGTCTACGTCACGGCGTGGACGGCGACCGGCTCGGACGCACCCCCGAAGCCGGTCCAGCCGCCGGCGCCGGTGGTGCTCCAGCCGGTGGTCGTGGTGGACCCGCCGATGGCCGTGCCCGCCACCGTCGGGGTGGTCACCGGCGTGCTCGGCACCCTGCTCGCCCTCCGCTGGCGCCGCTCCCGCCGGTGATCAGCGGGGCTTCTCCGAACCCACCAGCCACATCGAGAAGTACTGCGAGCCGCCGCCGTAGGCGTGGCCGAGCGCGCGGCGGGCGCCGTCCACCTGGTAGTCGCCGGCCCGGCCCATCACCTGCTTGGCCGCTTCGGAAAACCGGAGCATGCCGGACGCGCCGATCGGGTTGGACGACAGCACACCGCCGGACGGGTTGCACGGCAGCCGCCCGCCGATCGCGGTCTCGCCCTTCTCGGTGACCTTCCAGCCCTCGCCCTCGGGGGCGAAACCCAGGTTCTCCAGCCACATCGGCTCGAACCACGAGAACGGCACGTAGATCTCGGCAACGTCCACTTCGGACATCGGGTCGGTGATCCCGGCCTCGGCCCACAGCGCGGCCGCGGCCTCGCGCCCGGCCCGGGGATTGACCTGGTCACGGCCGGCGAACGTGGTCGGCTCGGTGCGCATCGCCGTCGCGTGGATCCACGCCGCGCCGCCCTCGACGGCGTCCCCGGCGGCCTCGTCGCCGAGCACCATCGCGCACGCGCCGTCGGACGACGGGCACGTCTCGTCGTAGCGGATCGGGTCCCACAGCATCTGCGACGCCCGCACCGACTCGACGGTGATGTCCGGCTGCCGCAGGTGCGCATACGGGTTGAGCGCCCCGTTGCGCCGGTCCTTCGCCGCGACGATCGCCCCGACGTGCTCGGGCGCGCCGGAACGGCGGATGTAGGAGCGCACGTGCGGCGCGAAGTAGCCGCCCGCGCCGGCCCCGACCGGCATCTGGAACGGCGGGAGGATCGACAGCCCCCACATCGCGTTCGACTCGGACTGCTTCTCGTACGCCACGGTCAGCACCCGGCGGTGGACGCCGGACTGGATCAGCGACGCGGCGACCAGCGCCGTCGAACCGCCCACCGACCCGGCGGTGTGCACGCGCAGCAGTGGTTTCCCGGTCGCGCCGAGCGAGTCGGCGAGGAACAGTTCGGGCATCATGACGCCCTCGAACAGGTCCGGCGCCTTGCCGAGCACGACGGCGTCGATGTCGGCCCACTCCACCTGGGCGTCGGTCATCGCGCGGTCGATCGCCTCGCGCAGCAGGCCCGGCATCGAGACGTCCTGCCGCTTGGCGCGGTGGTGCGTCTGGCCGGTGCCGAGCACGGCGGTGAGCTGCTTGGTCATCGGGCCTCCAGCACGGTCACCAGGTTCTGTTGCAGGGCCGGGCCGCTCGTCGCGTGCGCCACGGCCTTGCGGGATTCGCCGCGGTGGATCCGGACCGCCGCTTCGCCGATCCGGGCGAGCCCGGCGGAGAACATCGGGTTGGCGGCCAGCGCCCCACCGGAGGGGTTGATCTTCACACCGTCGCCGAGCCCGAGCGCGCTGCGCAGGATGAGCTCCTGGTGCGTGAAGGGCGCGTGCAGTTCGGCGAGGTCGACGCCGTCGAGGTCCAGCGCCTTCGCGGCGGCTTCGGTGGACGGCGAACGCGTCAGGTCGCGGGCGCCGAGCACGGGGGAGTCGACGCGGTGCTCGATGCCGGAGATCACCGCGGGCCGTTCGACGATCTCCCGCGCACGTTCCACAGTGGACAGGACGATCACGGCGGCACCGTCGGTGATCGGGGCGATGTCGTGCCGCCGCAACGGATCGGCGTAGTACGGCGTGTCGAGCAGTTCCGCGACGTCCTTGCCGGTGCCGCGCGCGGCGACCTCGGCGAGGTCCTTTTCGGACCAGAGCCCGGCCTCCAGGCCCAGCCGCGCCTGGATCCCGGCGATCGAAACCGAGTCCGGCCACAGCGGCGTGACGACGTACGGGTCGAGCTGCAGGGCGAGCACCCGGCGCAGCTGGCCGG
This sequence comes from Amycolatopsis kentuckyensis, assembly GCF_002155975.1. Taxonomy (GTDB): domain Bacteria; phylum Actinomycetota; class Actinomycetes; order Mycobacteriales; family Pseudonocardiaceae; genus Amycolatopsis; species Amycolatopsis kentuckyensis. Next base: position 13,062 of record NZ_MUMI01000409.1, read on the forward strand.
CGCTGGACTTGCCGAAGCCGTAGACGAGTGCGGTCTCGACCTCGCCCATCTTGATCTTCAGCCAGGCTTCGTAGAGAGCCCAGGCGGCGTCCATCTCGACGTGCGACTCGTGGATCGGCGGGAACGCGCCGATCGCGTCGACGGCGGCGATGAAGGAGAACGCGCGCCCGGCCAGGTAGTCCGACGAGCCGGAGCACCAGAACCCGATGTCCTGTTTGGACAGGCCGGTCTGCGCGAAGACCTCGGCGAAGATCGGGACGAGCATCTCCACGCCGTTGGTGGTACCCGGCGTTTCGCGGACGTTGGGGGCCTTCGCGAAGCCCGCGATCGCGACGTCTGGCATCAGGACCTCACAGGTGGTGGGCGAAGGTTTCGTAAGCCGCGTCCGGCTCGCCGGTCGGCTCGAAGTGGCTGATGTTCTCCAGCGACGTCCACCACTCCTCGCGCGGCTTCCACGCGGCGCGCACGCGCATGCCCATCCGGACGTCTTCGGCGGCGCAGCCGAGGACGAGGTGCAGGAAGGCGATGTCGGCGCCGTCGAGCAGGATGTACGCGGCGACGTACGGCGGCTTGAGCCGCTGGCCGAGGAACGGGACGTTGACGATGCAGAACGTGGTGACGATGCCGCTGTCGGGCAGCTCGACCTCTTCGGTGGTCGGCACGCCGTCGGTCGGGCAGGCCCCGCGCGGCGGGATGTAGACCTTCCCGCAGGCGGGGCAGCGCTGGCCGATCATCTTCCCCTCGGCGAGCCCGCGCAGGTAGGTGCTCTCCTCGGGCGAGGCGGAGTGCATGTACTTCAGGTGCACCGGCGTGATGACGACGCTGACCGGCGCGCCTTCTTCGCGGTCGGCGACCGGGGGAGCGGGTTCGGTGGGCGTGGTGTCCTCGGCGCCGACCGGCAGGAAGTAGGCGATGTCCCGGATGTGCCCGACGACCTCGTCGGCCCAGCGCACCCGCACCCGCTGTCCACTGTGGATCTTCTCGGGCGACCCGGCGTCGACGGCGTGCAGCATCGGCGTGTCGGCGCCGTCGAGCTTCACCAGCGCCCAGGCGAACGGCCGGCTCAGCGGCTGCCCGTCCAGGGGCTCCGGGCACCACGACCAGGAGACGACCGTGCCCTCTTCGCTCACGGGGACGAACTCGCTGAGCTGCTCGGCGGTCACGGGGTCGTACTCGACGGGCGGGACGTGCACCCGCCCGTCACTGCCCCGGATGCCTTCGATGCGGTGCTCACGCAGCGCGGTGACGAACCGGCCGAGGACGGGCCCGGTCGAGCGGGTGTAGTCGAAGCCGACGTTCAGCGGCGCCGCAAGCGGTGTCTCGGTCACGTCCTTGAGTGAAACACGTTCTTGTTCTAGCGACAAGGTTCCTCCGTGGGACGCCTGGATGTGTATAGAACGCGTTCTCGGTCAGCGACCTTTGAAGTCCGGCTTCCGCTTCTCCGAGAAGGCCCGCGGCCCCTCCTTGGCGTCCTCCGACGCGAACACCTCGATGCCGTACTGCGAGTCCAGCTTGAAGGCCTCTTCCTCGTGCAACCCCTCGGTGTCGCGGATCGTCCGCAGGATGGCCCGCACGGCCAGCGGCCCGTTCGCGTTGATCAGTGCAGCCAGCTCCAGGGCCTTGGAGAGCGCCGTGCCGTCCGGAACCACGTGGCCGATCAGGCCGATCGCCAGGGCTTCGGAAGCGGACAGGTGACGTCCGGTCAGCAGGATGTCCGCCGCCACCGTGTACGGGATCTGGCGCACCAGCCGCACCGCCGAGCCGCCCATCGGGAACAGGCCCCAGCGCGCCTCCGACACCCCGAACCGGGCCGACTCGCCCGCCACCCGGATGTCGGTCCCCTGGAGGATCTCCGTCCCGCCCGCGATCGCCGGGCCCTCGACCGCCGCGATCAGGGGTTTCGTCAACCGGCGGCCCTTCAGGAGCCCCGGGATGCGCGACGGGTCGAACTTGCCCGACGCGAACGACTCCGACGGCGAGTTGCGGGACATCGACTTCAGGTCCGCGCCCGCGCAGAACGCGCCGCCCGCGCCGGTCAGGATGCAGCTGCGGATCGAGTCGTCGGCATCGACGCGGTCCCAGGCCTCGACCATGATCGACATCATCTCGCCGGTGATCGCGTTGCGCGCCTCGGGCCGGTTCATCGTGACGACGAGGGTCTGCCCCTCTTGTGTCACCAGCGCGTGCGGTTCACCCACGGAAGACCTCCTGAAGGAGCAGTGCCATTGCCCGGAACGATAACATGTTCTACTTTGAGGGCGTGGCACTCAACATCGCGGATCTTCTGGAGCACGCCGTCGACGCCGTGCCGGAGCGCGTCGCGGTCGTGTGCGGCGACCGGCAAGTCACCTTCGCCGAACTGGAGGCGCGGGCCAACCGGCTCGCCCACCACCTCGCCGCGCACGGCGTGGGACGCGGATCCCACATCGGGGTCTACTCCCGCAACTCGATCGAGGCCTTGGAGGCGATGATCGCGGCGTACAAGCTGCGCGCGATCGCCGTCAACGTCAACTACCGCTACGTGCACGGCGAACTCGTCTACCTCTTCAACGACGCCGAGATCGTCGCGCTCGTCCACGAACGCAGCTACGCCGACAAGGTCGCCGCGGCGCTGCCGGAGGCGCCGAAACTGAAACACGTTGTCGTGATCGACGACGGCAGCGACGGCGACTACGAAAGCTACGGCGGCGTCGAATACGAAGCCGCCCTCGAAGCGCAGAGCCCCGAGCGGGACTTCGGGGAGCGCAGCGGCGACGACCTCTACATCCTCTACACCGGCGGCACCACGGGCTACCCGAAGGGCGTCCTCTGGCGGCAGGAGGACGTCTGGCGCGCGCTCGGCGGCGGGATCAACTTCGTCACCGGCGAGTACGTCCCGGACGAATGGACGCTCGCCGAGCAGGGCAAGGCCGGGAGCCTGAGCCGGCTGCCGGCCGCACCGCTGATCCACGGCGCCGCGCAGTGGGCCGCGTTCGGCGCGCTGTTCACCGGCAGCCCGGTGATCTTCGTGCCCCGCTTCGACGCCCACGAGATCTGGAAGGCCGTGCAGAAGCACAAGGTCCAGGTCCTCACGATCGTCGGCGACGCGATGGCCCGGCCCCTCATCGAGGCCTTCCACGAGGGGAACTACGACGCTTCGTCGATCGTCGCGGTCTCGAGTCACGCCGCGCTGTTCTCGCAGTCGGTGAAACAGCAGTTCGTCGAGCTCCTGCCGCCCCACGCGCTGGTCACCGACGCGATCGGCGCGTCGGAGAGCGGCTTCACCGGCATCGGCGCGGTGGCCAAGGGCTCCGACCACAGCGCCGGCCCGCGGGTGAACTTCGGCCAGGACGCGGTCCTGCTGGACGAAGACGGTGCCATCGTCGAGAAGAAGCCCGGCGCGGTCGGGCTGATCGGCCGCCGCGGGCACGTCCCGCTCGGGTACTACAACGATCCCGAGAAGAGCAAGAAGATCTTCGTCGACGTCGACGGCGTCCGGTACGTCGTCCCGGGCGACTACGCCCGCTACGAAGACGACGGCACGGTCACGCTGCTCGGCCGCGGCTCCCAGTGCGTCAACACCGGTGGCGAGAAGGTCTACCCGGAGGAGGTCGAAGGGGCGCTCAAGTCGCACCCCGACGTCTTCGACGCGCTCGTCATCGGCGTCCCGGACGAGCGGCTCGGCCAGCGCGTCGCCGCCGTCGTCCAGCTGCGCGAGGGCGCCGAACCGAGCCTCGGCGCGCTCGAAGAACACGTCCGCGGCGAGATCGCCGGCTACAAGGTGCCGCGGACCATCTGGCTGGCCGACGAGATCGGGCGCTCGCCCAGCGGCAAGCCGGATTACCCGTGGGCCCAGCGCTACGCCGCCGAGCACGAACCGGCCACGGCCCAGCCCGTCTGAGGAGGACTACACAGTGCGGACACCCCTGTGCGACCGGCTCGGCATCGACCTGCCGATCGTCGGGTTCACCCCGTCGGAGCACGTCGCCGCGGCGCTCAGCCGCGCCGGCGGGCTCGGCGTGCTCGGCTGCGTGCGGTTCAACGACGCCGCCGAGCTCGACCGGGTGCTCACCTGGATGGACGAGAACACCGGCGGGAAACCGTACGGCGTCGACATCGTCATGCCGGCGAAGGTGCCCGCCGAGGGCACGCAGGTCGATCTGGCGAAGCTGATCCCGGACGGGCACCGCGCGTTCGTCGACCGCGTCCTGAAGGAGCTTTCGGTACCGCCCTTGCCGGACGACACCGACGAGCGCGCGGGCGTGCTCGGCTGGCTGCACTCGGTCGCCCGGTCGCACGTCGAGGTGGCGCTGAACCACCCGATCAAGCTGATCGCCAACGCGCTCGGCTCGCCGCCGGTGGACGTGATCGGCCAGTGCCACGACAAGGGCGTCCCGGTCGCCGCGCTGGCCGGGAAGGCCGAGCACGCGGTCCGGCACGTCGAGAACGGCGTCGACTTCGTGGTCGCGCAGGGCTACGAAGCCGGCGGGCACACCGGCGAGATCGCGTCCATGGTGCTGGTGCCGGAGATCGTCGACGCGGTCGACGTGCCGGTGCTCGCCGCGGGCGGGATCGGTTCCGGCCGCCAGATGGCCGCGGCGCTCGCGCTCGGCGCGTCCGGCGTCTGGATGGGCTCGATGTGGCTGGCCACGCAGGAGTACCTGCAGACGATGGGCGAGTCGGTGGCGATGCAGCAGGCGCTCGTCGCGGCGTCGTCGTCGGACACCGTGCGGACGCGGATCTACACGGGCAAGCCGGCCCGGCTGCTGAAGACCCGCTGGACCGAGGCGTGGGCCGCGCCGGACGCGCCCGAGCCGCTGCCGATGCCGCTGCAGAACCTGCTGGTTTCCTCCGCCCACAACCGGATCCACGCGGCGAACGACCCGAGCGTGGTGTCGATGCCGGTCGGGCAGATCGTCGGCCGGATGAACCAGGTGCGACCGGTCGCCGACGTCGTCGCGGAACTGGTGAGCGGCTACGAAGAAGCGTTGTCCCGCTTGGACAAGACCCGCTGAACCCGAGAAAGGGCCCCCGCCGCGGCGGGGGCCCTTCCGCGTGCGGAAGCGGTTACAGCGTGGCGGCCGCCGCGGCGATCTTCGACGCGAACGTGCTCACCTCGGTGTAGACGCCGGGGGCGTGCGGCCGGGCGCAGCCGTCACCCCAGCTGACGATGCCGACCTGGATCCAGGCGTTGTTGGCGTCGCGGCGGAACATCGGGCCGCCGGAGTCGCCCTGGCAGGTGTCGACACCGCCGGAGGTGAGGTTGCCCGCGCAGATCTCCGCGCTCGGGATCAGGTCGGGGTAGCTGCCGCCCTGCGCGGCGCAGGTC
>NZ_MUMI01000041.1 GCF_002155975.1 Amycolatopsis kentuckyensis
GTACGGGTCGACGCCGCCGACGACCAGGCCGCCGAGCTCGCCGGCCGAGGCGGCCAGCAGGATGTCGGTCGCGTCGCGGCCCGGGGTGGCCGGGAGCGGGACACCCCAGACGTTCTCGACGGCGACCCGGGCGGCGTCGTCACCGACGCGCCGCCCACCGGGCAGCAGCGACGGCACGCAGCCGGCTTCCAGCGCACCCCGGTCACCGGCGCGGCGCGGGATCCACGCGAGCCGGACGCCGGTGCGCTCGACCAGGTCGTGCAGGGCGGCGAACAGGCCGGGGATCGCGGCGGCGCGCTCGCCGACCAGGACGACCGCGCCTTCGCCGCGCAGGCCCTCGTCGAGGTCCGGCGCGTGCTTGGCGATGCCTTCGACGGCCGCGGCTTCCTGGCCGGGGACGCAGGCGAGCAGCTCGCCGAACGTCTTGCGCACCGACGACGTCGTCCACTGTCCCAAGTGGACGACCCGGGTGCGGTTCTTGCGGGCCGCCTTGCGCAGCCGCAGGAACACGATCGGGGCTTCGTCCTCGGGCTCGAAGGCGACGCACAGGACCGTGCGGGCCCGCTCGATCTCGCCGAAGGTGACGCCGGACTCCGGCGTCACGCCCACGACGTGCGAGGTGAGGAACGCGAGCTCCTCGGCCGAGTGCGGGCGGGCGCGGAAGTCGACGTCGTTGGTCTGCAGGGCGACGCGGGCGAACTTCGAGTACGCGTAGGCGTCCTCGACGGTCAGCCGGCCACCGGGCAGGACGCCGACACCGCCGTTGGACCGGGCCGCGGTGAGGCCCGCGGCCGCGGCGCGCAGCGCGTCGGTCCAGGACGCCTCTTCCAGCTCACCGGTCTCGGGGTTGCGGACCAGCGGACGCCGGATGCGGTCCTCGGCGCCGGTGTAGCGGAAGGCGAAGCGGCCCTTGTCGCAGATCCACTCTTCGTTGACCTCGGGGTCGTCGCCGGCCAGCTTGCGCTGGACCTTGCCGCGCCGGAAGTCGGTGCGCTCGGCGCAGCCGGACGAGCAGTGCTCGCACACGCTCGGCGCGGACACCAGGTCGAACGGGCGGGAGCGGAACCGGTAGGCGGCGCTCGTCAGGGCACCGACCGGGCAGATCTGGATGACGTTGCCGGAGAAGTAGCTCTGGAACGGCTGGCCGCTGGTCGTCCGCGACGCCATGTCCAGGACGTCCGCCGTCTCCGCGGTGCCGATCTGCTGGTGGGCGCCGCGCTCGAGGAGCTCGATGAACGGGTCGCCGGCGATCTCGCGGGAGAACCGGGTGCAGCGCTGGCAGAGCACGCAGCGCTCGCGGTCGAGCAGCACCTGCGTCGAAATCGGCAGCGGCTTCGGGAACGTCCGCTTGGTGTCGACGAACCGCGACTCCGCGCGGCCGTGGGCCAGCGCCTGGTTCTGCAGCGGGCACTCGCCGCCCTTGTCGCAGATCGGGCAGTCCAGCGGGTGGTTGATGAGCAGCAGCTCCATCACACCCTGCTGGGCCTTGTCCGCGACCGCCGACGTCAGCTGCGTCTTGACGACCATGCCGTCGGCGACGGTCATCGTGCAGGACGCCTGCGGCTTCGGCATCGGCCGGCCGCCCATCTCGACCTCGACCAGGCACTGGCGGCAGGCGCCCGCCGGGTCGAGGAGCGGGTGGTCGCAGAACCGCGGGATGACCGTGCCGAGGCGTTCGGCCGTGCGGATGAGGAGCTCGCCCTTGGGGGCGATGACCTCTTCGCCGTCGATGACCAGCTTGACGTGGCCTTCGGGGACCGGCGTCTCGGTGGTCTCGGGCTTGTCGGGGGCGATCGTCATGCCTGCGCTCCCACGAGTTCGGGCTTGGTCTGTTCGTGCCGGTTCTTCTCGCACAGCGCGAGGAACTCCTCGCGGAAGTACTTGATGCCGCTGGTGATCGGCGACACCGCGCCGTCGCCGAGGGCGCAGAACGACCGGCCGAGGATGTTGTCGCAGACGTCGAGGAGGGTGTCGATGTCCTCTTCGGTGCCGTGGCCCTCGACCATCCGCTCGAGGATCTGCGCCAGCCAGTACGTGCCTTCGCGGCACGGCGTGCACTTGCCGCAGGACTCGTGCTCGTAGAACTGGGTCCACTTCATCACGGCCCACGGCACCGACACGGTCTCGTTGAAGACCTGGACGGCGGTGGTGCCCAGCATCGACCCGGCTTCCGCCGCGCCTTCGAAGTCCAGGGGAACGTCGAGGTGCTCGGCGGTGAACATCGGGGTGGACGAGCCGCCCGGGGTCCAGAACTTGAGCGGGATGCCGTCCTTCATGCCGCCCGCCATGTCCAGCAGCTCGCGCAGCGTGGTGCCGAGCGGGCACTCGTACTGGCCGGGCTTCTCGACGTGGCCGGAGATCGAGTAGATCTTCGGGCCGGGCGACTTCTCGCGGCCCATCTCGCGGAACCAGCTGGAGCCGCCGTTGACGATGAACGGCGCGCTCGCGATGGTCTCGACGTTGTTGACCGTGGTCGGCGCCGCGTAGAGACCCGCGGCGGCCGGGAACGGCGGCTTGAGCCGCGGCTGGCCACGACGACCCTCGAGGGAGTCCAGCAGCGCGGTCTCTTCGCCGCAGATGTACGCGCCCGCTCCCGCGTGGACGGTGATCTTGAGGTCGAAGCCGGAGCCGAGGATGTTCTCGCCCAGGTAGCCCGCCGCTTCGGCTTCGCGCACGGCCGCGTTGAGGCGGCGGATGCAGTGCAGCGCCTCGCCGCGGACGTAGATGAAGCAGTGGTTGGACCGCATCGCGTACGAGGCGATGATGCAGCCCTCGATCAGCGAGTGCGGGTCCGCCATCATCAGCGGGATGTCCTTGCAGGTGCCCGGCTCGCCCTCGTCGGCGTTGATCACCAGGTAGTGCGGCTTGTCGAAGTTCGGCGGCATGAAGGACCACTTGATGCCGGCCGGGAAGCCCGCGCCGCCGCGGCCGCGCAGGCCGGAGTCCTTGACCAGCTGGACGAGCTGCTCCGGCGTTCCGGCCAGTGCCTTGCGGATCGCCGTGTAGCCCTCCAGGGCCTCGTACTGGCCGATCTGCCAGGAGTTCGGCGACAGCCAGCGCTTCGTGAGGACCGGGGTAATGGGATCGGCCATTACTTCTTCTCCACTTCAGGCAGCGGGACATCCTGCGCGACCGGGGCGACCCAGCCGCGGTCCTGCGCGAGCTTCGCGCCCCGCAGCGTCTCGACGGCCTGCGACGGGCCGTCGACGTCCCGGCGGTAGGCCGCCTCGTCCTCCGGGAAGAACCCGGCGAGCTGCAGTTCGGCGCCCTTGAAGTTCGACAGCGGCGCGCCGCGCGTCGGGGCCGGCTTCTTGCCCGCCCGCAACGCGTCGACCAGCGCGACGGCCTTGTCCTCGGTCTGGTTGTCGAAGTACTCGTAGTTGACCTGGATGACCGGGGCGAGGTCGCAGGCCGCGAGGCACTCGGCGTGCTCGAGGGTGATCGAGCCCGGCTCGTTCGGCGTACCCGCGGTCTCGTTGTGCCCCAGCGGTTCCGACTCGGAACCCAGGTGCGTCTGGAGCTTCTTGTAGATCGCGTCGCCGCCCATGGCCGCGCACAGCGTGTTGGTGCAGACGCTCACGAGGTGTTCGCCGCACGGCTTGCGCTTGTACATCGTGTAGAACGTCGCGACCGCGCTGACCTCGGCGTCGGACAGGTCGAGCTGCTTCGCGCAGAACGCGATGCCCTCCTGGCTGACGTAGCCCTGCACGGACTGCACGAGGTGCAGCATCGGCAGCAGCGCCGAGCGGGACATCGGGTAGCGCGCGATCAGGTCCTGCGCCTTGGCGTGGATGTCCGCGTCGAAGATGTCTTCCAGCGGCGTCTCGGTGATGATCCCGGCTGCGACATCGGGGTCCGGCGCGATGGCGACGACGTCGGTGTCGGGCCCGGCCGCGGCGTGCGTGGTGTCCGCGTAGTTCGGCCCGGGCTCGGGAACTGCTGTGGTCATCGGTCCACTCCCCCCATGACGGGGTCGATCGAGGCGATGGCGGCGATCACGTCGGCGACCAGGCCGCCCTCGGCCATGGCGGGCATCGACTGCAGGTTCACGAAGCTCGGTTCGCGCACGTGGACCCGCAGCGGCCGGGTGCCGCCGTCGGAGACCAGGTGCGCGCTCAGCTCGCCGCGCGGCGACTCGACCGAGGTGTAGACCTGCCCGGCCGGCACCTTGAAGCCCTCGGTGACCAGCTTGAAGTGGTGGATCAGGGACTCCATCGACTGGCCCATGATCTTCTTGACGTGCTCGAGGGAGTTGCCCATGCCGTCGCTGCCGATGGACAGCTGCGCGGGCCAGGCGACCTTCTTGTCCTCGACCATGACCGGGCCCGGCTCGAGCTTCTCGAGGCACTGCTCGATGATCTTGAGGCTCTCGTGCATCTCGTGCACCCGGATCAGGTAGCGCGACCAGCAGTCGGCGCCGTTGTCGACCGGGACGTCGAACTCGAACTCGTCGTAGCAGGAGTACGGCTCGGTCTTGCGCAGGTCCCACGGGAGGCCGGCGGACCGCAGCACCGGGCCGGTGACGCCGAGCGCGAGGCACGCGTCCACCGGCAGGTAGCCGACGCCCTTGAGCCGGTTGCGCCAGATCGGCTGGCCGGTGAAGAGCTTGTCGTACAGCGGAAGGCGTTCCTTCATCGTCTTGATGAACGCCTTGACGACCTCGACGTAGTCGGCCGGCATGTCCTGCGCGAGGCCGCCGGGGCGGATGAACGCGTGGTTCATCCGCAGGCCGGTCAGGTGCTCCAGCAGGTGCAGCACCTCTTCGCGCTCGCGGAAGCCGAGCGTCATCGCGGTGGTGGCGCCGAGCTCCATGCCGCCGGTGGCGATGTAGACCAGGTGCGAGCCGATCCGGTTGATCTCCAGCAGCATCACGCGCAGCAGCTGCGCGCGGCGCGGGGCCTCGATCTGGAGCAGCTTCTCGACGCCGAGGCAGTACGCCATCTCCGTCGACAGCGGGGCCAGGTAGTCCATGCGCGTCACGAACGTGACGCCCTGGGTCCAGGTCCGGTACTCGCAGTTCTTCTCGATGCCGGTGTGGAGGTAGCCGATGACCGACCGCAGCTGCGTGACGGTCTCGCCCTCCATCTCCAGCACGAGCCGGAGCACGCCGTGCGTCGACGGGTGCTGCGGGCCCATGTTGATGACCATGCGCTCGTCGTGCTGGGCGTCGGCGATGACGTCGTCCCAGTCGCCGCCGGAGACCGTGTAGACGCGGCCTTCGGTGGTGTCGCGGGAATCCGCGTAGCTGACGTCGTCGGTGCTGTCCGATCCCGGCGCGCTCGTGTCCGTCCCGGTGGTGACGTCCGACAGGTTCTCGGTGCTCACGAGTACGACCTCCGCTGGTCCGGCGGCGGGATCTCCGCGCCCTTGTATTCGACCGGGATCCCGCCGAGCGGGTAGTCCTTGCGCTGGGGGTGGCCGTCCCAGTCGTCCGGCATCAGGATCCGGGTCAGGGCCGGGTGACCGTCGAAGACGATCCCGAACATGTCCCAGGCCTCCCGTTCCTGCCAGTCGGCGGTCGGGTAGGTCTCCACCAGCGACGGCACGTGCGGGTCCTCGATGTCGAGGGTGACCTCGAGGCGGATGCGGCGCCGGTAGGTCAGCGACGTGAAGTGGTAGACCGCGTGCAGCCGCTGCGGGACGTCGACGCCGTAGTCCACGCCGGACACCGAGGACAGCAGCTCGAACCGGAGGCCGCCGTCGTCGCGCAGCGTCTTCGCGATGGCGGGCAGGTGCTCGCGGGCGACGTAGAAGGTGATCTCGCCGCGGTCGACCGTCGTCTGCAGGATCGCTTCGGCGGGGATCTTGCGCTCGGCCAGCGCGGCGTAGAACTCGTCGGCGAACTGGTCGAACCAGCCGCCGTAGGGGCGCTCGGCCGGCGCCGGGCTGTACGCCGGGAGCCGGACGCCGCCGTAGCCGGAGGTGTCGCCGGTGCCGTGGACGCCGAACATGCCCTGGCGCTCGCGCCCGGTGACGACCGGTTCGGCCGCGCCCGGGCCCTTCGCCGTCAGGCCGGTTTCGGCTCGCTCGGCGCTGGACTGCTCGTCGCCGGGTTGGGGGTTCTCAGTCATCGCTCTACTTCTTCGCGTACTTGATCGACGAAGCGACGAGCTCGGTGCGCTCCCCGCTCGCGGCGCGGATCGCGGCGCGGCGGGCGTTGATCGGCTCGTCCTGGATCTTGGCGTGCAGCTTGAGGATCGCGTCCAGCAGCATTTCCGGCCGCGGCGGGCAGCCGGGCAGGTACATGTCGACCGGCACGATGTGGTCGACGCCCTGGACCACGGCGTAGTTGTTGAACATGCCGCCGGAGGAGGCGCAGACGCCCATGGCGAGGACCCAGCGCGGCTCGGCCATCTGGTCGTAGATCTGGCGCAGGACCGGGGCCATCTTCTGGGTGACGCGCCCGGCGACGATCATCAGGTCGGCCTGCCGCGGCGTCGCGCTGAAGCGCTCCATGCCGAAGCGGGCGATGTCGTAGCGGGAACCGCCGACCGTCATCATCTCGATCGCGCAGCAGGCGAGGCCGAAGGTGGCGGGCCACAGCGAGTTCTTGCGCGCCCAGTTGACGAGGCCTTCGAGGCTGGCCAGCAGGATGCCGTTGGGGAGTTTTTCTTCCAGGCCCATGGGTCTAGTTCCAATCCAGGCCGCCGCGCCGCCACACGTAGGCGTACGCGAAGCCGACCGTCGCGATGAACAGCAGGATCTCCACCAGGCCGAACGTGCCCAGCGCGTCCGCCTGCACGGCGAACGGGTAGAGGAAGACCATCTCGATGTCGAACAGGATGAACAGCATCGCGGTGATGTAGTACGCGACCGGCATCCGCCCGGCGCCGACGAGCGGCTGCGGGGACGGCTCGATGCCGCACTCGTAGGCGGAGAGCTTGGCCTTGTTGTACCGGCTGGGGCCGACGAGCGGTCCGAGCAGGACCGACAGCACGGCGAACCCGAGCGCCAGGACGAACAAGATCACGATGGGCAGGTAGGGCTTCAGGCTCGGGGCCTCTTGGGCCAGCTGCACCGTGTCGGTCCGGGTCAGCAACGTCAGCACGGGGTCTTCGCCATCCTTTCCGCGCCGCTGCGGTTGTGCTTGTGGTGGGGAACCGCTGGGCCTCGTCGGCACCCTAAGGGACCTGGGTCACACCGCCGAGGGTCAGGGTCTCCTTACGGCCCGTGGCTGGACCTCAAGGTGCTTGTGAAATAGTTCACAAGCCACTCGTCGCGGATGTGAAGGGATTCACAAAGCATGGGGGGAGTCTAGGACGCGACTCACACTCTTGTCCCTAGTACCCCGTGTTATAAGGGTCGCCTAAGTTGATCCGCCATCGTTGTCACGGGTCGGCGGCACCGCGCGCGCGACCTGCGCGAAGGGGCTTCAAGATCGCGTTCCGGACGGACAAAACGGGCGCTGACCTGTGATCTATCCCACTGACCGCACGGCCAACTTGTTAGGCCACTCGTGTGTCCGCGCGCGAGCTTTCCCTGAGAAAGATGCGTCCGGAGGACCTCGCGACGCATCTTTCCCAGGGAAGGTGCTGGGGTCAGCGCGGGGAGGGGGTGGCGCGGGCGAGGGCCGCGATGAGGCGGTCGACGCCGTCGCCGCCCTTGGCGTCGTAGCAGCCCGACAGGCCCTTGTAGACCAGCGGCAGCAGCTTGTTGATGCGCAGCCCGTACTTGGTGCACGCGTGCATGATCTTCGGCTTGCCGATGATCTTCGCGAAGACGTTGCCCAGCTGGTAGTAGCCGCCCATCAGCTCGCCGACGGCCCGCGGGTACGCCTCCAGCGCCCGCTCCCGCGAAGGCCCTTCGCGCCGCGCAAGCGCTTGCACGACGACCTCCGCGGCGATCTGCGCGGACTCCATCGCCGCCGAGATGCCTTCGCCGTTGAACGGGCTGACCATGCCGCCCGCGTCGCCCAGCAGCAGCAGGCCGTCGCGGTAGTGCGGGGTGCGGTTGAAGCCCATCGGGAGGCCGGCGCCGCCGACCTTGCCGATCGCGTTCTCCTCGCGGTAGCCCCACTCCTCCGGCGTCCCGTCGAGCCACTGGCGCAGCAGCGCGCGGTAGTCGGTGTTCCGGAACGAGGCCGACGTCGAGAGCATGCCGAGGCCGACGTTCACCGTGCCGTCGCCGAGCGGGAACGCCCAGCCGTAGCCCGGCAGCAGCTTCGGGTCGCGCGGGTCGGAGCGGTCCCACAGCTCGAGGTGGCCCTCGATGAACGGGTCGTCGTGGCGCGGGCTCTTGTAGTACTGGCGCACCGCGACGCCCATCGGGCGCTTCTCGTTCTTCTGGATGCCGACGCTCAGCGCGAGCCGCGCGGACACGCCGTCGCAGGCCAGGACCAGCGGCGCGAAGTACTTCACCGGCGTCCGCTCCGGGCCGACCTTGGCCTCGACGCCGACCACGCGCCCGCTCGGGCCGGTGATCGCGCCGGTGACGGTGGTGCGCTCGTACAGCCGCGCGCCGGCCTTCACGGCGAGCTTCGCGAGGAGGTCGTCGAAGTCGTGGCGGGTGCGGGAAACGCCGTACGGCGGGTAGCTGGTCAGGTCCGGCCAGTCGAGTTCCAGCGTCAGGTCGCCGGTGAGGATCCGCAGGCCGCGGCTGTGCACCCAGCCGGCGTCCTCGCTCGTGTCGATGCCGAGGTCGATGAGCTGCTTGACCCCGCGCGGGGTCAGTCCGTCGCCGCAGACCTTCTCGCGGGGGAATTCGGTCTTCTCCAGCAGGAGGACGTCGACGCCCGCGCGGGCCAGGTAGGTGGCCACGGTGGAACCGGCGGGTCCGGCGCCGACGACGATGACTTCGGCGTCCTGGTCTGCGGTGCGTCGCGTCATGAACGCGAGTTTAGGCAGGCTTTCGGGCGCGGTGGATCGCCACGACGCCGAATGTGAGGTTCAACCACTCGACGTCGGCCCAGCCCGCGCTCGCGATGATCTCGCCGAGGGTGCGCTGGTCTGGCCAGGCGAGCATCGATTCGGCCAGGTAGGAGTAGGCCTCGGGGTTGGACGACGTCCGCTTGCCGACCCAGGTGAGCAGCTTCAGCATGAACCGCCGGTGGATGAACCGGATCGGCGCGAACGGCGGGGTCGAGACCTCGCAGATCACCAGCCGGCCACCCGGCTTGACCACCCGGGCGATCTCGGTGAGCGCGGCCTTAGTGTCGACGAAGTTGCGCAGGGCCAGGGAGATCGTCACGGCGTCGAAGCTCTCGTCGGCGAACGGGAGGTTCAGCGCGTCCGCGGCGACCATCGGGACCTTGCGGTGCAGCCCGGCGCGGAGCATGCCGAAGGAGAAGTCCGCGGCCAGGCACCACGCGCCCCCGCGGGCGTACTCGACGGTCGACACCCCGGTGCCGGCGGCGAGGTCCAGGACCTTCTCACCGCGGCGGGCGTCGAGGACGCGCGCGGTGGTGGTGCGCCAGCGCCGGTCGAAGCCGAACGTCATGAACGAGTTCGCCCGGTCGTACCCGTCCGCGACGCCGTCGAACATCGCGGCGACTTCGTGCGGATCCTTGTCCAGGCTTGCGCGTGACATGGCTTGAATCTAGACAGCCGGGCCGCGCTTGTCCCTCGAGGGTCGCGGACCGGCAAAGCCGGAGCAAAGCAGTGGCAAAGTAACAGCAAAGACGACCCCGGCAGTGTCCTTTTCACGGCAGGCGAACAGCCGGCCCCCGAGAAAGGCACTACGAGATGAGCTTCGTCAAGAAGGCGGCGGCCGTGGCCGCGCTGACCGGCGCCGTCGTCGGTGGTTCCCTGATCAGCTCGGCTCCCGCGCTGGCGGGCACCGACGGCGTGGTGACGATCCAGGGCACCTGCGGTGACAAGTTCAGCCCCTCGGTCGGCGGCGGGTCCGCCGCGTGGACGATCACCTGCACCAACGGCAAGGTTTCGGTCAACGGCTGGGTGAAGGACACCGACGCCGACGGCAAGGCCGCCGAGGTCTACGGCACCTGGGGTGACGGCACCAACTTCGGCACCGTCCGCGCCGGCGGCGAGGGCACGAAGAAGGAGTTCAACAAGTCCCGCGCCGGCTCGCACGTGTACCTCTACCTGCGCGTCATCTGATCCCCGCCGGACGGGCCCGCGGCCGCGCAGGCCACGGGCCCGTCCGCCAGGATCCGGCGTTCGAGGTCCCGCAGCGCACGGCCCGGTTCCAGGCCGAGCTGCCGGACCAGCACCCGGCGGGCGCCGCGGTAGGCGTCCAGCGCCTCCGCCCGCCGCCCGTCGAGCGACAGGGCCATCATCAGCAGGTAGTGCAGCCGTTCCCGCAGCGGATACCGGCGCACCAGCCCGGCCAGCTCGGCCACCACCGCCGCGTGCCTGCCCTGGTCGAGTTCGGCCTGGTGCAGCTGTTCGAGCAGGACCATGCGCCGCTCGGTCAGCCGCAGGGCCTCGTCGGCCAGGACCGGGACGTCCAGGCCGCCGTAGGGCGTGCCGTGCCACAACCCGAGTGCCTCACGGATCAACGCGGTCCGTTCGGCGGGCCGCGGCTCCCCCGCCGCCCGCCCGGCGAGCGCTTCGAAGCGGACGGCGTCCAGCTCGCCCG
>NZ_MUMI01000410.1 GCF_002155975.1 Amycolatopsis kentuckyensis
TGCTCGGCCACCGCGGCGCCGACGCGATCGGCAGCACCCGGCCGTTCCGCGACCTCGGGTTCGACTCCGTGACCGCGGTCGAGGTGCGCAACCGGTTGCGCCAGGTCACCGGCCTGCGGCTGGCCGCCACCGCCGTCTTCGACCACCCGACCCCGGTCGCGCTGGCCCGGTTCCTCGCGGCCGGCATCGCCCCCGGCGGCACACCCGCGGACTCGGCCTTCGGCGCGCTCGACCGGCTGGAGGCGTCGCTGACGGACCTCGAGGCCGACGAGAACGTCCGGATGCGCGTCGAGATGCGGCTGAAGTCCCTGCTGAACCAGTGGAGCGGGGACCGCGCGGCCCCGCGGCAGGCGCAGCTCGCGGACGCCTCGGCGGCCGAGGTCTTCGCGTTCATCGACCACGAGCTCGGGGTTTCCCCGCCTCCGGCGCTGTGACGCCGACCGAGTGACCCCCTGACTTGGACGAACGGATGAGGTTGGCGATGGCAGAGCAGGACAAGCTCCTCGAGTACCTCAAGCGCGTGACCGCCGACCTGCACCAGACCCGGCAGCGGCTGCAGGCGGCCGAGGCCGCGGAGCAGGAGCCGATCGCCATCATCTCCCTCGCCTGCCGGTACCCGGGCGGCGTCGACTCGCCCGAGGACCTGTGGGACCTCGTCGCGGGCGGCACCGACGCGATGACGGGCTTCCCGGAGGACCGCGGCTGGGACGTCGAGCGCATGTACGGCGCCGAAGGCACCCGCGCGGTCGAGGGCGGCTTCGTCCACGACGCGGCCTTCTTCGACCCCGGCCTGTTCGGCATCTCGCCGCGCGAGGCCCTGGCCATGGACCCGCAGCAGCGGCTGCTCCTGGAGACGTCCTGGGAGCTCCTCGAACGCGCCCGGCTCGACCCGTTTTCGTTGCGCGGCAGCCGGACCGGCGTGTTCATCGGCGCCAACGCGTCCGGCTACAGCAGCACCCTGCAGGCCGCGACGGGCTCCGAGGGGTACCTGCTCACCGGCGAGGCACCCAGCGTCATGTCGGGGCGGCTGTCCTACACCTTCGGGCTGGAGGGGCCGTCGGTCACCGTCGACACGGCCTGCTCGTCGTCGCTGGTCGCGCTGCACTGGGCCTGCCAGGCGCTGCGGCAGGACGAATGCGGCCTCGCGCTGGCGGGCGGCGTCACGGTGATGGTGAGTCCGCTGGCGTTCGCGGAGTTCAGCCGCCAGCGCGGGCTGGCCTCGGACGGCCGGTGCAAGTCCTTCGCCGACGCGGCCGACGGCACCGGCTGGGGCGAAGGTGCCGGCCTGGTGCTGCTGGAGAAGCTGTCCGACGCCCAGCGCAACGGGCACCGGGTCCTCGGCGTGATCCGCGGCTCCGCGGTCAACTCCGACGGCGCGTCGAACGGCCTGACCGCCCCGAACGGCCCGTCGCAGCAACGCGTGATCCGTACCGCTCTGTCGAACGCCGGTCTGTCCACTTCGGATGTGGACGCGGTCGAGGCGCACGGCACCGGGACCGCACTGGGTGATCCGATCGAGGCCCAGGCGCTCCTGGCGACGTACGGCCAGGACCGGCCCGCCGACCGGCCGCTGTGGCTGGGGGCGCTGAAGTCGAACATCGGGCACACGCAGTCGGCGTCCGGGATCGCGGGCGTCATCAAGATGGTGCTGGCGCTGCGGCACGAGGTGCTGCCACGCACCCTGCACGTCGACGCGCCGTCGTCCGAAGTGGACTGGTCGGCGGGCGCGGTCTCGCTGCTGACCTCGTCGCAGCCGTGGCCGCGCCGGGAAACGCCGCGCCGGGCCGGGGTGTCGGCATTCGGCGTGAGCGGGACGAACGTGCACGTCATCGTCGAGGAGGCGCCTCCGGCCGCCGTCGATCCGGCCGCTCCTGCCACCGGCGGGCTGCTGCCCTGGGTGATCTCCGGGGCGAGCGATGCGGCCCTGCGCGCGCAAGCCCGGCGGTTGCTGGACGCGGAGCCCGATCCGGTCGACGGCGGCTACTCCCTGGCTGTGACGCGGGCGCGGCTGCCTCGGCGCGCCGTGGTGCTCGGTTCTGATCGGGACTCGCTGCGAGCCGGGCTTTCGCGCCTCGAGGACGCTGTCGTCGGTACTGCCGATCCGGATGCGTTGCTGGCGGTGTTGTTCACCGGCCAGGGGGCGCAGCGGGTCGGGATGGGCCGCGAGCTGTACGAGCGTTTTCCGGTGTATGCCTCGGCTTTCGACGAGGTTTGTGCGCACTTCGATCCGTCGTTGCGTGCGGCTTTCGATGATGCCGAGTTGTTGGATCGGACGGAGTTCACTCAGCCGGCGTTGTTCGCTCTCGAGGTCGCCCTGTTCCGCCTGGTTGAGGCTTTCGGTGTCCGTCCGGATTTTGTGGCGGGGCATTCGATCGGGGAGATTTCGGCGGCGCACGTTGCCGGGGTGCTGTCCCTGTCTGATGCCTGCACGCTGGTGGCGGCGCGGGCGTCGCTGATGCAGGCGCTGCCCGAAGGCGGCGCGATGGTCTCGATCGCCGCGCCGGAGTCGGCGATCGTCCTGACCGAGGGTGTCTCGATCGCGGCGGTGAACGGCCCGGAATCGGTGGTGATCTCCGGCGAGGAGTCCGCGGTTCTCGCCATCGCGGCCCAGTTCCCGAAGACCAAGCGGCTGTCGGTGAGTCACGCGTTCCATTCGCCGTTGATGGACCCGATGCTGGCGGACTTCCGTGCGGTGGCGGAGTCGTTGACGTATCACCCGGCGCGGATACCGGTGCTCTCGAATGTGAGCGGTGCTCTCGCTTCGGCGTTCACGGCGGATTACTGGGTGCGGCACGTGCGGGAGACGGTCCGGTTCGCCGACGGCGTGTCCACTTTGGAGGCTGCCGGGGTCGGGGTCTTCCTGGAGCTGGGCCCTGACGGGGTGCTAAGCGCGATGGTCGGCGGCACGGCGATCCCGGCGTTGCGGCGAGACCGCTCTGAAGAGAGAGCACTGCTCACAGCGTTGAGCACTGCTCACGTGCACGGTATGGACGTCGACTGGACGCCGTTCTTCCCCGGCGGCCGCCGGGTCGACCTGCCTTCGTATGCGTTCCAGCGCGAGCGGTTCTGGCCGCGCGGCGGCGTTGCGCACGGTGACGCGGGCTCGCTGGGCCTGGGCGCACTGGACCACCCGCTGCTGGGAGCGGCGGTCAGCCTGGCCGGGCACGACGGCGTCGTCTTCACCGGGCGGCTGTCCGTGGAGACTCAGCCGTGGCTCGCCGGGCACGCGTTGGGCGGGACGGTCCTGGTCCCGGGGACGGCGCTGCTGGAGCTGGCCGTCCGGGCCGGGGACCAGGTCGGCTGCGATGTGGTCGACGAGCTGACCCTGGAGGCCCCGCTCGTCCTGCCGGCGCGCGGCGGGGTGGCGGTCCAGGTCTTCGTCGGACCGCCGGACGGCACCGGCCGCCGCGAGCTGACCCTGTATTCCCGCCCGGACGACGGCGCCGCGCCGGGACAGGACACGTGGACCCGCCACGCGAGCGGCCTCCTCACCGCCGGCGCTCAGCAGGCTGTGGAGCTGACGGAGTGGCCCCCGCCCGGAGCGGACCGCATCCCCACGGACGGCCTCTACGACCAGCTGGAGACCCTCGGCTTCACGTACGGCCCGGCTTTCCACGGGCTGGGTGCGGTGTGGCGCCGAGGCGAGGAGACATTCGCGGAGGTGAAGCTCCCGGAGGAGTACCACCCGGAAGCATCGGCCTTCGGCTTGCACCCGGCGTTGCTGGACGCGGCCCTGCACCCGCTGGGCCTCGCCGCCCCGAGCGCAACGACCACCACCGCAACGACCACCACCGCTACGACCATGACCGCCGCGGTCGGCCCGGCAAGCTCCGGCGGCATGCCGTTCTCCTGGAGCGGCGTCACCCTGCACGCGGCCGGCGCCACCGCCCTCCGCGTCCGGCTGGCGCCGGCCGGGGACAACGCCGTCTCCGTCGCCGTCTGCGACCAGGCCGGTGACCCGGTCGCCTCGATCGAATCCCTGACCCTGCGCCCCATCTCGCCCACCGCCGCCCCCGTGCAGAACGGGTCGCTGTTCCGCCTCGACCGAACCCCCATCGCCGCCGGGCCGCGGGCCGAAGCCGTCGTCCTCGGCAGCAGTGACTTCGGGCTGCCCGGAGTGTCCGATATGGACACCGGCGCCGAGCTCGTCTTCGCCCTCATCGCCGCCGGCGACATCCACGAGGCCACCCGCGAAGCCCTCACCCTCGTCCGGACCTGGCTCGCCGCCGAACGGCCCGGCCGCCTCGTCGTCGTCACCCGCCACGCCGACACCGATCCCGCCGCGGCCGCCGCCCGGGGCCTGGTCCGGTCCGCCCAGACCGAGCACCCCGGCCGGTTCCAGCTGCTCGACCTCGACGACTCCGCGTGGCCCGACCTCGCCACCCTGCCCGCCGAACCGCAGGTCGACGTCCGCGACGGCGGCTTCACCGCGCCACGGCTCGCCCGCGCCCACAGCGGTGCCCTGACCATCCCGGGCGAACCTTGGCGGCTCACCAGCACCGGCGGCACCCTCGACGGCCTCACCCTCGGGCCACAGCCGGAAACCGAGCTCGCCGAGGGCGAAGTCCGGGTCGCCGTCCGGGCCGCCGGGATCAACTTCCGGGACGTCCTCATCGCGCTCGGCATGTACCCCGACCCCGCCGCCGTCCTCGGTTCCGAAGCCGCCGGGGTGGTCACCGAAGTCGCGCCCGACGTCACCGGGTTCGCCGTCGGGGACCGGGTGTTCGGCCTGTTCACCGGGGCGTTCGGCCCCCACGCCGTGACCGATGCCCGGCTGCTCGTCCCGGTACCGGACGGCTGGACCTTCGCCCAGGCCGCGTCCGTGCCCGTCGCCTTCGTCACCGCCTACTACGCCCTCTTCGACCTAGGCCACCTCGAAGCCGGCCAGTCCGTGCTCGTCCACGCGGCCGCCGGCGGTGTCGGGATGGCCGCCGTCCAGCTCGCCCGCGGCGCGCACGCCGAAGTGTTCGCCACGGCCGGTCCGGCCAAACAGGACGCCGTCCGCGCTCTCGGCGTCACCCACATCGCGTCGTCGCGGGATCTCGAGTTCGCGAATCGGTTCAACGAAATCGATGTCGTCCTCAACTCGCTGACCGGCCCCTTCATCGACGCCTCGCTCGGCCTTCTCAAGCCCGGCGGCCGGTTCCTCGAAATGGGCAAGACCGACCTGCGCGACCCCGCGGGCGTCACCTACCTGCCGTTCGACCTCGGCGACCCCGGGCCGGACCGCATTCAGGAAATCCTCCGGACCCTCCTGACGCTGTTCGCCGACGGCAAGCTGCGCCCCCTGCCCACCAAGGTCTGGGACGTCGTCCGCGCGCCCGACGCCTTCCGCTTCATGAGCCAGGCCAAGCACGTCGGCAAGAACGTCCTCACCGTCCCCGCCGCGCCGGATCCCGCGGGCACCGTCCTCATCACCGGCGGCACCGGCACCCTCGGCGGCATCCTGGCCCGCCACCTCGTGACCACCCACGGCGTCAGGAACCTCCTGCTGGTCAGCCGCCGCGGCCCCGACGCCCCGGGCGCGGCCGGACTGGTCGCCGAACTTGCGGCCCTGGGCGCCGACGTGCGCGTCGAGAGCTGCGACGTCGCCGACCGGGCGGAGCTCGCGGCGCTGCTCGGCCCGGTGAACCTGACCGGCGTCGTCCACACCGCGGGCGTGCTCGACGACGGCGTCGTCGAGTCGCTGACGCCCGAGCGGATCGACGCCGTCCTCGGCCCGAAGGCCGACGCCGCGCTGAACCTGCACGAGCTGACCCGTGATCGCGACCTGGCGTGGTTCGCGCTGTACTCCTCGCTCGCCGGGGTGGCCGGGGCCGCGGGCCAGGCCAACTACGCCGCCGCCAACGCCGCTCTCGACGCGCTCGCCGCCCGCCGCCGCGCCGACGGCCTGCCCGGCGTCTCCCTCGCCTGGGGC
Organism: Amycolatopsis kentuckyensis; assembly: GCF_002155975.1. GTDB lineage: Bacteria > Actinomycetota > Actinomycetes > Mycobacteriales > Pseudonocardiaceae > Amycolatopsis > Amycolatopsis kentuckyensis. The sequence goes on from NZ_MUMI01000410.1 coordinate 5,918, forward strand.
CAGTGGGCCGAGGCGAGCGGCATGACCGCCGCCCTCGACGACGAGGACCTGTCGCGGATCGCGCGGTCCGGCATCGGCGCCCTCGGCACCGCGGAAGCCCTCGCGCTGTTCGACGCCGCCCAGGTCGCCGGCGCCGCGTGCGTGGTCCCGGTCCGCGTCGACCTCACCGCGCTGCGCGCCCAGGCCGAACACCTGCCCGCCCTGTGGCACGGCCTGGTCCGCGTGCGCACGCGCCGCGCGGCCGGGCTGCCTTCCGGCACCGACGGCCTCGCCGCGAAACTGGCCGGGCTCGGCGCCGACGACGTCCGCCGGTTCCTGCTCGACCTCGTCCGCACGCACGTGGCGGCGGTCCTCGGCCACGACGGCGCCGACGCCGTCGAGCCCGCCAAGGCGTTCAAGGACCTGGGCTTCGACTCCCTGACCGCCGTCGAGCTGCGCAACCGCCTCACCGCGGTGACCGGCCTGCGCCTGCCCGCCACGGTCATCTTCGACCACCCCAGCCCCCAGGCCCTCACCGCGCTGCTGCAGGCGGAGCTGGCCGGCGACGCGGGGCCCGCGACGACGACGGCGATCACCACCGTCACCGACGGCGACCCGATCGCCATCGTCGCGATGAGCTGCCGCTACCCGGGCGAGGTGACGTCACCGGAGGACCTGTGGCGCCTGGTCGAAACCGGCCGCGACGCCCTCACCGCGCTGCCCGCCGACCGCGGCTGGGACCTCGCGGCCCTGGACGCCGCCGAGGGCGGGTTCGTCCACGACGCCGGCGGCTTCGACGCCGAGTTCTTCGGCATCTCCCCGCACGAAGCCCTCGCGATGGACCCGCAGCAGCGGCTGCTGCTGGAGATCTCCTGGGAAGCACTGGAACGCGCCGGGATCGACCCGCGGTCGCTGCGGGGCAGCAGCACTGGCGTCTTCGTCGGCGCCGCGCACCAGGCGTACGGCAGCGGCGTCGCCGAGGTGGCGGCCGGTGTCGAAGGCCACCTGCTGACCGGCAACGCGACCAGCGTCGTCTCGGGCCGCGTCTCCTACACGTTCGGTTTCGAAGGACCCGCCGTCTCGATCGACACGGCCTGCTCGTCGTCGCTGGTCGCCCTGCACTGGGCGGTCCAGGCCCTGCGGCGCGGCGAGTGCGACCTCGCCCTGGCCGGTGGTGTCGCCGTGATGGCCCAGCCGGGCATGTTCGTGGAGTTCGACCGGCAGGGCGGGCTCGCGTCCGACGGCCGCTGCAAGGCGTTCGCGGAGGCCGCGGACGGTACCGGCTGGGGCGAAGGCGCCGGCCTGGTGCTGCTGGAGCGCCTGTCCGACGCCCGGCGTCACGGGCACGAAGTCCTGGCGCTCGTCCGCGGTTCGGCGGTCAACTCCGACGGCGCGTCGAACGGCCTGACCGCCCCGAACGGGCCCTCACAGCAGCGGGTCATCCGCGCCGCACTGGCCGGCGCGGGCCTCGCTCCGTCCGAAGTGGACGCCGTCGAGGCGCACGGCACCGGCACGAAACTGGGCGATCCGATCGAGGCGCAGGCCCTGCTGGCCACCTACGGCCAGGACCGTCCGACGCCGCTGTGGCTCGGCTCGCTCAAGTCCAACATCGGCCACACGCAGGCCGCCGCGGGCATCGCCGGGGTCATCAAGGTGGTGATGGCGTTGCGGCACGGCGTCCTGCCCCGGACCCTGCACGTCGACGCGCCGTCGTCGCGCGTCGACTGGGAGTCCGGCGCGATCGAGCTGCTCACCGACGCCCACCGCTGGCCCGAAACCGGCCGTCCGCGCCGGGCCGGCGTTTCGTCGTTCGGCATCTCCGGAACCAACGCGCACACGATCATCGAGCAGGCCCCCGCGGCGCCGCCGTCGTCGAAGCGCCCGGAAGAGCCCGGAACCGTCGCGTGGCTGCTGTCCGCCCGCGACGCCGACGCGCTCGCCGCCCAGGCCGAACGCCTTCGCACGCACGTTGAGGCCCACCCGTCGCTGTCCCCGGTCGACATCGGGTTCTCGCTGCTGAACTCCCGGGCCGCCCTCGAACACCGGGCGGTCGTGGTCGGCGACTCCCGGGAGGAACTCGTTGCCGCGCTGGAGAATCTGCCGGTCATGGGGGTCGCTCGGCCGGGTCGGCGGCTGGCGGTGTTGTTCACCGGCCAGGGGGCGCAGCGGGTCGGGATGGGTCTGGGTCTGTACGAGCGGTTCCCGGTGTATGCGGCCGCGTTCGATGCGGTGCTGGCGCATTTTGATCCGTCGTTGCGTGCGGCTTTTGATGATGCCGAGTTGTTGGATCGGACGGAGTTCACTCAGCCGGCGTTGTTCGCTCTCGAGGTCGCCCTGTTCCGCCTGGTTGAGTCTTTCGGTGTCCGCCCGGATTTCGTGGCGGGGCATTCGATCGGGGAGATTTCGGCCGCGCACGTTGCCGGGGTGCTGTCCCTGTCTGATGCCTGCACGCTGGTGGCGGCGCGGGCGTCGCTGATGCAGGCGTTGCCGCCGGGTGGGGCGATGGTGTCGATTGCCGCGCCGGAGTCGGCCATCACCTTGACCGAGGGTGTCTCGATCGCGGCGGTGAACGGCCCGGAATCGGTGGTGATCTCCGGCGAGGAGTCCGCGGTTCTCGCCATCGCGGCTCAGTTCCCGAAAACCAAGCGCCTCTCGGTGAGCCACGCGTTCCATTCGCCGTTGATGGACCCGATGCTGGCCGACTTCCGTGCGGTGGCGGAAACCCTCACCTACCACCCGGCCGAGATACCGGTGCTCTCGAATGTGAGCGGTGCTCTCGCTGCGGCGTTCACGGCGGATTACTGGGTGCGGCACGTGCGGGAGACGGTCCGCTTCGCCGACGGAGTGGCGACGTTGCGAAGCGCCGGCGCGGACGTGTTCCTGGAGCTGGGCCCTGACGGGGTGCTCAGCGCGATGGTCGGCGGCACCGCGATCCCGGCGTTGCGGCGAGACCGCTCTGAAGAGAGAGCACTGCTCTCGGCGTTGAGCACTGCTCACGTCCACGGTGTGGACGTCGACTGGACCCCGTTCTTCCCCGGCGGCCGCCGGGTCGACCTGCCCACTTACGCCTTCCGGCACCGCAACTACTGGCTCGCCGCGGAACCCGGCGCGGCGCCGGGCGGCGACTCCGGCTTCTGGGACGTGGTGCGCAGCGGCAAGCTGGCCGCCGAGCTCGAGCTGGACGAGGGGGTCGCCGAGGCGGTCACCCCGGCGCTGTCGGCCTGGTACCGGCGACGGCACCAGCAGTCCACTGTGGATTCCTGGCGCTACGGCATCGCTTGGCGCCCGATCTCGCCGGACGCCGCCGCGCTCACCGGGCACTGGCTGCTGGTCGTGCCGGAAGCAGGCGAGACCGGGGTCGTGGCCGGCGTCGCGCAGGCGGTCATCGAACGCGGGGCCCGGCTCACCCCGGTCCGCATCGACCCGCTGCTGCCGCGCGCGGAGTTCGCCGAGCGCCTCCGCGAGGCCCTGGACGGGTCCGAAGTGGACGGAGTGCTGTCCCTGCTGTCCCTGGCCGACGGCGGCCGAGGAGTGGCGGCGGGCACGGCCACCCTGCTCCAGGCCCTCGACGACCTCGGGACGAGCGGACGGCTGTGGTGCCTCACCCGCGGCGCGGTCGCGGCGGTCCGCGCCGACCGAGTCGAGGCACCGGTCCAGGCCCAGGTCTGGGGCCTCGGCCGCACGGCGGCGATGGAGTACCCCCAGCACTGGGGCGGCTTGATCGACCTGCCGGCCGACCTGGACGACCGCACCCGCACCCGCCTCGCGGCGGTGCTCACCGGCACCGAAGACGAGGTGGCGCTCCGCCCATCCGGCATCTTCGCCCGCCGGCTCGAACGCCGCTCCGGAACCCCCGGCCGGGGAACCATCCCGGTCACGGGTGCTCAGCGGGAGGAACGCCGCTCCGGGGAGGGCGAGGCTGGGCAGCCCCGGGGAGCCGCGTTGGCCACGGGCGCCGAACGCCGGTCTGCGGCGGGCGAGGCCGGGCAGCCCCAACCAACCTCGCCGGCCACCGGCGCCGAACGCCGCTCCGGGGAGGGCGAGGCCGGGCAGCCCCGGCCAACCTCGCCGGACACCGGCGCCCAACGCCGCTCCGTGACGTCCGGCGAGGCCTGGCAGCCCCGGGGCACCGTGCTGATCACCGGCGGCACGGGCGCCCTCGGCGCGCAGGTTGCCCGGCGGCTGGCCGCCGGCGGTGCCGGACGGCTGGTCCTGCTCAGCCGTCGCGGGCCCGCCGCTCCGGGGGCCGCCGACCTTCAACGCGAACTTGCCGCCCTCGGCTGTGATGTCTCGGTTGTCGCCTGTGATGCCGGTGATCGGGAGGCGCTGGCCGCGGTTCTTCCCGATGATCTCCGTGCCGTGGTGCACGCGGCCGGGGTTCTTGACGACGGCGTCATCGATTCGCTCACGCCGGAGCGCTTCGACGCCGTCCTGCGGGCGAAGGTGACCGCCGCCGAGAACCTGTCCGCGCTCACCGCCGATCTCGATGCCTTCGTCCTGTTCTCGTCGGTGGCCGGCGCGTTCGGCGCCGCCGGGCAGGCGAGCTACGCCGCCGCCAACGCGCACCTCGATGCCCTCGCCCAGCAGCGGCACGCCGCCGGGCTGCCCGCCGTCTCGATTGCGTGGGGTCCGTGGGCCGGTGACGGGATGGCCGCCGGCGATGCCGAAGCGCGGCGACGGCTGCGAGCCTCCGGTGTCGGCGCGCTGGAGCCCGGGCTCGCTCTCGACGCCCTCGTGCGCGAAGCCGCCGCCGACGCGCCGCTGGCCGTGGTGGCCGATCTCGACTGGGACGTCTACCTTCCCGCGCTGCGGGCCGTCCGGCCGCGGCCGCTGTTCGACGGGTTCGGCGAGTCGGTCGAAACCCCGGAAGCCGCCGAGCCGGCGGGGCTGCTCGCCGGGCTGTCCGAAGTGGACGCCGCCCGGACGGTGCTCGACCTGACCCGCACGCACGTCGCGGCCGTGCTCGGCTACCCCGACGCCGCCGCGGTCGACGCCGAACGCGCCTTCTCCGACAGCGGGTTCACCTCCCTGACCGCTGTCGAACTGCGCAACCGCCTCGACGCGGCGACCGGGCTGAGCCTGCCCGCGACGTGCGTGTTCGACCACCCGACGCCGGTCGCGCTGGCCCGGCACCTGCACCGCGAGCTGCTCGGCCGCCTGCCGGAACCGGCCGGAACGGACGCGGCGCCGGTCCGGGAAGACGAGCCGATCGCGCTCGTCGCCATGGGCTGCCGGTTCCCGGGCTCGGTCGCCACGCCGGAGGATCTCTGGCGGCTCGTCGCCGACGGCGTCGACGCCATGACCGGCCTGCCCGAGGACCGCGGCTGGGACCTCGGCGCGCTCTACGACCCCGACCCGGGCAAGAGCGGCCACAGCTACGTCCGCGACGGCGGATTCCTCGACGGCGCAGCGGAGTTCGACGCGGCCTTCTTCGGCATCTCGCCCCGCGAAGCCCTCGCGATGGACCCGCAGCAGCGCCTGCTGCTCGAGATCACCTGGGAGGTCTTCGAGCGCGCCGGGATCGACCCGCACACGGTGCGCGGCAGCCGCACCGGCGTGTTCGCCGGCACCAACGGCCAGGACTACGCGGGGCTGCTCGGCTCAGCGGGCGAAGAGGTCGGTGGCTTCATCGGCACCGGCAACGCCGCCGCCGTCGTGTCCGGCCGGCTGGCCTACGCGTTCGGCCTCGAAGGCCCGGCGCTGACCGTCGACACGGCGTGCTCGTCGTCGCTGGTCGCGATCCACCTCGCCGCGCAGGCGCTGCGCCGGGGCGAGTGCGACCTCGCGCTCGCCGGCGGCGCGACCGTGATGTCCACCCCGGCGACCTTCGTCGAGTTCAGCCGGCAGCGAGGCCTGGCTTCCGACGGCCGGTGCAAGGCGTTCGCCGACGCGGCGGACGGCACGGGCTGGGGCGAGGGCGCCGGGCTCGTGCTGCTGGAACGGCTGTCGGACGCCCGCCGGAACGGCCACCGGGTCCTCGCCGTCGTCCGCGGCTCGGCCGTGAACTCCGACGGCGCCTCCAACGGCCTGACCGCGCCGAACGGTCCTTCGCAGCAGCGGGTCATCCGCGCCGCGCTGGCCGCCGCCGGTCTGTCCACTTCGGACGTCGACGCCGTCGAAGCGCACGGCACCGGCACGAAGCTGGGCGATCCGATCGAGGCGCAGGCCCTGCTGGCCACCTACGGCCAGGACCGGGAAACGCCGCTGTGGCTGGGATCGGTGAAGTCCAACATCGGCCACACGCAGGCCGCCGCGGGCATCGCCGGGGTCATCAAGATGGTCATGGCCATGCAGCACGGCGTCCTCCCGCGGACCCTGCACGTCGACGCCCCTTCGTCCCGGGTGGACTGGTCCGCGGGGGCCGTGGAACTGCTCACCGAGCCGCGCGAGTGGACGTCCGACCGGCCGCGGCGGGCGGGCGTGTCGGCGTTCGGCGTCAGCGGCACCAACGCCCACGTGGTCCTCGAAGCGGGCGAGCCCGAGCCGGCGTCCACGGTGCCGCCGGGACTCACCCTCTGGCCGCTGTCGGCAAAGGACGAGCAGGCCCTGCACGAGCAGGCCCGGCGCCTGCGCGCCGCGGTCGGCGAGGACGCTCCGGCGGTCGAGGTCGGCCGCACCCTGGCGACCGGTCGCGCGGCCCTGGAGCACCGGGCCGTCGTCCTCGGGGACCGCGACCAGCTCCGGGCGGGGCTGGCGGACCTGGACAACGCCGTGCGCGGGACGCCCGTCCCCGGCGGTCGCCTGGCCGTGCTGTTCACCGGCCAGGGCGCCCAGCGCGCCGGGATGGGCCGCGAGCTCTACGACCGCTTCCCCGTCTTCGCCGACGCTTTCGACGCCGTGTGCGCCGAGTTCGACGGCCTGCTCGACGCGTCCCTGCGCGAGATCGTCTTCGACGGCGGCGACCGGCTCGACCGGACCGGCTACACGCAGCCCGCGCTGTTCGCCGTCGAGGTCGCCCTGCACCGGCTCGTCACGGCGTGGGGCGTGCGCCCGGACTTCGTCGCCGGGCACTCGATCGGCGAACTGGTCGCCGCCCACGTCGCCGGGGTCCTGACCCTGCCCGACGCCTGCACGCTGGTCGCTGCCCGCGCGTCGCTGATGCAGGCGCTGCCCGAAGGCGGCGCGATGGTCTCGATCGCCGCACCGGAGTCGGCCATCACCCTGACCGAGGGGGTCTCGATCGCGGCGGTGAACGGTCCCGAGTCGGTCGTGATCTCCGGCGAGGAGGCCGCGGTGCTGGCGATCGCGGCGAAGTTCCCGAAGACCAAGCGGCTCAAGGTGAGCCACGCGTTCCACTCGCCGCTGATGGATCCGATGCT
>NZ_MUMI01000411.1 GCF_002155975.1 Amycolatopsis kentuckyensis
GCCGTCGACCGGCGGGGCGTGGCGCACCTGGTCCTGCCCGACGAGGTCCAGGTGCAGCCGAGCGACGCCCCGCCGGCCACCCCGGACGGACGCCGGTCCGGCCGGTCCGGAGCACCGGACACCGCCGCGGTCACCGCGGCGGCCGCGCTCGTCCGCGACGCCCGGCGGCCGGTGTTCGTCGTCGGCCACGGCGCCCGGGACGCCGCCGCCGAGGTCACCGCGCTGGCCGAACGGCTCGGCGCCCCGGTGCTGACGACGTTCAAGGCGAAGGGCCTGGTGCCCGACACCCACCCGCTCGGCGCGGGCGTGCTCGGCCGCAGCGGGACGCCGGTGGCGAGCTGGCTGATGAACGAAGCCGACCTGCTGATCGCCGTCGGCGCGTCCTTCAGCAACCACACCGGCATCGCCGCCTACAAGCCGGTCCTGCAGATCGACGACGACCCGGGCGCGATCGGCCGGTTCGACGCGGTCACGACCTCGCTGCTCGGCGACGCCCGGCTCGCCCTCGGCGCCCTGACCGCGGCGCTGGCCGAGACGAAAGCCGAGGACCAGCGGCCCGACGTCGCGGCCCGCTGGGCGATCTGGCGTGCCGAGAAGGCCCGCCGCGCCGCCGACGACCGCGGCCGTGGTGTCTCGGCCGCGGCGGTGTTCGACGCGCTGTCCCGGCACCTGCCCGAGGACGCCGTGGTGACCGTGGACGTCGGCAACCACGCCTACTCGCTCGGCCGCTACCTGGCGTCGAAGGGGCAGCCGGTGCTGATGTCGGGCTACCTCGGCTCGATCGGGTTCGGCTACCCGGCCGCGCTCGGCGCGTGGGCGGCCGCCCCGGACCGCCCGATCGTGGCGGTCACCGGCGACGGCGGCTTCGGGCAGTACGCCACCGAGCTGACCACCGCCGTCAAGTACGGCATCCCGGTGAAGCACCTGCTGCTCAACAACAACGCCCTCGGCAAGATCAGCAAGGAACAGCTCGCCGGGGACTACCCGGTGTGGCAGACGTCCCTGGTCAACCCGGACTGGGCGGCCTACGCCCGGCTCTGCGGCGCGACGGGCCTCAGCGTCACCGCCCGCGACCAGCTCGACCAAGCCGTGGCGGCGCTCTTCACCGCCGAAGGCCCCGCTCTCCTCTGCGTCGAACAGGACGCGGAACTCCTCTGAAGGGATCGACCATGCCGAGCTACGACGACCTGCGCGCCCTGTTCATCAACGGCACCCTCAAGCGCTCCCCCGACCCCAGCAACACCGACGGCCTCATCGACGTCAGCCGCGGGATCATGGCGAAGAACGGGGTCCACGTCGAGGTGCTGCGGGCCATCGACCACGACATCGCCACCGGCGTCTGGCCGGACATGACCGAGCACGGCTGGGCCACCGACGCCTGGCCGGCCATCTACGAGAAGGTGCTGGCCGCCGACATCCTCGTGCTCGCCGGGCCGATCTGGCTGGGCGACAACAGTTCGGTCATGAAGCAGGTCATCGAACGGCTCTACGCGTGTTCGCACCTGCTCAACGACGCCGGGCAGTACGCCTACTACGGCCGGGTCGGCGGCTGCCTCATCACCGGCAACGAAGACGGCGTCAAGCACTGCGCCATGAACGTCCTCTACAGCCTGCAGCACCTCGGCTACACCATCGCGCCCCAGGCCGACGCCGGCTGGATCGGCGAGGCCGGACCCGGACCGTCCTACCTGGACCCCGGCTCCGGTGGTCCGGAGAACGACTTCACCAACCGCAACACCACGTTCATGACGTGGAACCTGATGCACCTCGCGAGGATGCTCAAGGACGCGGGTGGCATTCCCGCGCACGGCAACCAGCGCAGCGAGTGGGACGCCGGCTGCCGGTTCGACTTCACCAATCCCGAATACCGCTAGCCGTGCCCGACGTCGGTTTCGTCAACCTGTTCGCGGTCGCGGCGATCGCGCTCGCCGCGCCGCTGCTGCTCGGGCTCGCGCCGAAACTGCGCGTGCCGGCCGTGGTGCTGGAGATCGTGGCCGGGATCGCGCTCGGGCCGTCCGGGCTCGGCTGGATCACGCCGGACCTGCCGGTGCAGATCGTCGCCCTGCTGGGACTGGCCTTCCTGCTCTTCCTGGCCGGGCTCGAGATCGACGTCCACCGGCTGCGCGGGCGGGCGCTGCGGGTGGCGCTGCTGGGTTACGCGCTGACGCTGGCACTGGGGCTCGCCGCCGGAGCGGGGTTCGCCGCCGCCGGCTGGGTGCACAGCCCGCTGCTGGTGGCGGTCGCCCTGTCGGCGACGTCGCTCGGCCTGGTCGTGCCGGTGCTCAAGGACGCCGGCCAGGCCGAGGGCGGCTTGGGGCAGGCGGTGATCGCGGCTTCGTCGGTGGCCGACTTCGCCGCTGTCCTGCTGGTCTCGCTGCTGTTCTCGGCCTCCGGCGGCAGCACGGGTGCGCGGCTGGTGCTGCTCGCCGCGTTCGCGGGACTGGTGGTCGTGACCGCGGTCGTGGTCGGGCTGGCCGGCCGGTCGCGCCGGCTCGGTGCGACGCTGCTGCGGCTGCAGGACACCACGGCCGAGATCCGGGTCCGCGCGGCCGTGGTGCTGCTGGTCGCGTTCGTCGCGCTGGCGGAAACTTTCGGGCTGGAAAGCATCCTCGGCGCGTTCCTCGCGGGCGCGGTCGTCGGCCTGCTCGACCGCGATTCGGCGTCGCACCCGCGGTTCCGGGGCAAGCTGGACGCGATCGGATACGGCTTCCTGATCCCGGTCTTCTTCGTCACCAGCGGTTTGCGGCTCGACCTGTCCGGGCTGCTCGCCGACGCGTCCGCGCTCGCCCGGGTACCGCTGTTCCTGGCCGCGCTGCTGCTCGCCCGCGGGCTCCCGGCGTTGCTGTTCGCGCGGCAGTTCGGTGTCCGGCGGGCGATCGCGGCGGGGCTGCTGCAGGCGACGTCGCTGCCGTTCCTGGTGACGGCCACGCAGATCGGGGTCCTCACCGGCCTGATGACGCCGGTGACCGCGGACGCGCTCGTGTGCGCCGGCCTGGTGTCGGTGCTGCTGTTCCCGGCCGGGGCGCTGTCGCTGCTGCGGGCGCCGGACCGGCCGACCGTAAGGTGACCGTCACCCTTTTCCCCGCCTGCCGCGGCTACGCTCGTCCCGTGACGAAGCTGCCGCCGGACGACGAGCTGGTCGCGGCCCTGCGGGCCGGCGACCACACCGCGTTCGCCGAGGTGCTCGACGCCTGGTCCTCGTCGATGCTGCGGCTGGCCCGCTCCTTCGTCTCCACGCACGCCACCGCCGAGGAAGTCGTGCAGGACACCTGGCTCGCCGTCGTGAAAGGACTGGCGGCGTTCGAAGGGCGGGCGGCGTTCAAGACCTGGGTGTACCGGATCCTGGTCAACACCGCCAAGAAGCGCGGTGTGCAGGAGAAGCGCAGCGTCCCGTGGACCAGCCTGCTGCCCGGCGACGAGGACCACGGCCCGACCGTGGACCCCAGCCGGTTCCAGGGCCCCGGCGGCGCCTACCCCGGACACTGGCGGAAAGCACCCGAACCGTGGGCCTCGCCGGAGAACACCGCACTGGCACTGGAAGTCCGCGAAGTGATCACCGGAGTGCTCGACGAGCTGCCCGCCCGGCAGCGCGCGGTGATCAGCCTGCGCGACGTCGCCGACCACACGGCCGAGGAGGTGTGCGCGATCCTGCAGATCTCCGCGGCCAACCAGCGCGTCCTGCTGCACCGCGCCCGCGCGGCCGTCCGCGAACGCCTGGCCGGCTACCTCGGAGCGGCGGGATGACCCGCGGCGGGTTCGCCGATCAGGCACGGCACCGCGCCTGAACCCGGCTCGCCCGGTACCGATCCGTGCGACCGGCGGCCACCCGGTGTCGCGAAGGCGTGGGACAGCACGCCCCGGCCGGTGCTCTCGGCGCGGCACCGGATCGCCGGCAGGTCCCGGGGCTGTGGTCCCCGCGGCTCACCGGAGTTCGGCGAGCAGCTCCCGCACCCGCCGGTCGATCTCGTCCCGGATCGGCCGGACGGCCTCGACGCCTTTACCCGCGGGGTCTTCCAGCTGCCAGTCCAGGTAGCGCTTGCCCGGGAAGACCGGGCAGGCGTCGCCGCACCCCATCGTGATCACGACGTCGGCGGCCTCGACCGCGCCGGTCGTCAGCTTCTTCGGCACCTCGCGGGAGAGGTCGAGCCCGATCTCGGCCATCGCCTCGCGCACGGCGGGGTTGATGCTGTCGGCGGGCGCGGACCCGGCCGAGCGGACGTCGACCGCGCCGCCGGCGTGGTGGGCCAGCAGCGCGGCGGCCATCTGGGACCGGCCGGCGTTGTGGACGCAGACGAAGAGGACTTCCGGCTTGCCGGTCATCGGGGGCTCCTGGCGAAACGGCGCCGCAGCGCGAGGGAGACGTACACGAGGGCGACGAGTACGGGAACTTCGATCAGCGGGCCGACGACCCCGGCGAGCGCCTGGCCGCTCGCGGCCCCGAACGTCGCGATGGCCACGGCGATGGCGAGCTCGAAGTTGTTGCCCGCGGCGGTGAACGCCAGCGTGGTGGTCCGCTCGTAGTTGAGCCCCACGGCCTTGCCGAGTGCGTACGATCCGGCCCACATCAGTCCGAAGTAGACCAGCAGCGGCACCGCGATGCGTGCGACGTCCAGCGGCCGGCCGGTGATCTGGTCGCCCTGCAAGGCGAAGAGGACGACGATGGTGAACAGCAGCCCGTACAGCGCGACGGGCCCGGCCTTCGGCAGGAAGCTCTTCTCGTACCAGTCACGCCCCTTGGCACGTTCACCGAAGCGGCGGCTCAGGTAGCCGGCGACCAGCGGGATGCCCAGGAAGATCAGCACGCTCTTGGCGATCTGCCAGCCGGATACGGCGAGGTCGGCCTGTGGGAGGCCGAGCCAGCCGGGAAGGACGGAGAGGTAGAACCAGCCGAGCAGCCCGAAGGCGAGCACCTGGAACACCGAGTTCAGCGCGACGAGCACGGCGGCGGCTTCGCGGTCGCCGCAGGCGAGGTCGTTCCAGATGATCACCATGGCGATGCAGCGGGCGAGGCCGACGATGATCAGGCCCGTGCGGTACTCGGGCAGGTCGGGCAGCAGCAGCCAGGCGAGCGCGAACATCAGCGCCGGGCCGACGAGCCAGTTCAGCACCAGCGACGGCCACAGCAGCCGCCGGTCGCGGGTGACCGTGCCGAGCCGGTCGTAGCGGACTTTGGCCAGCACCGGGTACATCATCACCAGCAGCCCGAGGGCGATCGGCAGCGAGATGCCGTCGACCTGCACCGCGGAGAGCGCGGTGTTCAGGCCGGGCACCCAGCGCCCGGCCAGCAGCCCGGCGACCATCGCGGCCGCGATCCAGACCGGCAGGAACTTGTCCAGAGTGGACAGGCGGGGCGGCACCTCGGCGACCGTCGTCACGCGGTGACCGCTTCGCCCGTGGTCGTGAGCACCGCCGACAGCCGCGCCAGCACCTCGGGGTGCACGCGGTAGTAGATCCAGGTGCCGCGCCGGTCGCCGGTGATCAGCCCGGACTCGCGCAGCACCTTGAGGTGGTGGGAGATGGTCGGGCCGGTCAGGTCGAAGGCGTCGGTGAGGTCGCAGACGCACGCCTCGCCGCCGGCGTGGGAGGCGATCAGCGAGAGCAGCCGCAGCCGGACGGGGTCGGCCATCGCCTTGAACAGGTGCGACAGCTCGACCGCCTGGTCCTGGGTCAGCGGCTCCCGGGCCAGGGGCGCGCAGCAGGCGTCCATCGCGACGAGCGGCAGGTGCTTCGACATACCTCTATATTGACAGGTTCGCATATAGACGGCAATCTAACTTCAGCTAGTTAGACAAATGTCTATCCAAGGAGGTAGCGGCGATGTCACGAGTACAACTGGCCCTGCGGGTCGGGGACCTGACCGGATCGATCGACTTCTACTCGAAGCTGTTCGGCACCGAGCCGGCCAAGCTCCGGCCGGGCTACGCGAACTTCGCGATCGAGGAGCCGGCGTTGAAGCTGGTGCTGCTGGAGGGCGAGCCGGGCCAGGAGACGGTGATGGACCACCTCGGCGTCGAGGTCGAGTCGACCGACCAGGTCAACGCGGCGACCCGGCGGCTGACCGGCGAAGGGCTCGAGACGCTCACCGAGGACGACACCACGTGCTGCTACGCGGTGCAGGACAAGGTGTGGGTCCACGGCCCGGGCAAGGAGCCGTGGGAGGTCTACACGGTGAAGGGCGACTCGGCGACGTACGGCAGCGACAGCGCCGCGCTGGCCACCCCGGCGACGTGCTGCACAGCGGACGCCGAAACCGCCACCCCCGAGGGCTGCTGCAGCTGAAGCCCCGGAGCCGGTGCGCAATCGAGGGGCGCACCGGCTCCGCTCCGCCGTCAGTCCACAAGGGACAGTTCAGAGCAGGCCCTCGCCGCGGGCGTTGGCGATGAGCTGGGCCCGGTTCCGGGCTCCGAGCTTGTGCATCACCGTGCGCAGGTACGTCTTGACGGTGTTCACCGAAAGGTTCAGCTCGGTGCCGATCTCGGGGTTGGTGTGCCCGGCGGCGACGAGCCGGAGCACGTCGTACTCGCGGGCGGTGACCGGCGCGGTGGACGACACGGGCGAACCGGTCCGGAAGGTCCCGGTGCGGGCGACGCTGCGGATGGCGTCCCGGATCGCCGTGCTGCCCGCGTGTTTCACGAGGAGGCCGCAGGCGCCGGCGGCCAGGGTCGGCGCGACGGCGGCGTGTTCGGGGAAGGCGGTGAACAGCAGGATGCGGCTGTCCGGGCTGACCCGGTGCACCTCCGGGACGACGTCGGCGGCGACGCAGTCGGGCAGCCGGAGGTCGAGCAACACGACGTCGGGACGTTCCGCGGCGCAGACCGTCACGGCTGCCGCGCCGGTGCCAGCGTGGCCGACGACGACCATGTCCGGGTAGCGCTGCAACTGCGCGGCGACGCCGTCGTGGACGACCGGGTGGTCGTCCACGATCACGACGCGGGTCCGGGTGCCGGTCAGCACGGCAGCCGGGCCCGCCAGATCGTGCCACCGTCCGGATCGGACACCACCCGGAGAGAGCCGCCGAGCCGGGCGAGCGCTTCGGCGGTGTTCGTGAGGCCGAGGCCGGGCGTGTGGTCCGGGCGCAGGCCCACGCCGTCGTCGTGGACGGCGATCGTCAGCCAGGGATCACTTCGCCGCACCGACACCGTGACCGCGCCGGCCTGGGCGTGTTTTTCCACGTTCAGCAGGGCTTCGCGGACCGCGGCGAGGAGCACGTCCGAGCGGGACGGTGGCAGTTCGGGCGGTTCCTCGTCGAGGATGACCAGCTCCGCGGGCAGGCCGGTGCGATCGGCGAAGGCCGCGCAATCGGCGCGCAACGTGACGCCGAGCGCGAGCGCGGCGGGCGAGGACCGCAGCGTGCGCAGCGAATCGCGCAGCGCCGTGGTCGCTTCCGCGGCCTGCGCCCGCAGCCGGTCGAGCCGGGCGCGCAGGTCGGGATCGGCCTGGGTGGCTTCGGCGAGGTCGGCCATGCCGGAGCCGATGGCGAACAGCAGCGCGCCGACGCTGTCGTGCAGGTCGGCCGCCATCCGCCGGCGTTCCTCGTGGACCGCGATCTCCCGGCTCAGCCGGGCGCGTTCGGCGACCGAAACCGCCAGCGCGGCCTGGGCCGCGATCGCCGAGGCGCGTTCGATGTCGCGGTCGCCGAACGTGCCGTCCTCGCGGGGGCCGAGGGCGAGGACGCCGAGCGTTTCCCCGTCACGGAGCAGCGGGACGGCCAGCACGCGCCGCACCTTTTCTCCTGCCATGTGGCGGTCGAAGTCGTGGGTGATTTCCTGGCTGCCGAAGTAGTCGTCGACCCACTCCGCGCGCCCGGCCTCGAAGACTTTGCCGGTGAGGCCCGTGCTGGGCGGCACCCGGAGTGCACGGAGCACGCCGGTCCAGTCGCCGGTGACCTGTTCGAGCGTCAGCACGCCGTCCGCGTCGGGGCGGGCCGTCCAGGCGACCTCCGAACCTTCGGCGAGCAGTGCCAGGGCGCGCCGCAACGCCTCGCCACGGTCCAGCGCCGCGAGCAGGTCCGCGTAGTGCTCGTCGAGCCCGACGAGCGGGTGCGCTCGCATGTCCACATCAAACACTCCCCCGCGGGCATCTGTCACGGCCCACTACACCCGTTCGGGTGTGCCGGGGCCGTCGCCGGTCTGCCAGGGTCCGGACACTCTCATCGCCGCGAGGAACGAGGCCCCCGTTGGTTGACGTGACGATCGAACACGACGTGCCGGCCACCATGCGCGACGGCGTGGTGCTGCGGGCCG
>NZ_MUMI01000412.1 GCF_002155975.1 Amycolatopsis kentuckyensis
GTGCCGCTGGCGAGCCAGCCGGGCCGGTGGCCGGGGTGCCGAGTGCCGGTGGCGAGCCAGCCGGGCCCTGCGCCGGGCCGGAAGCAGGGGCGCCGAGTGCCGCTGGCGAGCCAGCCGGGCCCTGCGCCGGGCCGGTA
The DNA here is from genome assembly GCF_002155975.1 of Amycolatopsis kentuckyensis. Taxonomy (GTDB): domain Bacteria; phylum Actinomycetota; class Actinomycetes; order Mycobacteriales; family Pseudonocardiaceae; genus Amycolatopsis; species Amycolatopsis kentuckyensis. The sequence goes on from NZ_MUMI01000412.1 coordinate 138, forward strand.
GCCGGGGTGGCGGGCGCCACTGGCGAGCCAGCCGGGCCCTGTACTGAGTTGGGAGCCGGGGTGCCCGGTGCCGTTGAAGAGCTTCCAGCCGGATCCTGCGCCGAACTGGAAGCCAGGGAGCCGGGCGCCATTGGAGAGCCGGCCGGGCCAGGAACCGGAGTGCTGGATACCGCTGGGGAGCTGGCCGGGCGATGCGCCGGGCCGGAAGCGGGGGCGTCCGGCACCGCTGGCGAGGCGACCGGGGCCTGTGCCGGGCCGGGAGCCGAAGTGCTGGGGGCCGCCGGGGTGGAGGCCGGGGCGCCGGGTGCCATTGGGGAACCGAGCGGGCCTTGGGTCGGCCCGCTGGGTGTCGTCTGGGAACCGGCCGGGGCGCTGCCCTGCGCGGGCGCGATGCCCGGCTGGGGGCTCGGCCCCTGTGGGGTGCCTGGCTGCGGGGCGGAACTGGGTGCGGGAGCCGGAGTCGTACCCTGCACGGGCACAACGCCCGGCACAGCTGCGGTGCCGTGGTCGGGAACCGAGCCGGCCCCCTGTTCGGCGGCGGGGGCCGGGCCGATGCCCTGAGTCGGCACGGGTGCGGCGTCCGGGCTGATACCGGGGGCCGGCAAGCCTGCTGGTCCCCAAGGCGGCCTGGGCAGGTGGGAGCCGATCATCGGAGCCTGCGGCTCCGATGGTGCATCGCCCGAGGCAGCGCTCGGCTGGGGAACATCCGTTGCCGGCTGCGATTCGGCGGCCGGGTGCGCGCCGCCTGTTGACTCGGCTGGCGGCAGGGCGTCGCTTGTCGGAGCCGTCGGCTGGGGAACGTCGTCCGATGCCGGTGGTTCGGCCTGTGGCTGCGCTTCCGAGGCAGCCGTTGGCTGGGGAACCGTCTCGGGGGCGGCCTGGGTGCTTCCTGCGGCAGACGTCGGCTGCGGGGCGTCGGGGGCACTGCCCGGCTGCGGGCTAGCCGAGTGCACTTCCTGCCGTGCAGCGGGCGCTCCCTGCTCGAAAGCAGGCTCCGCCGGATCGACCGGCTTCTGTTCCGCGCTGGGTACGACCGGCTCGGGTTCGCTTGCCTGCGACTCGGCGGGTGGGGGTGCAGCCTCAGCCTGGGGCTCGTCCGATGGCACCGGTTCGGCCGCAGGCTCACCCGCCTCCGGGCGAGTGGCTTCCCCCGATGCCGCAGCGGATGCCGATACCGATGCCGGTGCCGGTGCCGCAGCTTCCTGCTGCTCGGGCTCCTCGGGCACCGATTCGGCCGAAGTCGATGCGGCAGCTTCCGGCCCTTCCGGTTCGGCCGATTCCGAGGCACCCAGCTGATCGGCCGATTCACCCGGCGCTGATCCGGCGACCTCGCGCAGTGGCGATTCGACCGGCGCCGGCGTCCCTTCCGGCCGGTCTGCGTCCTGCGGGTTCGCTTCGCTCGCGGACGTAAGGGGCTCCGCCGGCGCTTGGGGTGTCGGCTCGGGAACCGGCGGGACCGCGCTGCGCACTTCCGGCGCTGCGTGCCGAGGCGATGGCGGTGCCTTCACCGGCCCCGGCAAGTCGGACTCGGCCGCCACCGACCACTCCGGCTCGACCGGAGCCGACGCCACAGGCGGCTCCTGATCCGACGACGACGGCGAAGATGGCGAAGAACCCGGCCGCCCCCACACCCCGGGCACGTGCTGCTCAGGCGTCCCCGGCACCGACTGCGCCGGGGGCGGGTGGGGCACCGTCCGCCACACCGGGGCCGGGCCGATGTTCATCGGCGCCGGGGCCGCGGCCGGACCTGCGGGCGATGCCGCCGGAGGCGCCGGGCGGCCCGCCGGCTTCGGGATCGGGTCCAGGCACGACACCAGGACCGACGTGTTCTCCGGGTCCGGGACCTTCCGGCCGCTCCGCTCGCGGTAGACCATCTCGCCGTCCGCGTCCATCTCCACCAGGTAGCCCGCCTCCGCGAGCTGTTCCTCGTCGAGGTCCGCCAGCTTCTCGTAGCGCGAGGGCACCACCCGGTAGATCGGCCACGCCAACCCCGCGTTCTCCGCGTGGAACTGGGCCAGCAACGCCGCCATCTGGTGCTGCCACGGCAGCGACATCCCCTCGGCCAGCGACCGCGGCAGCACCACGTACCCCGCGTCCACCCCCGGGTAACCCTGGCCCAGCTGGTCCGCGAGCGGTGTGCTGGACACGGGACGCGCACTCTGCCGGGGCGGCTGAGGCGCGCCGAACAGCGCCGCCGGGTCCCGGGGCTCACCCGCTCCGGGCTTGCCCCTCCTGCCGAATTTGCGTCCCACGTGCTCATCCTCTGCCAGTACGCGGTCACCTGCTCGTGGAAGCGCCGCGACGTCGGGTGAATCGGCCGATCCTGTCCAGGCCCTCGCGACCCATGCTAAACGCCGGGGCGGACCGCCTGCGGCACCAGTTCGCGCTCGTCGAACGAGAAGGCCCGGGTGTGCACCGGGACGCCCGTCTGCTGCGCCTCGACGATCTTGTTGTCCCCCAGGTACATCATCACGTGGTGAATGGAGGAGGGGTCCGACGGGTCGGTGGCGAGGAACAGCAGGTCACCGGGCTGCGCGTCGCGCACCGGCAGGTACGCGCCGGCGTGGTACTGGTCGCGGGAGACGCGCGGCAGGATGATCCCCGCCGACTCGTACGCGCGCAGCATCAGGCCCGAACAGTCGTACGAATCCGGACCCGTGGCGCCCCACACATACGGCTTCCCCTGCTCGCCCAGCGCGAAACTGATCGCCTGCCCGGCGGCCTGGCTCGGCGGCAGCAGCGCGCCCAGGCCGGTGCCGCAGGCGACGACGTCCACGACCTGGCCGACCGTCTCCACCAGCGTCGCCGCCATCGGCTCCCACTTGTGGTAGCGGTCCGGGAAGCCCGAGCGCTCCACCGCCTGGGCCGCGTCGCCGGGGCGCTTGTTCTCCCAGTCCGGCACCGCGAGCAGCACGTCGTAGAACTTGTTGACCGCGTACGTCGGGTTCGTCACCTCGGCGACCGAGCCCCAGCCCATCGACGGCCGCATCTGGAAGATGCCCTGGGAGTCGCGGTCGCCGTAGGTCAGGTTGTGCAGGCCGGACTCGGTCATCCCGGCCTGGATCGCGACCTGCCACGCGCGCGGCGCGAGCGTCCGCTGCTTGCCGATCGAGATGATCAGCGCGACGATGCCGCGCTGCTCTTCGTCCAGCTTCGACGCGTCGACCGTGCCGCGGTCGCCCTGGCCGGGCTGCGTCGGCCCGACCGAGGCGTCACAGCTCATCAGGTTGACGCCGCGGGCCTGCGCCTGCTGGTTGTCGATGACGACCTTGGCGGCGACCGCGGTCACGACCAGGGCACCGATCGCGAGGAACACGACCAGCCCCAGCCACAACCCCAGGCGCCGCACGGTCAGCTCGCCTGGTCGTAGTCGGCGACCCGCCAGCCGGCGTTGGTGCTCACCACCGTGATGGCCAGCTTCGGCCCGTCGGTCGGGATGGTCAGCTGCACCGAGCTCGGGTAGGCCGTGCCGACGGCCGGCTCACCGGTGACCTTCGTCGCCGGGATGTTCGCCGGGTCCACCGTCGCCATCTGCGGCAGGTACTCCTCGGTGGTGAACGGCTTCAGCTGCGCGAGCCACTGCTCGGAGGTGATGCCGGCCGGGTGCCGCACCCAGGCCGCGGCCCACTCCTTGGCGACGCGGATCGCGTCGGCGTTCGGCGTGGTCGGCGTGGGGGTGGCCAGCGGCGTGGACAGCCGCGTCGGCAGGTTCGACGTCGGGACCGGCGCCGCGACACCCGGCGGGGTGGTCGTGACCGAGGTGGTCGTCCCCGGGCCGCCCGGCGACGCCTTGGCCTGCGGCTTGCCGACCACCTTCGGCAGCACGATGCCGAGCGCGGTGATGAGGACGGCCAGGAACACGAGCGCGCCGACGAGGTGGCGCGGCGAGCGCAGCGGCCAGCCCCACAGGCGCCGGTAGACCGCGGC
>NZ_MUMI01000413.1 GCF_002155975.1 Amycolatopsis kentuckyensis
CGGGATCCCGTACGCCCGCCCGCCGGTCGGCGAGCTGCGGTGGAAGGCGCCGCAGCCGCCGTCGCTGTCCGGCGGCGTGCACGTGGCCACCGAGTACGGCCCGCACGCGATGCAGTCGCCGGACCCGATGAACCCGGCCGCGGTGTGCGACGAAGACTGCCTGTACCTCAACGTCTGCACGCCCGAGGGCCCCGCGCCGGAGGGTGGCTGGCCGGTGCTGTTCTGGCTGCACGGCGGCGGTTACCGCGTCGGCCACGGCGAGCAGCTCGGGGACGGCGAGGAGTTCGCGCGGGCCGGGATCGTCGTGGTCACGATCAACTACCGGCTCGGCTCACTCGGCTTCCTGCATCTGCTCGATCTCTTCGGCGAGTCCGAAATGGACGCCGGCGTGTGCGGGTTCCTCGATCAGGTCGAGGCGTTGAAGTGGGTGCGCCGCAACATTTCCGCGTTCGGCGGGGATCCGGCGCGGATCACCGTCTACGGCGTTTCGGCGGGCGCGAAGAGCGTCGGGAACCTGATGGGCAGCCCGCTGGGTGCGGGGTTGTTCGCGCAGGCCATCAGCAGTTCCGGCGGCGCGGACCACGTCGCGACCCCGGAAGCCGGGACGGCGCTGGCGCGGCGGCTGCTGGACGAGGTCGGCTGCCACGACATCGCCGCGTTGCGGTCGCTGCCGGCCAAGGAGTTCGTCGAGGCGCAGGAACGGATCCTGAGCGGGTTCCAGGCGTTGTGGCTCTGGCGCCCGACGTTGCACCCGCGCGTGCTGCCCGAGGTGCCGATCGGGCCGATCCGGCGGGGGAGCGCGGCGGGGATCCCGCTGCTGGTCGGCTGCAACAGCAACGAAGGCAGCACGTACGCGATGATGCTCGGCGACGACGTCGCCACCGCGCCGGCTTCCGGGGTGCTCGCGGGCATCCTCGGCGATTCGAAGGCTTCGCGGCTGCTCGAGACGTACCTTCGCCGCGTCCCCGACCTCAAAGCGGCTCGAATTGCCGCCATGGGCGACGAGCGGTACGGCATCCCGACGCAGCGGCTCGCCGATGCCCAGTCCGCGCACGCTCCCGTGTACCGCTACCGGATCGACATCGCCGCGCCCGGCGTCCCCGAGCAGCTCGACGGCGGCCACGGGACCGAAACCACGATGGCGTGGAAGGTTCCGCTTCCGTTGGCCGCGCAGGGAACCGCCGTGAATCCGGCGCGCGAACGGGCGGCGCTGCTCATCCACCGTTGCTGGGTGGGGTTCGTGCGCTCCGGCGTCGCGTCGGCCGACGGTCCCGAATGGCCGCCGTACGGGCCGGAACTGCGGCCGGTCATGGTGTTTCGCGAGGACACCGATCTGGTTCTCGATCCGCGGGCGAACGAGCGCGCGGCCTGGGGTGACGTGGAGTGGGCTTCGGGGACGTGGTTCCCCGTGACCTGAATCGGCCGTCCGAAGCTCTACCCCTGTGAGTGACGACGTTCGAACGAGCGTTCGAGTAGCGTGATCGTCGTCCGGCTCATCCAGGGAGGCAGGTCATGGACGCGTACCGAGTTTCGGCAGGGTCAACGTCATCGCGGCGGTCGTCAGCCAGCTCAGCAGGTCGGTCAGGGGGATGCGCGAAAGCCGTTCCGGCCACTCCTCCGCCACGGCGTGCAGCACGAGTTCGTCGTGCCGCGGCTCGACCTTCGTCAGCCTGGTGCCCGGCGGGAGCTCCGGCAACGGCAGCTCGATGGGCCGGAACCACTTCGGTGCCGGCAGTTCCTTCTGTCCGATGTGGAGGGTCTGGGGCAGGAGCACCACGGCGTCGTCCGCGACTTGGGGGCGAAGGGTCAGATGGCCCCAGCGCGGGCGCTTGGCCCAGTGGATCCGGAGCAGCCCGTTCCCGGCCGGGGCCGCGACGATCCCGGGCCGGGCCGCCGCCACCCGTTCCCGCAGCACGTCCGCGGACACGGCGATCTGCAGCCGCACCCGGGCGGGAATGGCGGCCGGCGTGGGCAGCGAGCGGAGGCGGACGTCTTCGGCGATCACGATGACCCGGCGCAGCGGAATGCTGCGGCCGTCTTCTTCGGGTTCCGGCCAGTCGACGTCTTCGGCGACGATCCGGACGTCGCCGATGCGCCCGGTGGCCAGCCGGAGGCTGTCGGCCGGGTAGTCGAGCTCGGCGAGGGTGAGGCCGACTTCGCGGTCGCCCACCTTCGTGGTCAGCCTGCGCCCGACGAGCTGTTCGGTGACGGTGCGCGCCAAGGCGGCCGGCGTGACCGGGACGTTCGGCAACAGCGAACGCCCGGCCGCGGCCAGCCCGGCCAGCTCAGGCCACGGCGACCAGCCGTCGAACCACCTGCCGTCGCTCATCCGTCCAGTGTCGCCCACGGACACCATCGGCGGCGACGGCGGGTGGTCCGCGCGAGGCCCAGCGGATCGCCTCCGGTCACCGGCCCGCGAAGCGGGCGATGATGCCGGTGACGACCAGCCAGAACACCGCGGCCAGGCCGAAGTCGAGGATCACGGCCAGGCTGGGGCTGTCCACCGGGAACAAGCCAGGCCAGAACAACGCGAGAGGAACGGCCAGTGACTTGATGAACTGGAAGAAGGAGTTACCGGCGTTGGCGCCGGCCAGCACCATGATCATGTAGAGAATTTCGATCCCCGCGAAGATCGCGCCGATCGCCGTGATGACCCGCACGGCCGTGTTCCGTCTGGTGGTGGTTCGCCAAGGAGACATGCCGCGAAAATTCCCGCATCAGGTGACGGCTCAAACGCTCCAAGCCCAAGGTTGCGCCGTTTGGCCGCTTTCGTTGCTCTCCGCCAACCGTCCACCACAGGAAGTGACCACCCCGCGAAGGCCCTATCCACCTGCAGTGCAGGTGCGCAGCTACCGGCCGACCTGCGGCGCAGCGCAGATGCGCGGCTACCCGGCGACCTGCGGCAAGCGCGCGGCTACCCGACCGCACGTGTCGTCCACGCAGATACGCATGCGATCCACCCCGGTTCGGGTGTCGTCCATCCCGGTACGCATGCCGCGCGCCTGGGTACGGACGCGGCCGGCTCGGCTGCGTTGTAGTTCGGCCGTCCAAGGCTGCATCCCTGCCCCACCGAGCAGTGTCCGCAACGCTTCTCGATCTCCGTCAGCGCGCCGGGATGGGCATTTGGTCAGCCCATTCATGCGCGGTCTTCCACGACCCGCAGCGATCAGCCAAGTCGCGTCACGGAGCACCAGCGCGCAGCTTCGACCACCGCCCACGCCTTGCCCGTCAACTCACCGCGACCAACCCGGCACCACGATCAGAAGCCAGAAAAACCGCCTGCAGTACTAAGCGCACACCCCCACAGCCTCACCGAGCAGCCGGGCAATGGCCCAGTCCTGCACAGCAAGCCCCACGGACTTGAACACCGTCCGCCCACCCACCACCGGCGGCCGGCGCAAAGCCGACCCCAGCTCGATCAGCTCCTCCCGATCGAGAAGCCCGGCGTCAACAGCATGGATCACCTCGCCCGCCTCCTCCAGAACCGCACCGACCTGATCCACCACCACACATCCAGCCGTGGCGAGCAATTCCGCGGGAAGCTCCCGCATGGAGGGCAGATAAGACCCGATCGCGTTGACGTGAACCCGTTCCGGCAAGTCGTCAACAGCAAAGAGAGGAGCCTCGGACGAGGTAGCACAACAGACGATCTCAGCGTCGCCAACCGCGTCGGCCGCGGTACGTGCCACCCGCACCACCATCGGCGGGAACTCGGCCCGCAACCGGTCCGCCAACGCCGAAGCGCGCGAAAAGTCCCGGCCGTACACCGCCAGGTGACGCACCGGGCGCACCGCCGCCACCGCGCACACCTGGTCGGCGGCCTGGGCGCCGGTTCCGAGCAACGCCAGACTGCGAGCCGAGGGCTCGGCAAGCAAGTCCGTGGCCACTCCGGACACCGCGCCGGTGCGCAGTGTCGTCACCTCGACCGCGTCGGCGACCACCTGGCCGGCGGCGGTGTTCCACACCAGCGTGCCCAGGATCATCGGCGTGCGGCCGGGGACCAAGTTGAGCGTCTTCACCACGGTCGTCGACGTCGGCGTGTGGCAGGCGGTCATCACGAGCGTCGTCGCTCCGGCGAAGGACAACCGTTGCGGCACCACGAAACGGCCGGCCGCCAGGTCGAGGAACGCCGCGCGCACCGCGCCGACCGCGGCCGGCATCGGCACCGCTCTCCGGACTTCGTCGGCGTCGAGCATGTGCGGCCCCTCCGGCGTCGGATCTGCCGCTAGCCTGGCCGCATGTCCGAGGTCAGGCAAGAGGAGCAGCGGTTCTTCCGCGACGACTGGTACGGGGAGGAGATCACCGGGCGGCACTACGTGCGGTGCGAGTTCCACGAGACCGACCTCTCGGAGGCGGTCACCCGGAACTCGGTCTTCACCGACTGCAAGTTCGGCAACGTGCGCTTCAACGCGTCGCGGCACACGGACTCGGCGTTCACCGGCTGCGCCTTCACGCGGTGCAACTTCTTCGACGCCGAATTCACCGGGTGCAAGCTCGTCGGCGCCACGTTCACCGAGTGCGGGCTGCGGCCGTTGCGGGTCACCGGCGGGGACTGGTCGTTCGCCGGGCTGGCGGGTGCCGACCTGCGGGCGGTCAGCTTCCAGGGCGTCCGGATGCGGGAGGCCGACCTCACCGGGGCGGACTGCGCCGGCGCGGTGTTCGCCGACGTCGACCTGTCCGGGGCGCTGCTGCACGCCGTCAAGCTGCCGAAAGCCGAGCTGCGGGGCAGTGACCTCTCGGCGCTCGACCCGCTGAACGCCGAGCTGGCCGGGGCGATCGTGTCACCCGAACAGGCTGCGGTGCTCGTCACGTCGCTCGGGCTGCACGTCCGGGCGTAGGCTCGTCGCGATCGGGAAGGGAGCGCCGCATGGGTGTCGTGACACCGGGTTTCCAGGGCCGGGCGCGCAGTGGCAACCCGCGGCTGCCACCCGGGCAGTACCTGGCCGAGGACTTCCCGGTGCTGTCGGCGGGCCCGACGCCGCGGGTGCGCACCGAAACGTGGGAGTTCACCGTCACCACCGAGACGGGTGAGAAGCACACCTGGAGCTGGGCCGAGCTGATGGCCCTGCCCAGCGAGAAGCCCACTGTGGACATCCACTGCGTCACCCAGTGGTCCAAACTGGACACCCGCTGGCGCGGCGTTTCGATCGACACGCTGGTCGGCGGGCTCGACACCGAGGCGGACTACGTCATGGTGCACGCCTACGGCGGGTACACGACGAACCTGCCGCTGGCCGACCTGCTCGACGGCCAGGCCTGGATCGCCTACGAATACGGCGGCAAGCCGCTGACGCCCGAGCACGGCGGCCCGGCGCGGCTGCTCGTGCCGCACCTGTACTTCTGGAAGTCCGCGAAGTGGGTGCGCGGGCTGGAGCTGAAGACCCGGGACGAGCCGGGCTTCTGGGAGAACGCCGGCTACCACGACTACGGGGATCCATGGCGCGAACAGCGGTATCAGGGCGACTAGCCTGGCGGGTCGCCCGCCTGGCCGCATTCCGCGACGAGACGCCGACGGCGCGCACGCTCGTCTTCGACCTGCCCGGCTGGCCGGGCCACCTGGCGGGGCAGCACGTCGACGTCCGGCTCACGGCCGCGGACGGCTACCGCGCGCAGCGCAGCTACTCCCTCGCGGCGCCCGCGGACGGCGACCGGGTGGAGCTGACCGTGCAGCGCGTCGCCGACGGCGAGGTGTCCGAACACCTCACCGGCCCGTACGCGATCGGCGACCCGGTCGAGATCCGTGGCCCGATCGGCGGCTGGTTCGCGTGGCGGCCGGCGGATCCGGCTCCGGTCCTGCTGATCGCCGGCGGCTCGGGCATCGTCCCCCTGATGGCGATGATCCGCGCCCGTCGCGCGGCGGGTGTCCGGACGCCGTTCAAGCTGATCTACTCGCTGCGCACCCCCGCCGAGCTGTACTACGCGGACGAGCTGCGCACGCCGGTGGCGGGCCTGGACGTGACGTACGTGTACACGCGCGAGCTCCCCGAAGGCCGGGCGGGCATTCCGCGCCGCATCGACGTGGCGACGATCAACACGGCCGGCTGGCCGGCGGAGTTCGGCGCCGCGTGCTTCGTCTGCGGCCCGACGGGCTTCGTGGAGACGGTGGCGGACATCCTGGTCGCCCTCGGCCACGTTCCGCACCGGATCCGCACCGAACGCTTCGGTCCGAGCCGCGACTGAACGCCGCACAGGCATCCGATGAATAGGGGGACCGCTTGCTCCGGTGAGCGGGAATTTATCGACATTGCGCGCGAGAGATCCTATCTTTCGACCATGCTGACCAAGTGGGGCTCGACGCGGCGCCGCACCGTGGTGACCGTTCTCCTCGGCGCGGGCGCCTTGCTCGCCACGACCGGCCCGGTGGCCGCGGCCAACCCCGATGCCGCCGGCCAGGACGTCTACGTTTCGCCCAGCGGCTCCGATCGGGCCTCCGGCGCCGCCGGACACCCCGTCCGGACGCTCGAGCGCGCCCGCGACCTCGTGCGGCAACGCGCGCCGCACCTGACCCGGGACCTCACCGTCCACCTCGCGCCCGGTGTCTTCCGGCTGACCGCCCCGCTGCGGCTCGACGCGCGGGACTCCGGCGGCAACGGCCACCGCGTCATCTGGCAGGGCAGCGTCACCGGGCAGGGCAGTGTCACCGGACAGGGCAGTGGCGGCACCGAGCTGAACGGCGGCGTGCGGGTCACCGGCTGGCGGCCGGTGCCGGGCCGTCCGGGCCTGTTCGCCGCCCCGGCGCCCGCCGGGCTCGACAACACCCGGCAGCTCTACGTCGACGGCGTCCGCGAGCAACGCGCCCGCGGTCCGCTGCCGGTGACCGTCAAGGCCACCGCCACCGGCTACACCGCCAGTGCCGACACGCTCGCCCACTGGCGCAACCCGAAGGACGTCGAGTTCGTGTACGTCTCGGGCGAGGCGCTGTGGAACGTCCAGCGCGACGGCCTCGGCCAGTGGACGGAACCGCGCTGCCCGCTCGCCGCCGCCGAAGACACGACGATCACCATGGCCAACCCGTGCTGGGACAACTCGACGAAGCGCGTGCTGTTCCCCGACATCCCCGGCCGCAGCGTCAACATGGTCGGCCCGGCCGACCTCACCAACGGGCGGCACCCCACCTACGCCGAGAACGCCTTCGAACTGCTCGACACCCCCGGCGAGTGGTACCTCGACCGGTCCGCCCACGTCGTCTACTACCTGCCGAGGCCCGGCCAGGACCTGCGTCGCGCGGACGTCGAAATGCCGGTGCTCGAGAAGCTTCTCGACGCGAAAGGCACGGCCGCCGCGCCGATCCACGACGTCGCCTTCCGCGGCTTGCGCTACTCCTACGCGACCTGGCTGACGCCGTCTTCTCCCGAAGGGTTCTCGGAAATCCAGGCCGGCTACACGATCACCGGCGCCGACGGCTGGGCCGTGCAGGGGCTCTGCCAGTTCGTGCCCGGCGGCACCTGCCCGTACGCGTCGTGGACGCGGGAACCCGCCAACGTCTCCGTCTCGCACGGCCGGAACGTCGAATTCAGCGACAGCGTGTTCGCCCACCTCGGCGGCGCCGGGCTGGATCTCGTCGACGGCACCAAGGAATCCCAGGTGCGCGGCGACATCTTCACCGACATCTCCGGCAACGGCGTGCAGATCGGCGGGGTCGACAAGCCCCTTACCGACACCGACGCCGACGTCGTGCGGGACGTCCGGGTCACCGACAACCACCTCTACGGCCTGCCGCGGGAATTCCACGGCGGCGTGCCGATCGTCAACGGCTACACCGTGCGGAACACCATCGCCCACAACCAGATCGACCACGTCGGCTACTCGGCGATCTCCGTGGGCTGGGGCGGCTGGCCGGACAAGATCAAGCGCCCCGCGACGCCGAACCTGTCGCACGACAACGTCGTCTCGGACAACCTGATCTTCGACTACATGCAGATGCTCGACGACGGCGGCGGCGTCTACACCCAGGGCATCACCGGCAGTTCCCTGGACGACGGCGAAAAGGTCACCGGCAACGTCATCCACGGTCAGTGGGGACTCGGCAAGGGCGTCTACACCGACAACGGCAACACGTACGAGACGATCCGCGGCAACGTCCTCTACGACATGGCGTACGCCAACGTCGGCACGGTGCACGTCGACTACCGCGACGACCTCGGCAACAACGACCCGACGCTGACCGAGGGGAACTACTGGGAGCAGGGCGACCGCGACAAGGTCGACAAGGGCGCGATCACCCGCGGCAACCACCTCCTGGCGAACCCGGCGGACGCGCCGTCCGCGATCGTCGCGAACGCGGGCCTCGAGCCGGCCTACCGCGGGCTGCTCACCCGCCAGGTCGGCGGCCGCGCCCCGGCCGAAGCCCCGTCGCGCGTCGGCACGTTCGCCGTCGCGGGAAAGCTGTACGCGACTTGGAACCCGACGTTCGCCTTCAACAACGCACCGGTGACGCACTACGTGGTGACGGCCTCGGGCAGCGGCCGCACGTACTCGGCCACGGTGACGGCGGCCGACTTCGCGAAGCGCGCGTACGCCGAAGTGCCCGGGCTGACGGACGGAACGCCGTACACGGTGACAGTCGCGGCGCGCAACGCGTACGGAACGAGCGAGCCGTCGCTGCCGTCGGCACCGGCGACGCCCGGCCCGAAACCTGGTGCACTGCCGGGCATCCCGACGAACGCGCGGGCGTTGCCGAGCGCAACGGCGGCCTCGATCCGCTGGAACCCTCCGGCGGCGACGGGCGACACCCCGGTCCTGGCGTACGTCATCACGGTGTCCGACGGCCGCACGATCCCGGTCCAGGGCCGCGACGCCCTGGTCACCCAGCCGACGATCAAGGGCATGACCAGGGTGGTCGACGGCCTCCACCCGGCCACGGCCTACACGTTCACGGTGGCCGCGGTCACGGCGACGGGAACGGGCCCGGCGGCCACGTTCACCGCCACGACGGCCGCTGCCTGAGCCCGTCCGGCCTCGTTGTCCACAATCCAGCAGCCGTGTGGACAACGAGGCCCGGTCAGCCTCGTTCCCGGCTTTTCCGCACACCGCAACCGATACGCTGGACCCGGGGGGCGCCCCTACGTGGTCTGTCAAGCCGCAGCGGCGGCGAGCCAGGCAGATGAGGGCGGCGTTGTGCTTCTTGCCCTCGGCTCGTTTGCGGCCGTAGTAGGTCCGGCTGGTCGGGTCGGACAGGGCGGCGAAGGCGGTGAAGGCGGCGAGGAAGAAGGCGCGTTTGGGCTGGCGGTTGCCGGTCCGGGCCCCCGGTCAGCCGGCGTCCGGGCGTGAAAGCAGCTCCCGCAGTGTCGCCAGCAGCTCCCGCCGGTCCGCCGCTCCGAGCTTGCCGCGGATCCGGGCCATGTGGTGCTCCACCGTCTTGCCCGAGATGAACAGCTTGCTCCCCGCCTGCTTGTACGTCAGCCCCTCGACGACCAAGCGGGCCACCTCCAGCTCCCGCTCGCTCAGCGCCGCCAGGCCCGCTCCCGCCGCCGGTTCCGATGAGGCGCCGGGTTCGCGGCGGGCCGCCGTTCCCTGGAACTGACGGGCCGCCTCGAGGAGCTGGACCATCGCCTTGCGGTCGGACGTGCGGATGGCCGCCTGGCCGGCCAGGCGCGCCGCGTCCCAGCGGAGCCCCAGGTCGTGCAGTTCCGCCGCCGCCGCGCTGATCGCGTCCGGGTCGAACGTTCCGCCGAGGACCGCCAGCCAGCCCTGGGCCGCCGTGGCCAGGGCCCGGGGGTGGCGGCCGCAGTGGGCGTGGGTGGTCAACGTCGCCAGGTGGGCCTTGACCGCGTCCGCGTCCTCCAGCGTGATCGCCGCGTGGAGCTCGTGCCACACCAGTGAAACCGTCCACAGTGGAGGCTCGCCGAGGCGGGCGAGCAGGCTGTGGGCGCGCTCGAACTGGCCGGATAGCTTGGCGAACGCGCCGGTGCGGGCCGCGGCGATCGCCAGCTCGCCCAGCGGCAGCAGCGTGAACAGGTCCGTCTGCTGCCGCATCGAGGCCTGGTACGCCCGGTTCCACGACCGCTGCAGCCCGACCAGGTCGCTCGCCCGGCGCGCCAGGCCGAGCTCCAGCGTCGCGAAGAACAGCTCGTCGCGCGCCTCCAAAGCGCGGCCCGCGACGGCGTCGCGGTGTTCCGCCGCCGTCGCCAGGTCACCCGCCGTCATCGCGACCCAGCCGAGCAGCAGCCGGTGCCGCACGGCCAGGAGGTCGCCGCCGGTGCCGCCGTCGAGCGCCCGGCTCAGCACGGACTCCGCCAGCGCCAGCTCGCCGGTGTGCAGGGCGACGAGCGCGGCCAGCGCGGCCGGGCTGTCCGGCAGCAACATGCCGCCGAGCGCGGGCTCCAGCATCGTGGCCGCGCCGAGCAGCGTCGACAACGTCTCCGTCGCGCAGCCGGACACCGAATCCACGATGCCGCGGGCCATCCGGGTGGCCGCGCCCGCGAACAGCGTCGGCGCGACACCGGGCGTGGGGGAGTCGAGCAGCCGCCGGGCGCCCTCGATGTCGCCGGTGCCGACCAGGGCCGTCGCCGAGAACGCGTCGGCGCGGCCCGCCCAGTGGTACAGCTCGGCGCTGCGGGCCAGTTCGCCGCGGTGCGCCAGCACGGTCGCCGCGATTTCCGCGCCCGCGGCGCGGGTTTCCGCGTCGGCCGCGCCGAGCATCCCGTCGCCCAGCCGCAACGCGGTGTCGAGGTCGCCGGACAACGCGGCCGCGCGCGCCCAGCCCGCCGTGACGGCCGCGGAGCGGTCGCCCGCTTCGGCGGCGGCTTCGAACAGCCGCGTCGCCAAGCGCGCGTCGGAGGGCAGCGCTTCCCCGGCCGCCGCGGCGAACGCGGCCGCCGCGGAGGCGCCGGAACTGCCCGTGCCGAGCAGGGACCGGGCCAGGTCGAGCACCGGGAGGCCGTTCGCCAGCTGCAGTTCGACCAGCCGCTGCACCGTCGTGAGGCGGCGCGCGGGCGGCCCGAAGTCGCGGACGGCGGCCGCGGCCAGCGGCAGCAGCGTGTCGTCGGGGGCGAGCAGGCCGGTCGCGCGGGCGCCCTCGACGATGGCGGGCAGCTGGTCGGGACGCCGGTCGAGCAGCGCGCACAACAGGTCCAGATTGCGCCCGGCGCCGGCTTCGGCCGCGATCAGGTAGCGGAGGACGTCGTCGTCGAGCTCGTCGAGTTCGGGCCGGAACTCCTCCAGCCGCCCGAGCAGCGCGCGCTCGGCCAGCCGCGGCACGCCGCCGCTGCGCGCGTGCAGCTCGGCCGCGGCCCGCGGGTCGGCGGGCGCACCCGTCGCCGCGGCCATCAGCCGCGCCACGTCTTCGACACCGAGGGGGCCGAGCGGCAACAGCGTCCACCCGGGCGCCACCGCGGCCGGCCGGTGCGCGACGACGATCGGGCCGTCCGCGCCGGCGAGCAGG
>NZ_MUMI01000414.1 GCF_002155975.1 Amycolatopsis kentuckyensis
GGCGTGGATCGGCGGCCTGGCCGTGCTGCTGTTCGGCGTCCTGGCCCGCCGTGACCCCGGCGAACTCGCCTCGGTGATCCCCCGCTACTCGAAGCTGGCGATGACGTCGGTCGCCGTTGTGGTCGCCGCCGGCGTGGTGCTCGCGTGGCAGACCGTCGGCAGCGTCGGCCGGGTGCGAGGACTCCTTTCGCAGGGCGATCAGCGGCCGGGGCTGGCCGTGACGAGGAAGCTCGCCGCGAGGAGGACCACGAGCACGAGCGTGGTCTCGGCGGCGACGGAATGGACGAAGGGGCGGACGGTGCCGGCGTCCCCGCGCAGGACGACGGCGAAGTCGAGGCGGCGGCCCACCCAGCGTCGGCCGGGTGTTCGGCACGGCCTACGGGCGGACGCTGCTGGTCAAGCTGGCCGTGCTCGCCGTCGTGCTGCTGGCCGCGCAGTTCAGCCGCCGCTGGGTGGGCCGCCGCCTCGACTTCGCCGTCGTCCTGCGCGGGGACGCCGGCACCGTCCGCCCCTTCGTCCATTCCGTCGCCGCCGAGACCACGCTCGTGCTCGTGGTCCTCCTCGCGGCGAGCTTCCTCGTCACGGCCAGCCCCGGCCGCTGATCGCCCTGCGAAAGGAGTCCTCGATGGACAACCCCACCCCCACCGCCCCCGAGCAGCCGGAGGTGGTGCGGCGACGGCGGAACTGGCCCGTCGCCGTGGCGATCCTCGCCCTGGCGACGGCGTTGTTCAGCCTCGCGACGCTGCGCGGCGGCCAGACCGAGCAGGCCGCGCCGAACCAGGCGGCGAACGTCGACCTGGCCGCCCTGGCCCAGCAGGGTCCCCTGGCCGTCCCGCTGTACCAGGGGCTCGCCCAGGAACAGGCCGGCGGGGCCGCCCCGGCCGCGGCACCGGCCGGCAAATCGGTCGAAGCCATGGGCTACAAGTTCTCGCCGGCCGACCTGACGATCGCCGTCGGCGACACCGTGACGTGGACCAACCACGACACCGCGCCGCACAACATCGTGGTCACCGACGGGCCGGAGAAGTTCACCTCGCCGACCCTGCAGACCGGCCAGACGTTCAGCCACACCTTCACCAAGGCGGGCAAGTACTCGTACTACTGCTCGATCCACCCGGACATGAAGGCGACGGTCACCGTGACCGGCGCGGCCCCCACCAGTGCCCCGCCGGCCTCGACCCCGCCGTCCGCCCCCACCTCGGCACCGAGCCACTCGATGCCGGCGCCGTCCACCCCGGCCGGCGGCGGCTCCTGCGTGCCGAAGGCGGTCCTGCAGCCGATCCTCGACCACATCAAGAGCGCGCACCTGGAAACCTCACCCGGCCAGCAGGTGCAGGACATCCTCAACCTGGACCAGTACATCAAGACCCACACGGTGTGGCTGGAGACCGTGCTCGCCCCGGCGTTCGACGGCTCCGGTGGCCAGGTCCTCACCGACACGCTGGCGCCGATCGTCGCGCACATCAAGAGCGCGCACCTGGAGGAGTCGCTGGGACAGCAGGTGACCGACCTGCTGAACCTCGACCAGTACATCAAGACGCACACGGTGTGGCTCGAAAACGTGCTCACGCCGTTGCTCGGCCAGGCGAGCTGCTGATCCCCGCGGGTGGCCCGGCCCGCCGGGCCACCCGCACCCTTCTCCGGAGGCCACCCCATGCCCGACACCGCCGTCCTGCCCGCTCCGACCGGCTACGCCCTGCGCCGCGATCGCTGCGTCATCGAGGTTTCCCCGCGCCCGCCCCTGGTCCGCGGCCGCCTGACCGCGACCGGCGGGCACTGGACGCCCGGCTCCGCCCTCACCGTCACCTTCGATCCCGGCTCGCTGCGGACCGGGGTCCCGTTCCTCGGCCGGGCCTTCCGCGGGGAAGAACTCACCTTCACCGCCGACGACGTCGCCGAAGACCCGTTCGTCGTCGAAGGCAACGTGGCCGGGCGGGCCGTGCGCCTGCGCGGCGACGTCCGGCACCGGGACTCCGACGGTGTCGTCGTCTGGGCCGCCGGGGTCGTCCTCCCGGCCCGCCGGAAGGCGGCCCACGGGGGACGGCTCGTTCGACTGCTCGCCCGGCGCCGGCTGCGCGTCGAGATCGCGATCGAGTTCGTCCGATGAGGCGCGCCGCTCTCGCCGTCGCCGGCCTGCTGGTGTTCCTGAACGTGCCGTTCGCGAGCCCGGCCGCCGCGGCGACGCAGCAGGTCATGATGCAGGGTTACGCCTTCTCCCCCGCCGCGCTGACCGTGCGCGTCGGCGACACGGTCACCTGGATGCAGCACGACGA
This sequence comes from Amycolatopsis kentuckyensis, assembly GCF_002155975.1. Taxonomy (GTDB): domain Bacteria; phylum Actinomycetota; class Actinomycetes; order Mycobacteriales; family Pseudonocardiaceae; genus Amycolatopsis; species Amycolatopsis kentuckyensis. The sequence goes on from NZ_MUMI01000414.1 coordinate 2,274, forward strand.
AGCCCCGCACGACGTCGTCACGACGAGCGCGCCGGTCGCGTTCCGCAGCCCGCAGCTGTCGGCCGGGCAGAGCTGGAGCTACACGTTCCGGCAGCCGGGCACCTACCAGTACTACTGCTCGGTGCACCCGGACATGCGGGCCTCGGTGACGGTGCTGCCCGCGCCCACGACGGCGCCGCCGAAGCCGGCGACCACGGTCCCGCGGACAACGCCGCCACGGAGTACCGCCGCCGCCGCTCCGGTGACCAGCGCTCCCCCGCCCGGCACGTCCCCGAGCAGCACTTCCCCGGCCGCCGCTCCCGCCGCCGAGGCGCCACCCGCGGTCCAGCAGGCGACCGCGGCCACCCCGGCGACCCTGGACCCGATGCTGCTGGTCGCCGGGCTCGTCACCGGGATCGCGGTGCTGTGCCTGCTCCTGCTGAGTTCACGCCGGGCGTGAATTCCTGTCCGGAACCTGTCCAGTAAAGGACTGGACCAATATTATCGGCCTCCGACAATGGAAGCATCGCCCTTCAACGCGGAAGGTGGCCGATGAACTTCCTCGTCTCCCTGCTCACCCTGGCCCTGGCGGCCACTCCGACGCCGACGCCG
>NZ_MUMI01000415.1 GCF_002155975.1 Amycolatopsis kentuckyensis
AGATGTGGTCCCGGCCGGGATCGGCGACGAGGCCGCTCCAGTCCTCCTCGTCGGCGTAGGTCTGCGCGAAGGTCTGCTGCACCGGGACGTTGTTGAACTTCTCCTGGTAGAGCCACTCCGAATAGGTCGCGAAGCCTTCGTTGAGCCAGATGTCCGACCAGCGCACCGGGGTGAGGCTGTCGCCGAACCACTGGTGACCGAGTTCGTGGGCGAGCAGGTCGCCGTCGACGTCGCTGGTGCGCCGGTCGTAGACGGGCCGGCTCTGCGTCTCGAGGGCGTAGTGGACGCCGACGTCGGCGAGGATGCCGCCGGTCGAGTCGAACGGGTACGGCCCGTACAGCGAGGATTCCCACTGGACGATCTGCGCCGTGGTCCGGTTGAACACCTGGCCCTGCCCGGGCTTGGTGTCGATCGACTTGCCGATCGCGGTGATGTTCGGCAGGCCGCCGGCCGCCACGCCGCGGGTGACGTTGTAGTCGCCGATCGCGAGCATGCTCAGCTCGCTGGCCATCGGCCGGTTCATCGACCAGCGGAAGGTGGTCCGGTGATCGCGGGTGGTGGTGGGCCCGGGTTCGCCGTTGGCCAGCACGGTGAGCCCGGCCGGCACGGTGATGGTCTGGGTGTAGGTCGCCTTGTCGGTGGTGGTGTCGTTCACCGGGTAGTAGGTCGCCGCGCCGATCGGCTGGTTGAGCGCGACCGCCCCGTCCTTGGTGGCGACCCACCCGGAAAGGCCCAGCGCGGGATCGTCGATCTCCTGCGGCACCCCGGCGTAGGACACCGAGACGGTGAACGCGCTGCCCTTCCGCAGCCCGTGCGGCGGGGTGATCACCAGCTCCTGGGCGCCGCTGCGGGTGAAGCCGGCGGTCAGGCCGTTCACGGTGAGCCTGCTGATCGTCAGCGGTCCCTGGAAATCCAGGTCGAAGCGGGAGAGGTTCTGGGTGGCCGTGGCGAGGATCGTCGTGGTCGCGTCGATCGCGTGGGTTTCGGGGCTGAACGCCAGCCGGATGTCGTAGTGGCCGACGTCGTAGCCACCGTTGCCCATGTCGGGGAAGTACGGGTCCCCGGCACCCGGCGCACCGGGGGAGTACACCGGCGCCGCCTCCGCTGCCGGGCTCGTCGCGGCCAGCAGGCCGGCGGACAGCGCACAGGAGATGATCAGCAGCTGACCACGGCTGCGGTGGACGCCTCGCATCGGCCCTCCTCGGCAAGCATCGACGGTGAAGACTAGGTCGGACCCGACACCCGGATCAACCCTGGTGCGACGCCTGGAAGCGACCGCTGTCACCGCAGGCGGGACAGCATGCCTCCGGCACGCCGGAAACGCCGCGTTTGCCCGGGAGGGGGCGAATCAGCCGGCAGTTCGCCCGGTCGTTTCCCACAGGCGCTCGACCTGTTCGGCGATCGCCCGCGGGTTGAGGGAGGGGTGGGTGCGGCGAATCGTCCCGAGCAGGCGATCGCGAGTCCGGCGGCGCTGCTTCCCCTGGGTGCGCCGGATCTGTTCCGGCGTCAAGTCCAGTGTGCTCAGCGCGGCCCGGACGGCCTCGGTCAGCTGAGCGCTGTCCCGCTCGGTGAGCAGGTTCGCCGAGCGCGCCAGCGTTTCCGGCGGGGTCGCCGGGTGGCGGACGGCCTGCTCGGTCAGGGCGGCGGCGTCTTCCGCGCGGATCCGGCCGCCGGTCACCAGCCGCAGTATTTCGCGCGCTGCGGACGTGCTGAGGGCCAGATCGGCCGTCGCCACCCCGAGTTCGCTTGCGGCCTGGCGGACGTGGGTGAGGTAGAAGTCGGCTGCCCGGGTGAGACCGAGTCCGGGGTCGCTGTCGGCGAGGTCGAGCACGGCCGTGGTCAGGCTCAGCCGGGTGAGGCCCAGGGCCATGGTGTCCGGTACGCCGGCCCGCACCAGGGCGTCGATGTTCTCCCGGTCGGCCGTGGTGACCGGGCGGTGTGCGCTGTGCCGCCGCGCGGCGGTCCGGTCGAACCAGCCCGCCACCGCCCCGAGCCGGGAGTTCTCGGCCAGCGAAAGGTTCCGGTCATCCCCGAAGACGTGCGCGGCGCCGCGCTCGGCGTACCGGAACTCGGCCCCGTCCACCCCCAGGGTCAGGTAGACGACCCACCGGCTGCGGGCGCGCAGTTCGCGCGCGGGTTGCGCGGCACGCACCGTGTCGATCGGGTCGTCCGGATGCGTGACGACGATGCCGAGATCACCCGCGCCCACCGGAGCGAGCGTGCGCCGGTGCAGGCGTGGCGCGAGCTCGGCGTAGCTTTCGGCAGCGCCGAGTTCGGCGCCGGTGAGCTGGTGCAGGACCGTGGCCGACGCCGTGTCGTGCGTGGTGGCCAGGAACTGCGCGATCTTCGCGCGGTGCCGCTCGGCGTGCCGTCGCGGAGGCGGGACCGGCGGGAGACCGTTGAGCCAGGCGTGGAACGAGTCCTGCAGCCAGGGGTCGAGGAACTTCTCCTGGTGGTCGGTGCTGAGCGTCATGAGGGGCGCGTTCAACCCGCGGAACGTGCCGACGACGTCCAAGCCCGCCGCGAACGCGGCCAGCAGCTCCAGCTCGCCGCCCGTCCTGATCTGCGGCATGGCCAGCACCTCTTCCCGGTACTCGAGGTAGGCCAGCAGTTCCACCGGGGTGGGCAGCAGATCGGTGAGCAGGTGCAGTTCCGGCACGGCCAGGATCACCGGAACCGCCCCGGCCGGGAGGATCTCCCGCTGCCGGAGCAGGTCGAGCAGAATGGACAGGGGGTCGAAGGTGTCCGCGGTCGGCACGACGGCGTAGACCCGGCGGATCGCCGCACGGTGCAGGGTCAGCGGCTCGCCGCGGCCGGTCAGCGTGACGTGACCGTCCCGCTCCAGCGCCCGGATCAGGCGGGCCACCTGGAAGAAGCCGTCGCCGACGGTGCGCCGCAGTTCGGTGACGGCCGCCGCCGGGTCGCCGAGCCGGGACCGGGTGCTGAGGTACCCGCCCTTGCCTTCGAGCACGAGCACCACGTCCTCCCACACCAGGACGCCGTCCACCTCGATCAGCTCGCCCGGCCGGTCGCCGGGGTACTTGCCCCCGCGCAGCACCCGGGCATCGGCGAACACGCCGGCCAGGTGTTCCAGCGCCGCCTCTTCCACGACGTCGCCACGGGCGCGGTAGTAGGGCAGGTTGGGCAGCCGGGAGAAGACTCGTTCGACCAGCTGCGAGAGATCCGTGCTGACCAGGTGCGGCAGGCTGTAGAGCACGAGGTCCCCGGCCTCGACCAGCGGGGTGGTGGCCAGCGGCGACGCGAAAACGTGGCTGCGGGCGGTGTTGCGGCCCAGCGTCGCGGGATCCACGGTGAGCAGCCGGCGCCATCGCGAGGCCTCTCGCCGCTGTGGTTCCGGGACTGTGTCGTCCACGGACGGCCAATCCAGCAGGAGCCTGGCGCCGGCCAGCGCCAGATTGTTCAGCACCTGCTCGGACAGGGTGAGCTCACCGGGCAGGTGCAGCAGGGTCCGTTCGCGCAACACGGTGCGCAGCGCGGGATCGCTGACCGTGGCGCGGAATTCCCGGAGCACGTCCGACCAGCCGATCAGCGCGGACTTGTGGATCGAGAGCAGGGTGTCGAGATCCGGGTGTTCGCCGCCGCGCTCGCGGATCCGCCGAGCCAGGCGCAGTGAGTACGCCCAGTCGTACCGGGTCGGGAACGCGCCGTGCCCGGACCGCCACGACCAGGCGAGCTGGTCGTGCACCTGCCACCCCTCGCTCATGGCGGCCGCGGTGATGTCGCCGTCGGTCCAGCCGCCGGTCAGGGTCAGCTGGCCGTCCAGCACTTCGTGCCGCCGAGCCAAGGCGAGTGCGCGCAGTGCGCTTTCGAGGCTTTCGCGGCTGAACAGGTCCGGCGAGGTGATCCGCGACAGGCAGGAGGCCAGGAACTCCATCTCGTGGGTGAACGCATTGGGCGTGCCCAGGCTGCCGCGGTCGTCGCCCTGTCCGAAGAGGATGGCCACCCACAGGCACGCCATGAGAGAGGTCCGAGCCAGCTCGGCATCCAGAGCCCGAGTCGTGGCGGCGAGCTCCCGTTCACAAGCGGCCCGGAACTCGGCGACATCGGCCCGCGTGGCGGGCCGCCCCAGCGGCGAACCAACCGGCGGCGACGGCAATTCCAGAAGCTCGGAGTAGCCGACGGCGAAGGTGTCGGACAGCCGGGTGCCCAGCCCCACCAGGACGGCAATCGCGTCCTTCAGCGTGCCCTGGTCCCACGTTTGAACCGCCATCAGCGGTGTGCGGAGATGAGGTCGTGGGCGGCGTCACCGAAGGCGTGGACGCGGGCGGTGGCGTTGTCGGTGCGCCAGAGCAGGCCCCACTGGAGGGGTGGCGCGTCGTGGAGGTGGACGTAGGCGACGTCCGGGCGGGCGTAGTAGCGCCGGACGTTGGCGCCGACCGGGAAGACGCCGTGTCCGGCGCCGACGAGGGTGAGCATTTCCTGGAAGGTGGCGGCGGACCGGCCGGTGCGGATCGGCCGGCCGGCCGGGGTGGTCGCGGGGGTGCGGTCGGCGCGCAGGGAGTCGGGCAGGGTTTCCGGTAGCTGCAGCATGGTGACCGTGGCCAGGTCCTCGACGGAGACGGCGTCGCGGCCGGCGAGGGCGTGGCCGACGGGGACGGCGAGGAAGCGGGCTTCGGACACCAGCACGGGTCCGCTCTCGATGCCCGGTTCGTGCACGGGGAAGGTCGCCAGGGCCAGGTCGACCTCGGCGGTGTGCAGCCACGGCATCAGTTCCGCCATCTGGGCTTCGCGGATCCGGACGTCGCAGTCCGGGTGGCGCTCGCGGAACAGTTCGGTGGCGCCGACCAGCAGCTGGCCGGCGGCCGCGCCGGTGAAGCAGACCTGCAGTGTCCCGGTGAACCCGCGGCCGGTCTCGATCGCCCGGGCCAGTGCGGCGGTGATCGTGGTCCACGCCGGCCGGAGGTCGTCGTGGAGGCGGCGTCCTACCGGGGACAGTTCCACGCGGCGGCTGGTCCGGGTGAACAGCGGGACGCCGACCCGGCGTTCCAGCTTGCGGATCGTCTGGCTGATCCGGGCGGTGGAGACGTGCAGCCGCTCGGCCGTGCGGCCGAAGTGCAGTTCCTCGGCGAGCGTCAGGAATGCCTCCAGCTCGTGTCGCTCCAGCATGCCCGTCCTCGCATCGTTAACCGTGGCTTCACGATCGTGGCACACATCGGCGTTGTTCCGAAGCTCCGCCCACCGGAGAGTGGAGACATCGGAACCAGTCCACAAAGGAGCACCGATGTACGTCACCGATGAGCACGCCCTGGCCGCCGGCAGCGGCGCGGAAGTCGTGCGGGAACTGCGGGACCGTGCCGAGATCGTCGACGCGCTCCACCGCTTCGCCCTCGGCCAGGACCTGAAGGACAAGGCGCTGTTCGCGTCGGCGTTCGCCGCGGACGCCGAGCTCGACTTCCGGCCGGCCGCCGCGAAGTGGGGCGCGCGGCCACCGCTGATGGCGGGCCGGGACACGATCGTGACCACCATCCTGGGCCTGTTCACCGGCCGGGTGGACACCACGCACCAGGTCACCACCACCCGTGTCGCCGTCGAAGAGGACACCGCGCGGCTGACCGCGCTCGTCGAGGCCCAGCACCTGCTGACCGCCGACCACGGGGTGTTCGCGCTGTTGAAGAACCCCTATGACGTCGAACTGGTCCGGGACGGCACGCGCTGGCTGATCCACCGCCTGCGGATCGACAACGCCTGGTTCACCGGCGACCCGGCCGCGATCTTCGCCGCCTGACCCCGGAACCCTCACCCGAAGGAAGAACCCATGAAAGCCATCAGAATCCACCAGCCGGGCGGTCCGGAAGGACTCGTCTACGAGGACGCACCGGAGCCCTACGCGGGCGTGGGTGACGTGGTCGTGCGGGTGCACGCGGCCTCCTTCACTCCCGGAGAGCTGGACTGGCCGGTGACCTGGGTGGACCGTGGCGGCCGGGACCGGACGCCGGTCGTCCCGGCGCACGAGGTGTCGGGAGTGGTCACCGAGGTCGGGTACGGCACCACCGGGCTGCGGGTCGGCGACCGCGTGTACGGGCTGACCGACCGGCACCGCGACGGGGCAGCGGCCGAGTACCTCGCCGCCGAAGCCCGCGATCTGGCGGTCCTGCCCGACACGGTGACCCACGGTGCAGCCGCGGCGCTGGCGATGCCGGGGCTGACCGCGTGGCAGGCGCTGTTCACCCACGGGCACCTGATCGCCGGGCAGTCCGTGGTCGTCCACGGCGCGGGCGGCGGCGTCGGCACCCTGGCCGTCCAGCTCGCCCGGGACGCCGGCGCGCACGTGACCGGCACCGGCCGTGGCGCCCACCGGGAGGTGGCGATCGAGGCGGGCGTGCACGAGTTCGTCGACCTCGACCAGCGCCGGGTCGAGGAAGCCGGTCGAGCCGACCTCGTTTTCGACACGGTCGGCGGTGACGTGCTCGCCCGCTCGGGCGCCGTCGTGCGGCCCGGTGGGACGCTCGTGTCGATCTCGGCCCCGCCCCCGCCGGTGCGCGGCGGGCGGGCGGTCTACTTCATCGTCGAGCCCGACCGCACGCAGCTGACCGAGCTCGCCGATCGCGTCCGGACCGGGCGGCTCCGCCCGTTCGCCGGAGCCACCTACGCCCTGCCGGACGCCGGGCAGGCATTCCTCGCCAAGCAGAACGGTGTTCCGGGGAAGATCGTGCTCAAGGCGGTCGACGACTGACGGCTTCCGCATCCGGCAGGCGGTCAGCCTCCTGTGTAGAACCCCTGGGGCCGGAATCGGTTCGGTCGCTCGCGGTACTCCTCCAGCGCGTGCGCCAGCCACCCCGCGGTCCGCCCGATCGCGCGGATCGTCTCGCCCGCACCCGGCACCATGCCGTGGGCCTCGGCCAGCACCGCGAGCGCGAGGTCGACGTTCGGCCGCATGCCGGGCCGGGCGGCCACCAGGTGGTCCACCGTGGGCCGGATCGGGCCTGGGACGTGGACCAGTTCGAGCAGCCGCGTCGCCCGTGGGTCGCCCTCGGGACAGCGGGGTTCCCCGAACCCCGGCACCCGGCCCGTTTCGTGGACGCGCTCGGCGACGGCGGCCATCGGATCGGGCAGCCCGGCCGCCGAACGCAGGAAGCGGCGCACCGCTTCCGTGGCCGCCCCGTGCGCCGGACCGTCCAGGGCTCCGAGCCCGGTGGCGACCACCGCGTACGGGTGCGCTCTGGTGGACGCGGCCGTGCGGACCGCCATCGTCGACGACGCGAGATCGTGGTCGGCCAGCAGCACCAGAGCGGCGCCGAGCGCCCGGATCCCGTCTTCGCGCGGCTCCTCGGCGGTCAGCGCCGACCACAGCCGCACCCCGAGCGGATCCGCCGGCCGGGCGTTCCCGTACGAGGGCAGGGCGTCCACCATCACCGCGAGCAGCGCCCGCCCGGTGCCCACCACGACGGCCGGATCCACGTCGTAGCGCAGCGGATCCGCCGTGGCGGCCGCGCCGACGATCACCGGCAGCAGGTCCACCGGCCGGGCGTGCTCCACGAGAGGCCGGATCACCGTGCGCGCGAGTTCGCGCACGGGTTCGGACGCCACGAACGCCGCGCCGTCGTCCAGCACGCCTGTCCACAGCAGATTCGTGCGGGTCCGGCTCAGCAGCCCGCGGCTCACGTAGGCGTACACCGTCTCCGCCTTCACGCCGAGCAGGCGGGCGGCCTGCGCCGTGGTGAACGTTCGCTCGGTCATGCCGCCACCCTCTCGGCTGTGGATCGTCTCCGCGCTGTCCAACTTCGGCACGTGGATGCACAACACCGCGGCAGCCGCGCAGCTCGCGCTCTCCTCACCGTCGCCGCTGATCAACGCGCTGCTGCTGGCCACGGCCACGCTCCCGGCGGTGGTCCTGTCGTTCCCGGCGGGCGTGCTGGCCGACCGGATCGGCCGCGGCACGGTCCTGTTCTGGGCCAACGTGACCGGTGCCCTGGTGGCGGCGCTCTTCGCCGTGTTCGGGCTGTGCGGCGGCCCCGGGCCGGTCGCGATCCTCGTGCTGACGTTCGCGCTCAACGCGGGCTGGGCCGCCGGCTACCCGGCGTGGAACGCGGAAGTGTCCTCGGTGCTGCCGGCGGATCTGGTGAAGGATGGTTCGGCGCTGAACAGCCTCTCGTTCAACCTCGCCCGCACGCTCGGCCCGGCGGCGGGCGGGTTCGCCTTCGGCGCGGTCGGCGGGTTCCCGGTTTACCTCGCCAACGCGCTGTCCTTCGCCGGTTTCGTCCTGTGCTTCCGGAAGACCCGCGCTGTCGTGCCGTCGAACGTGACGGGCTCGTGGCGGGATTCGAACCTGCGCCGCCACGTCCCCGAGGGGGTGCTGCGGTCCGCGTGCGCACTGTTCGCCGCACTCGCACTCGCGGCTCTGCCGTTGCTCGCCTCGGTGCCGGCGTTGTTCGCGACCGGCCTCGTTTTCGGCGCCGCCCAGGCGTCGATGGTCACGGTCAACAACGGCTTCCTGCAGGCGACGGTGGCCCTTTCGCTGCGGTCTCGGGCGGTGGCGCTGTACATCGTCGTGCTGTACGGCGCCCAGACGATCGGCGCCGTCACCGCGGGCACCCTGTCCACGTGGTGGGGCGTCGGCCCGGCGGCGTGGACGATCGCGGCGCTGCTGGCCGCATGCGCACTGCCGAGCAGAGTCGCCTGAGCCTGGCGGGGCAGCTTTGAAAGTTTCCCGGTATCGCGCTCGTCTTTGAAACTTTCAGGGGATCGCGCTCTTCTTTCGCCGCAAGCCATAGACGTGTTTGACACCGCGAGCCGACCCCGCTTATCGTTCTGTCGAACCGGTTCGAACGCGATTTCGGCGGTCCCGGCGGTAGTGACGATGGGTCCGATGATCGGTGTATCCCCGCAGACGCGAAACCCGCGAAAGGGATTTCTTGATGCGTCAGAACAGCCCCCGCACGCCATTCCGGCGCTTCGCCCGCGCAGCGCTGGCCGGCGCCACACTCCTCGCGATCATCGACACGGTACAACCCGCCGCCGCAGGACAGCCGGCCGTCGCAACGCAGCCGGCCCCCGCAGCTGCCGGCGCCGCCGCGATCGACTCGGTCGACCTGGCCGGGACGTGGAGTTTCACGCCGACGGGCCGGGGGACGACGTCGATCACGGTGCCCGGCGGCGGCTGGTACAAGCAGGGCTTCACCGACGTGAACGAGGCGGTGTACTCGCGCACCGTCACCGTGCCCGACTCGGGTCAGCCGCAGTCGACGTGGATCGAGTTCGGGGCGGTCAACCACCAGGCCACGCTGTCGGTCGACGGCCGGGTGGTGGCGACCCAGAGCACGTCGTTCACGCCGTCGAATTTCGACATCACCGCCTACGCGGCCCCCGGCAGCACCCACACGATCAGCGTCGCCGTGAAGGGCCGCGGCGCGTTGAAGGCCTCCAACGGCCGGTACCTGGTGCCCGACGCCGCCGACTGGTCCGAGGCGGTACCGCAGGGCATCTTCCGGTCCGCGTTCCTGCGGACGTACCCGGCGGTGTCCGTCAGCGACACGTTCGTGCGCACGTCGGTGGCGAACAAGACGTTGAGCTACGACGTGTCGGTGCGCAACACGTCGGGCAGTTCCCGGTCGGTGACGGTGACCGGGTCGCTGTCGTCCGGCAACGGAACGGCTTTCAGCTACCCGGAACTGCCCGGCCGTACGGTCACCGTGGCGGCCCACTCGACCGCGACCGTGACCGTCGGGCCGGTCGCGTGGAACCTCGACAGCACCTCGTACTGGTGGCCCAACGTGCCGTACCGGCCGGGGTACCGGGCGCAGCTGCACCGGCTGGCGGTGCGTGCCGTCACCGATGACGGGCACACCAGCGACGCCACGTACCGGTTCGGGTTCCGGGAGGCCACCCAGAACGGTGACTACTACTACCTCAACGGCGTGCGCGTGAACTTCCGCGGCGACAACCTCCAGGGTGCCGACTACGACCGGATCAACAACGGCGGCAAGGGCGACGCCTACGACACCCTGCCCGGCTTCCTGCCCCCGTCGTCGAACAACGGCGGCTGGCCCCAGGCGGTGGACAACTACCAGCGGCTCAACTACAACGTGGTCCGCATCCACCAGGAGCCCGCCAGCCCGTACATGCTCGACGTGGCCGACGAGATGGGCCTGATGATCATCGGCGAGACCGCGATCCGCGGCTCCTCCGGCAAGCAGGACTGGATCGCCGGGCACGACAACATGGTCGGCCACGCCCGTGCGCTGGTCCTGCGCGACCGCAACCACCCCGCGGTCATCCGCTGGAGTCAGGTCAACGAGCCGAACCAGAGCGGCCAGGATTCCGAGCAGTTCGAGAAGGACCTGTACGCGGCGATCAACGGCAACGACGGCACCCGGCCGGTCATCGCCGAGGTGGGCGTCGACGGGAATCTCAACGGCTATCCCGGGATGACCTACGCCAACTTCGCGGTGTTCCCGCACTACGTCGACGGCTTCGGCAGGTACGGGGAGGCCCTGAAGACCGTGAACGGGCGGCCCGACGGCGAGGGCGAGTACATCTGGCCGGCCTGCAACACCAAGCAGGGCTTCGAGTGGTTCGCCACGGCGACCCTGGCCAAGCGCGGCAAGAACGCCACCGACCTGCGTCCGTACACGCTGCTGTCCGCCTGGGCCGGCGTCGTGCCCGGAGTGCGGACCACCGACTTCACCCCGGAGGAGGGCGGTCGCCCCGTCTACGGCGCGGACAACCTCCCGAACCCCTGGAGCAACCCGCAGATCCAGCGCGTGCAGGCGGCGTTCAACCCGGTGGCCGCGGTCGACCTGCCGTTCTGGTCGGCCTCCGGCGCCTCGGACGCAGGTGGCACCTTCCCGCTGCCGCAGGCCGTGCCCAATTACGCCCGGAACGCCACGGTCACCCGCACCATCACCGTCTTCAACGACGACTTCGCCGACACTTCGGTGGGCTTCACCTGGACGGCGCGGCTCGACGCGCCGGACGGCGCGGTCGTCGCGTCCGGAAGCACGACCCTGACCGTCCCGCTCGGCTCGCGGGTCACCCAGCCGGTGTCCTTCACCACCCCGGCCACCGGCAGCCGCGTGTACCTGCAGCTGTCGACCACGAAGTCCGGCAGCCCCGTCTTCACCGACGCGGTGGAGTACTTCACCCTCGCCGGAGGCGGCGGAGACGGACCGGCGCCGGGCACCTACCGGATCGTCAACCGCAACAGCGGCAAGCCGCTCGCCGTCGCGGACAACTCCACTGTGGACGGTGCCAAGGTGGTCCAGCAGAGCGGCACCGCCACCTGGACCATCGCCACGACCTCCGACGGCTCCTACACCCTCCAGTACGTCCCGAGCGGAAAGGTCCTCGACGTCAACGCCAACAGCAGCACGGCCGGGCTGCAACTGCAGCAGTGGACGGCCAACGGCGGCACCAACCAGAGGTGGTACCTGCGGTCCACCGGCAACGGCTACTACACCATCGTCAGCCACGACAGCGGCCTGGCGGCGGACGTCTACGGCGCGGCGACGAGCGACGGGGCGCAGGTCGTGCAGTGGGCCGCCAACGGCGGGGCCAACCAGCAGTGGCAACTGAACCGGGCCTGACCGGTTCGCCGCTACCGACCCGCCGCGACCGGCTGGAGCAGCCGGTTCCGTGCGACGATCGCTTCCTGCGTGGGTGGCACGAGAAGCGCACCACCACCCTCGACCGTGCCCTGGGCGAATTCGACGTAAGGCCGTTGGCGGGCCTCGTATCGCCGGAACGCGGTCCCGTGATCCCCCTCCGCGCGCTCGAGTTCCTCCGCGAGGAACTGAGCTCCGGTCATCGCCAGCGACGTGCCCCGGCCCGCGAGAGGGGATGCGCAGTGGGCCGCGTCGCCCACGAGCGCGACCCGGCCGCGGTGCCAGGTGGGCAGGTGGATCTGGCTGACCGAATCGAAGTAGATGCCGGGATCGGCGCGCACCGCGTCGAGGATCGCGGGGACCTTCCACGAACGACATCCGGCGAACCGGTCGAACAGGATCTTCTTCTGCGCTTCGACGTCGCGGTAGTCGTAGTCGAGCGTGTCCGACGCGAACATCAGCAGGCCGATGGCCTTGTCCTTGAACCGGGCGATGCCGGCCAGGCGCCCGGGACAGCTGTACATCGGATTGATCCGCTCGGCTTCGGCATCGGCCTCGGCGGGCATGTCGGCGATGGCGACGTAGAGACCGAGATGCCGGATCCAGTCCCGCTCCGGGCCGAACACGAGCCGCCGCACCGCCGAGTGCATGCCGTCGGCGCCGAGGACGAGGTCGAAGCTTTCCGATCCGCCGGAAGCGAACCCGATATCGACCCGGTCGTCGTGCTCGGCGATCGAGGTCACCGACTCGCCCAGCCGCAGGTCCACGGTTTCGGGCAGCGCGTCGGCCAGGATCCGGGACAGGTCCTCGCGGGCGATCTCGATGTCGTCGGGCGAATCGCCGATGTCGGCGGGCAGCCGGCCGATGGCTGCGCCGTTCTCGTCGACGAAATGGACCTGCTCGGTCATGCGGATCCGCGCGTCGCGGACCGCGGGCAGGATACCCATCTTCTCGGCGACCTCGATCGCGTCGCCGCGGACGTCGATGGGCGAACCGTTCCCCCGGAGCCGATCGGCGCGCTCGACGATCGTGACGTGGTGACCTCGTATCCCGAGGACACGGCCGAGTGAGAGACCGGCGACGCCCGCGCCGGAGACGAGGATTTTCATGTGTTCTCCACAACGTAGCCGGGGAATTTTCAGCGCGCTGACCGCGACGGGTGGGCGAGCACGAAATCGCGGAGCAACCGGGCGGTTTCCCGGGCGAACTCCACCGTGATCCCGTGGCGCGCTCCCGGAATCACCGCCAGCCTCGCCCCGGGGATCGCGCCGGCGATCTTCCGTCCGATTTCGGGACCGGCCGCGGGATCGTCTTCGCCGTAGACGAGCAGGGTGGGCGCCGTGATCTCGGGCAGGCGTCCGGTGAGGTCGAAGCCCGGGACCGCGGCCAGCCGCCGCGCGTCCGCCTCCGGTGGGCGGTGGACCAGGATCGACTCGAGCTCGGCCACCACCTTCTCGTCCGCTTGCCCGCGTTCGGACAGGGCGAAGGCGAGCATCCGCGCATCGCGCTGCGACGGTGACAGTCCGACGATCTCGGAGGCCACGGGTGCTTGCAGGGCCGAGGCGTCGGCGAAGGTGGCGCCGACCGTCAGCGATCGGACGACACCGGGTATCGACACCGCGACCTGCAGGGCGATGAAGCCGCCGAACGAGGAGCCGAAGAGGTGCGCTCGCTCGTACCCGAGCCCCCTGATGAGCGCGGCGCAGTGAGCAGGGGCCGGAACTCGTCGTACTGGATGTGGGTGCTTTCGCCGCCGTGGAGCAGGATCACCGGCTCGCCGGCACCGGACTCCGCGTAGGCGATCTCGACCTCGCCGGTCTTCACCGTGCCCCGTGACGTGGTCACGTCGGCCTCCTTAAAGATACTGATCGTCTCTTTAAGGTAGCCTCGATCCGCCGGGCTGTCCACGAAGAGAGATGGGAAAATCGGAGGCGTGCCGGAGAACACGGAGACCTCGGAGACGACCGACGCCGGCGCGCGACCGGCGCGACCGGGTGGCCGCAACGCTCGCGTGCGGTCGCAGATCCTCGCGGCGACCACGGAGCTCGTGGCCCGGAACGGGGTGGCCGGCCTGCGCTACGAGGAGATCGCCGAACTCGCCGGAGTCAACAAGAACAGCGTCTACCGCAACTGGCCGGACCGAGCCGAACTCGTCAGCGACGCGTTGCTGCAGTATGCCGAGGACTCTTCGCCTCTCCACGACTCCGGCGACCTTCGCCGGGATCTGGTCGACTTCCTGGTGGGGTTGTCCGAGCGTGTGTCGAGCTCGATCGGGCGGGCGCTGTTGCAGGCAGGCAGCGCGGCCCCGGGCAACACGGATCTGGATGAGGCGGTCCGGACGGTCTTCGACCGACGGCTCGCCACCGTCCACCGGCGATTCGACAGCGCCGTCGGAAGGGGGGAGATCCCGCCTGTCGACAGCTACTTCCTCACCGAACTGCTGTCCGGGCCGGTGTACCTCTACGCCATCCGGCGACGCCACCCCTTCACCCGCGAGGTGGCCGAGAAGATCGTCGATGTGGTCTTGGCCGGCCTCCACGCCACCAAGCCGTAGGGGTCATGGCCGCTGGGCGAGGCGTGCATAGATTTCGCGGGGCTTCTTCGCCCAGCGCCAGATCTTGGTGGCGAAGACGGCTTCGAGTTCCGCCTTGAGCCGGTCGCGCTCGGCGGCGGTGCGGGCCACCTCCGCGCGGAGTCGTCGGACTTCGTCGTCGAGACGCTCGGCTGCCTTGTCGGACTCTTCGGCTCGGGCGGCAAGGGCGGCGGCGAGGTCGTATTCGATTTCGCCGCAGAAGGAGTCGCGGTAGCGGGCGTGGGTGACCGGGACGGTGAAGTCCTTGTCCCGTGGGTCGAAGGAGACGGCGATGAGGCCGTCGCCGCTGACGGATTCGCCGACGGAGTGTTCGGCGATGACGTGGGCGCCGGCGTCGAGCAGGTTCCGGAGGGCGTTCTGGTGGGTGAGCGGGTCGCCGGAGATGGTGTGGTGGTGGGTGGAGACGACCAGGAAGCGCACCCGGCCGGCTTCGAAGTCGCCGCGGGCGCGGTCGATCAGGACCGTCTCGGCCCCTTGGATGTCGACCAGGACGAGGTCGGCCCGCTCCAGGCCGGTTTCGGCCAGCAGGGAAGCCAGGTCGTGCTGGGGGACGTCGTACACCTGCCCGTCGCTCTCGGCTTCGAAGGCCAGCGGCTCGCCGGGCTCGGCGCCGACGGCGGCCTGGACGAACCGGACGCGGTCGTCGTAGCCGTTGAGCGCGCTGTTGCGCCGCCCGACGTCGATCCACGCGGGGTCCGGCTCGAGGCCGACCGCCCGGCCGGTGGGGATCGCGTGGCAGAACCAGAGACCGTAGTACATCCAGAAGCTGCCGAACTCGATCATCGTGGGCGACCCGCCGTCCGCGGCCAGGCGCTCGAGGATCCGGTGGAACACGATCTCTTCCTGGGGTTCGTGGTGACCCCGCAGGGCCCGGATGACTTCGGCCATCCAGGCGCCGTAGTAGCCGCCTTCCTCGACGAGCAGCCCGTTGTGCATGACCTGCACGCGCGCACCATCGTGGTCACGGCACGCCCCGGCGCCTTCGACCTTCGGAATGCCGTCGGCGTCAGTACAGGCCACGGTGGCCAGCATCCGGCCGGCCAGCGCCGGGTCGTACCCGCTGACGTCGGGAACCAGCCGCTCCACAGAGCCTCCAAGACGGGAAGGGAATTCGAGCCTAACGCCCAGTCGGAGCAGAGCGCCCGGAGGGAACGCGCTGACCGCGCCGGCCGGCGNNGGGCCGCACGCGGAACAGTCCGGCGGAGGATCGCGTTCGGGCTGTCGAGGAGGACTAATCGCCAACAGCATCGGCGAAGAGCCGGACGGTCACGGTCAGTCCGCCGGTGGGCAGCGGGCGGGCGTCGAGGTGACCCTCGTGGGCGGCGACGATCGCGGCGACGATGGGGAGTCCCAGGCCGAGGCCGTCGGGGGCGGAGACGCGTTCGCCGGTCAGTCGGGTGAAGGGGTGGAACAGCTGGTCCACCTCGTCGGCGGGAATCACTGGGCCCGTGTTGGTCACGGTGGCTGTACCGGATCCGGTCGTGACAGTGACCGTGCCGCCGGGGATGTTGTGGCGGATCGCGTTGTCCACCAGGTTGGCCATCATGCGCTCGGCCAGGCGGGCGTCGCCGAGGACCGGGGCGGGCACCAGGTCGGTGTTGACGCTCACCGACCGCGCTTGCGCCTCCGCCAGGCGAGCTTCGACGACCGAGCCGGTGATTGCCTGCAGGTCGACGGGTTCCCGGCGATCGAGGCCGCGTTCGCTGCGGGCCAAGGTCAACAGCGCTTCGATGAGTCGTTCTTGTTGCTCGCCTGCCGCGAGCACCCGGCGGCACACGGTCTGCAGGCCGGTGGTGGTCGGGGTCGGGTCGGCCAGTGCCACCTCCAGCAAGGTTCGTTGACGGGCCAACGGGGTGCGCAGTTCATGGGAGGCGTTGGCCACGAACTGGCGTTGCGCGTCGAACGCGGACTCCAGTCTGGCCAGCAATCCGTCGAACGTGTCGCCCAGTTCCTTCATCTCGTCCTGCCGGCCGGTCATCTCGAGTCGCTGGTGCAGGTCGCCCGCGGAGATGTCGCGGGCTGCCGCGGTGATGGTCCTCAATGGACGCAGTACTCGTCCGGCCATGATCCAGCCCGAGCCGACGGACGCCACGGTCATGATCGCGAGCGCGGCGCCCGACCGCAGGACCAGCTGGCGCGTCGTCTCGGCCTGCTGGGTCGTCATCAGCGCGCGTGCTTTCTCCGCGCAGGCGGTGAAGTCGCCGTCGGTGGCCACCGTGCCGTCCGGTTGGGCGCAGAGCCGCACGATTCCGTCGCCGTCCGGCGCGTCCTGGAGCCGGATGACCGGGAACCCGCCTGCCACCAACAGGTAGGTGATGACGAGCAGGGCAGCGCCGGACAGCAGGAATAGTCCACTGTAGACGATGGTGAGCTGCCACCGCACCGTCCCCCGGGTCATGGCCCGATCCGGTAGCCGGCCTGGGGCACGTTCTCGATGACCGGCGGGTCGCCCAGTTTTCGGCGCAGCCGGCTGACGGTCACCTTCACCGCGGTCGTGAACGGGTCGGCCATCTGGTCCCACACCCGCTCCAGCAGCTCCTCCGCCGGCACGATCCGGCCCTGCGAGGCCAGCAACAACTCCAGCACGCCGAACTCCTTGGGCCCGAGATCCAGCGGACTGCCGTCGCGGCTGGCGGCGCGGCGCGACGGGTCGAGCACCAGACCGGCATGCGTCAGCACCGGGGGCACAGCGGGCTGAGCACGCCGGAACAACGCACGCAGCCGGGCCACCAGCTCGGCGAACGCGAACGGTTTCGGCAGGTAGTCGTCGGCGCCGAGACCGAGGCCGTCGACGCGGTCCTCGATCGTCGCCGCGGCCGTCAGCATCAGCACGCGGCCTCGGCACCCGTCGGCCACCAGCCGCGCGCACACGTCGTCGCCGTGCCGCCCGGGCAGGTCGCGGTCGAGCACGATCACGTCGTAGTCGGCCGTCTGCGCCTGCTCCAACCCGGTCGCGCCGTCGAACACCACGTCCACGGCCATCTGCTCACGCCGCAACCCGACCCCGATCGCCTCGGCCAGCTCGGCGTCGTCCTCGATCACCAGTACTCGCACCCGCGCAAGCCTGCCCCAACCGACGTTGCATGGCGGTTACATCAGTGCTGTAACCGTCGTGCAACCGGCCGCCGCGTACCTCTTGCGATCATGAATGTGCACTCACGGAGAACCGTGCTCGGCGCCGCCGCGGCCGCCACCGCCGGTCTGCTGTCCACAGGAGCCACCGCACAGGCAGAACCCGCGCTCGCCGCACGTATCCGGGACATCATCACCCGGTCCGAGCTGGCCGGGTCGAGGTGGGGCATGCGGTTTCACGTTCACAACTCGGATGAGCCGGTCTACGCACTGAACCCGGGTCAGCGGTTCGTGCCCGCGTCCTCGCTCAAGGTCTTCATCGCGGGGGCGGCCTTCGCGGCGCTCGGACCTTCGCACCGGTTCCTGACCCGGGTGAACGCGCACGGCCCCGTCCGCCGTGGCGTTCTCGACGGCGACCTGGTCCTGGTGGCCGGCGGGGACCTGGCGCTCGGGCCCAGGCTCCGGTCGCATGGCACGCTCGCGCTGCCGGACCCCGACCACACCTATGGGAGCGCGACCGAACCCGTTCCCGGTGACCCGCTCCAGCAACTTCGCGAGCTCGCCAAGCAGGTGCGACTTCGCGGCATCCGGCGCGTCACCGGCCGGGTTCGGGTGGACGCCTCGCTGTTCCGGCAGGGACAAGAGGACATCTTCAACGGCCTCGGCCCGATCCCGGTGTCCCCGATGATGGTCAACGACAACGTCGTCGACGTCGTGGTGACACCCGGTCGCGCCGAGTTGCGGATATGGCCGGAAACCCCTTACGTCACCGTGGTCAACGAGGTCAACGAGGTCAACCAGCCGGCGCGAAGGTTGACGTTCACACCGGTCGCCACCAACCCCGACGGCACGCGGTCCGTGCGGCTCACCGGCGACATCCAGGCCGGCGGTCAGCCTGTCGTGTGTCCGTACTTCGTGCCGGACCCGGTCCGCTTCGCCGAGATCGCGTTCATGCGTGCGTTGACCGAGGCAGGCGTCGACGTGGTGAACGGGAGGACCGTGGCCGGGCCGGGCCGTCTGCTCGCCGAGCACGTCTCCCCGCCGCTGTCGGAGCAGGCCAAGGTCATGCTCAAGCTGAGTTCCAACGTGCACACCGTGTACTTCCCCTACCTCGTCGGCGCGATCGCCGGGCACGACGCCGACAACGCCAAGGCCGCGGGCGCACGTCTGCAGGCCGCATTGTTCGAGCGGGCCGGCCTCGAGGTGATCGATCCGACCAGCGGCACCTTCAGCCCGGACTTCTTCGTCCAGTTCCTGCGCTACATGGCGCGGCAGCCGTATTTCACCGCGTACCGCGACGCGATGGCGATCCTGGGCCGGGACGGCACATTGACCGGCACCACGCCCGACTCTCCCGCCGCCGGCCGCACGTTCGCCAAGACCGGCACGGGTTTCCTCGGTACCGAGCTGCACAAGGCGCTGGCCGGCTACCTCGTCCTGCCGGACCGGCGGTTGGTGGTGTTCTCGCAGTTCATGGACATGACGGTCGGATCAGCGGCGGAAGCCATGGCGCTGCAGGAAAGTGCCGGTGTCGCACAGGCCGACGTCGTCACCGCCGTCTACGAATCGCTCACCAGGTAGGGAGAATCTCCATGCACACCACACGAAGGTCCGTCTTCGGACTGTTCGGCGCCGCTGCCGGCCTGCTCGCCACCGCCGGCCTCGGCGACGCCACCCCGTCCGACGTCGTGTCGCGCGATCTGTTGCCAGGCGGCAGGTTCGACCGGTTCGTCGCCGAGCGGGCCGCGGCGGACCAGTTCTCCGGCGCGGTCCTGGTGGCCCACCGGGGCAAGCCGGTGCTGACCAGGTTCCACGGGCGGGCCAGGCAGGGTGTCCCCAACGCATCAGGCACCCGCTTCGACCTCGCGTCGATCACCAAGTGCCTCACGGCCGTGGCGGTCGCTCAGCTCGCGCAGCGGGGCGCGGTGGCCTTCCACCAGCCGCTCGGCACCTACCTCGACGGATTCCCCGCCGACGTCTCCCGCGCGACCGTGCACCAACTGCTGACGCACACCGCGGGCGTCGGCCGGCCCGGTCTCACCAACCAACGACCGGCCGACGAGGACACGTGGAACAGTGTCGACGACGTGTGGCAGGGCATGTCGGCCTACCTGCGCACGTTGCCACTGCGGTTCACACCGGGCAGCCAGTTCGGCTACAGCAACGACGGCTACTTCGTGCTCGGTGCCATCGTCGCCGCGGTGTCCGGGCTGTCCTTCTACGACTACGTACGCCAGCACGTGTTCGCGCCGGCCGGCATGACCAGCTCGGCTTTCTTCACGAAGCCCCAGATCCGCGGCGACGACACCATCGCCCTGGGCTACGCGACCCAACCCGGCGGCCCGCGCGTGGACGCCACCACCCTGCCGGGGTTTCCGTACGTCGGAGGCCCGTTCACCGGCGCGTACTGCACCACGAAGGACCTGCTCCGCTTCGCCATCGCCCTGCACGGCGGCAGGTTGCTGAACCCCGCGTTCACCACCCTGGCCACCGCCGGCAAAGAGGCCGTGAGCCCGGTCGACCTGCCACAGGGGCAGTTCTACGGGTACGGCCAGGTCGAGACGATCACCGGAGCGCACCGAATAGTGGGACACACAGGCGGCGGCCCCGGCCGCTCGAACAACCTCGACGTGTTCCCGGACGCCGGCTGGGTCGCCGTCGTGCTCAGCAACTATGACACCAGCGTCCGGCCGATCGTCGATCTCGCCCGTCAGCTCATCGTGAGCCAAGCCGGCGCCGGTGCAGGATTCGACTGCGGGACGACAGATTCTTGATCACCTCGCCGTCGAGCATCCGTTGGGCCGGCTGAGTGATCAGTTCCAGAACTCCATGAGGCAGAAGGACGTCATCGCCCCCACCCGACGGCGGCCACCTGTCCCTGCTGCGGCTGCCCGATCCTCAGGGAAAGAGGCGGGTACGAAATCTGCGACGAATGCGGGCGGGAAGACGGTGCATCGGGTTTGGTGCCCGTTCCCCTCTGTTGGGGGCAGGTAGTGGTGATCTCCTGGCCGGTCCCACGCGGTGTGGGCGGCTTGGTGCCCGCAAGGTCGCGTCGCCGAGAGTCTCGATCGGATGTGACTGGCGGGGTGTGAGCATGCCATCGATGACCTCACTACTCGCTCATCCGCTGGACTGACGTCCGGTTGCAGGAGTTGCGTGACGCCTTGGGCGGCACGATCTACCGCGAGTCGGAACGTGGGTGCGGGAGGCGGGACTGTCGCCGGGTCTGATCCGCTGGAACCAGCCCGCGCGCACGCTGTGGTTCGACGTGATGAACGAGGCAGCGGCCCACCTGGTCCTGCCTGAACTGCTCCGCGCGGCGTCCCGGAGCCGGCCGGTGCTCGCACTGCGGACCGACGAACTGCTCGCCCCCACACCGCTGGTCCGGGCCCCCCTCCGGGCGACGGCCCGTGGTCCTGGCACGGCCGGGGCGCGGGGCGGCAGATCGTGAACGGACAGCAGACGCTGTTGGACATCGCGTTCCTGCGCCACGGCCTGGACCGGGCGCGGGCGGTGTGCCGCCTCCAGCCCGGTTCGGCGGTCGGCGAACGCGAGGACGACTTCGCCGTCGTAACCACCTCCGTGCCGCTGCCCGACGACGTGCGGTGCTGTCGTTGCGCGAGGGCACGCCGCCGGAGGTCGACGACCGTGTCGCGATCATCCAGCACCCCGGCGGCCTGGACGACCGGGTGGTGCAGTACTGGACCGACACCGAGGCCGGGTCGCCGGTGTTCGACGACCGGTGGAAGGTGGTCGCGTTGCACCACCGCTGGGTCGACTCCCCGGAACGCGACGGTATGGCGTATCGCAACCAGGGGCGCGCGATTGCCCGGGTGGCCGACCGGCTCGACGCCCTCGGCGTGGACCTCCGGGCGTAGCCGGTGGCCCGATGGGTCGGATCCCCGGACTGGCGCGACGCTACCGCGGCGCTGCTGCACCGCACCCTGTGCGACGCCGTGTGGAAGCGGGACGCGATGACGAAGAGACTCGTGACCGAACCGCCCGCTGGCTGAGGCGGCCATGCCGCATGTGGCCATACGTGGTTGACACCCAGGTGGCACTCCGTTAGTTTTTTCTGCAACCGATCTCAGCAACCGATCTCATGGGGGGTTCGTGTCCACTGGCCCTGGCGATCCGCGTGCTCGCCGCGCACGGTGCTACGTGCGGCCCCAGCCGTCGTTCAGGGACGCTGATGGCCGGACTCCTGGTGCCGCCGATGGCCCCCGCCATCCAGCCCTGCGGGCCGCGGCCGGCGCGCTCGCCGACGGGGTACTCAGCCTCAGCGGTGCTTTGACATGAAGAAAGCCAAGACGATCATCCTCGGCGCGTCGCACTGGCATGTGCCCCTCTGTGCGGACCGGATCGCCGAGCGGCACGTCGTCGTCGGGGTCAGCGATCCCGACCTGTCGCGCGCGGAGCACCTTGCGCGTCTGTGGGACGCGCCCCTCTACCCGTCCTGGGAGGAAGTGCTTGCGGCCCACGGGGACGCCGAGCTGGCGTACGTCTTCGTCCCGCACGACGTGATGCGCGAGGCCTGCCTCGCTCTCGTCGCCCGGCGCATCCCGCTCGTCGTGGAGAAGCCGGCCGGGGTGTCGTTGCGGGAGCTGGTCGACGTCCGGGCGGCCGCGGAGGCTGCCGGGGTACCGATCGCCGTGACTCTCGTGCAGCGGGGAGGCCCGGCCGACCGATGGCTGGCGAGGGCCGGCCGCTCGGTGTACGAGAGCGTCCAGTTCATCGCGGGCCCGCCCGACCGCTACCTGGTCGGCGGCAGTCCGTGGATGGTCGACGTCGAGCGCGCGGGCGGCGGGTGCATGGTCAACCTCGCTCCGCACTTCGTGGATCTCTTCCTCCGCTCGGCCGGCGCGGAGGAAGTCGCGGTGACGGCGGCCCTGTCGTCGGCGCTGCACGGCCGCGGCGTCGAGGACTACGCCTCGATGACGCTGACCACGGCCGACGGGCGGATCGCCACCATCGAGGTGGGATACGCGTTCCCCGGGTCGCCGCTCAAGCGGCATTGTTCCTTCATGCGGATCGGTGCCGCGGGGACCGCGACCATCTGGTCCGACGGGAACGCGTCGTTCACTTCGAACGACGGCGTCACGGAGACCGCGGTCCTCGAGGTGGACAGCGATCCGTTGTACGGATTGTTCGTCGACCAGGTGGCCGAGCAGCTGAGACGTGGTTTTGTGGAACTCCCGCGGATCAGCGATCTCGAGGCCACGATGGCCGTCATCTGGGACGCGTACGCGCACGGCCGACAGGAGAGAACCGGTGTCCACACCCAGCATCGATGAGGTAGCGGCGGCAGCCGGGGTCCACCGGTCGACGGTCTCGCGGGCGTTTTCCCGCCCGGAGGCTGTCAAGCGGGAGACCTTGGACCACGTCCGCAAGGTGGCGGCCGCCATGGGTTACAAGATGAGCCCGCTCGCCCAGGCGCTCCGGACCAAGGTCAGCACCCTCGTGCCGCTGGTCGTCCCCGACATCACCAACCCGTACTTCGCCGAGCTCGCGAAGGCCATGACGGCCGCCGCGGGGGAGCGTGGCTACCAGCTGGTGCTGTGCGTGACGGAGAACGAGGCGGATGCCACGGCCCGGTACCTCGACGCCATGCAGGCGATGTACGCGCCTTTCGCGGTGATCGCGCCCTACACCCGGGTCCTTCCCGCCGAGTTCGAGTCCTCGGGCTTCGGGAAGCGGCTGGTCGTCATCGACCGGGTCGAGTCCGGCGAGCAGACGTCCACGGTGACCGTCGACAGCGCGACCGGGATCGCGCTCGCGTTGGACCACTTGTTCGAGCTCGGGCACGCCTCCATCGCCTACGTCTCGGGGATCGCGGGGACGCACACCGCCGCGGACCGGCGCCAGGCTTACCGGACGCTGGCGGAGAAGCACGGGATGACGCCGATCGAGCTCGACGGCAGCGGGATCGGCGTCGACGCCGGCGAACGTGCCGCGGAAGAGCTGGTGAGCCTGCGTGCGCGGCCGACAGCCGTCATCGCGGGCAACGACCTGGTCGCCTTCGGACTCATCAGCTCGCTCGGCTCGCGGGGGGTGTCGGTCCCCGGCGACGTCTCGGTGGTGGGTTTCGACGGTCTGGCGCTCGGCGCCCGCAGCAACCCGCCGCTGACCTCGGTGCAGCAACCCATCTCCGAGATGGGCCGCATCGCGATCCGGCTCGCCGAGCAGGCGGCGAACGGTGGCCCGGTCGAGCACGTGGTGCTCCAGCCGCAGCTCCTCGTCCGCTCCTCGACCAGGCCGGTCCGGTGACCGGCCGGCTGCTGCCCGGGCTCCGGCACGTGGACCATGCCGCGTACACGGTCCCGGACCTGGACGAGGCGGTGCGCTTCTTCGTCGAGGTCCTCGGGGCGGAGGAACTCTACCGCTCCCGGCGCGGTCCCGACCCGTCGTTCATGCCGGCGCACTTCGACGTTCCGCCGGACGCCGCCCTCGAACTCGCCATGCTGCGGCTCCCGCCGAACCTGAACGTCGAGCTGTTCGAGTGGCAGTCCGCGGACCAGCGGACCCAGCACCCTCGACACAGCGACCGGGGCGGGCATCACCTGTGCTTCGTCGTCGACGACGTCGACGCGGCGATCGCCCACCTCGCCGCGATCCCGGACGTCCGGGTCCTCGGCGGCCGCAAGGAAGTCGGTCCCGACAGCCCCCTCGTGGCCGGCAACCGGTGGACGTACTTCGTCACCCCCTGGGGCCTGCTGATGGAGCTCGTGGACCGGTCCCGGGTGCAGAACCCCCCGAACCTCGTCGGCCCGGCGGACTGGACCCGCCCGCCAAGAAGGAGCGCCCCTCTCTCATGATCATCGCCGGACACACCCTGGGAACCCCGGGCCGTGACCTCGCCGAAGCGCTGCGCCTCTTCGGCACGGCGGGTCTCGACGCCGCCGAGGTCATCTACCAGGACGACTACCCGGCGGCCATCAGCCCGTCGGACCCGCGGTCCGCGCGGCGGGCCGCCGCGATCGCCGACGCCGAAGGTGTCCCGATCGTCGCGCTCACCCCGTACACGACCTCCATCAACAGCGTCGACGCGGCGAGCCGGCAGCGGGGGATCGACGAATTCCGTGCATGCCTCGAGGCCGCGCACACCGTCGGCGCGACCCGCGTCCGGGTGTACGCCGGCGCCTGGCACCCGGGGGACACCGATCACACCCGGCACTGGGAACAGCTGCGGAGCGCGCTGACCGTCCTCGCGCCCGAGGCCGCGGACGCGGGCGTCGTGCTCTGCGTCGAGAACCACTTCGGCACCATGACGCAGACCGCGGCCGATACCGCCCGTCTCGTCGGCGAGGTCGGCTCCCCCTCCGTCCGCGTCCTGTACGACCAGGCCAACCTGACCTTCACCCATGACGAGACCTGGCAGGAGGCCTTCGCCGTCCAGGGTGAACTCGTCGGCCACGTGCACGTGAAGGACCTGGTCTTCAAGGACCCCGAGGCGCCCTTCCGGGCCTCGGACACCGCCCGGGTGAAGGCCGAGGAACGCGCCGTCCGGTCCCGGGTCGTCGGTACGGGCGTCGTGCCGTGGCCCGAAATCGTCGAGGAACTCGTGCGCCGCGGTTACGACGACGTGCTCTCACTCGAGTACGAATACCGGTGGCATCCCCAGGATCTGCCCGACCCCGCGACCGGCTTCAAGGACTCCGCGCTCGCGCTCCGCAAGATGCTCGCCACGGTGGTACCCGCGTGACGAGCCCGGATGTGCTGCGCATCGGTGTGGCGGGCGCCGGCAACATCGCGAGCATCGCCCAGCTCCCGACCCTCGTCGCGCGCGACGACGTGGAGCTGCGGGGCCTGGTCACCCGCAAGGACGACCCGCAGCCCCTGCTGCGGCGCTGGGGCTTCCGCCGTGCCTATCCGACGGTCGAGGCGTTGCTCGAGGCGGAGGAACTGGACGCGTTGTTCGTCCTCACACCCCGGTCGGAGCACGTCCACGCGACCCGGTTCGCGCTGGAGGCCGGCGTCGACGTCTTCTGCGAGAAGCCGCTGGCGACGAGCGTGTCCGACGCGCAGTCCCTCGCCGAGCTGGCCGCCGCGCGGGAACGAGTGCTCATGGTCGGGTTCAACCGCCGCTTCGCACCGGTGTACGAGGCCGGCCGCGCGGCTTTCGGGGAGAGCGGCGCGAGCTTCTGCGTCGCCCAGAAGAACCGGGCGGGCTCCGAGTACCGCGCCACCTTCGAGAACGCGATCCACATGGTCGACCTGCTGCGCTGGTACTGCGGGGGCGAGCCCGTCGACGTCAGCGCGCACGCGGCCGGTGAGGACCGCTGGCAGGAGGACGGCGTGGCCGCGCTCGTCCGGTTCGACAACGGTCACTCCGGCATGCTCGTGGGTGCCCGCGACGCCGGCGGCTGGAGCGAGAAGCTCGACGCCTACGGAGACGCGGCGACCGCGAACGTCACCGCGCCGGACCGGATCTCGATCAGCCGGCCCGACGGGACGACCGTGCGCGAGATGTCGCCCGAGGCCTTCGGCTGGGCGACGGCGACTCAGACGTTCGGCTTCGCCGGGGCGGTTCACCACTTCCTGGACCGTGTCCGGGACCGCGGCGAGCCCTTGACGTCCGGGGCCGATGCGGTGAAGACCCAGCTCCTCCTCGATCGCATCCTCGCGGCCGCCGGGCTCCCCACCGAAGAGCAACCCGGACGGGCCTGGAGCAGCCACGCCAAGAAGTGAGGGACGTTTCGACGTGATCATCAACACGTTTTCTTATCTATGGTCGGCTACGGCGATCGACGCCATTGCGGAACTGGTCGACAACGGGTATTCGACTTTCGAAGTTCCGATCAGCTCCCCACATTGCTGGCCGGACGAAATATCCGGCTCGGAGCGCTCGGTCATGAAGGCAAGGCTCAGTGAGCGCGGTGCGAGTATTCGATCGCTCAATGCCGGTGGATATGACATCAATCTGGCCAGCCCCGGTGCGAACATGCGCCGCAAGAGCATCGAGCACATCAAGTCGGTGATCGACTTGGCTGTCGCTTGGGATGTCCCCGACGTCGTGATATCACCCGGTACGCGACGCCCCATGATTTCGCCTTCGCTCGAAAAAGCGTATGGATGGATGTACGAGAGCCTGGGTGACCTGATCCCACTGGCCAAGCAGGCCGGCACGCGGCTCCTGCTGGAAAATACTCCGTACTGCTTCACTCCCACCGTCCGGGAGCTGGCGGGTATCGTCAGCACGGTCGACGATGATGCGCTCAAGATCGTGTACGACGTCGCCAACGCCGCTTACATAGAGGAGGATCCCGTAGCGGGCTTGCTCTCGTACCAGGAATCTATTGCACTCGTGCATATTTCTGATACGGGGTTGCAGGTGTGGGGTCATGATCCGATCGGCACCGGAGTGGTGGATTTCGAAGGGCTGGGCGAAGCTGTCGAGGCAACATGCGGGGTAGATAATGTTGTGCTCGAGGTGATTCGCGAAGAAAACACCTTGTTCGAGTTCGGTCAAGCAATGCGCGACCTTGCCGATAAAGGTTGGAAATTGGGAAACTAGTGCCCTTCGGCAGCACTGCGTGCCGGGTGACGAAGAGCCGGTCCGCGGGAGTGAACACCAGTGCCGGCACCACTGCCTTCGAAACGTTCCCGGCAGTGAGCACATCGAGCCTCAAGAGCTGGAGCTCGGCCGACCGGGAATATGGCTGAGAATGGACTTGGAGAAACCGCCGTCGACGCAGATGTCTTGCCCGGTGACATAACCCGACAATGGGCTCACCAGGAATTCGATCACATTCGCGATATCCGCGGGTTCCCCAATCCGTGCCAGCGGAATGATGTCCTCCCTTGCTTTTTTGATCTGGGGGTCGGCGTACATTTTCTCGGTCATCGCTGTATGGGTCATTCCTGGAGATACCACATTCACGCGGATACCGTCAGGTGCCCACTCCAGAGCGAGTGTCTGGGCCAGCATGGTCAAAGCGGCTTTGCTGGGGCTGTAGGCACCTGATCCGGCATGGGGTAGCTGACCGGACATCGAGGAGGTGAAGCAAGCCGAGCCGCGGCTGCGCTTCAGGTGCGCGTAGCTTGCTTTGGCGAGAAGCCACGCGCCGCGGAGGTTGACGGAGAACATGTCGTCCCAGTCCTCGACGGACAAGTCGCAGATCGCGCCGGGGCTGGCGATTCCGGCATTCGCCACCAGCGCGTCCAGGCCACCGAATTCGGCTACCGCGGCTTCGACGAGCTGACCTGGCACGTCGGGATCGCCGAGGTCGCCCACCAATGCGATGGCAGTACCGCCCAGCGACTGAATCGAACGGACGATCTGCTCTTGACCAGTGGTCAGTTTGTGGCCGCACACCGCGATCTGCGCCTGCTCGCCCCGGGCAAGAGCGGCCTCGGCGAGCCTCACACATGTCGACGCGCCGATGCCGCTGCTTCCACCACTGACCAAAGCTCGCATTGTGCACACTCCTCTTGCTGGGGATCAGAAGTCACAGTCGCCGCGCGGCCGCGCGCAGCTCTTCGGGTGTGGCGCCTTCGAAGCCGAAGAACTGCAGGTAGGCGGGAATCAGCTCGAACAACATGTCGCTGCCGACCTGGATCGTGCAGCCCTTGTCCCTGGCTGCCCGCAGGAACGGGGTGATGTCGGTCTTGAGCACCACGTCTCCGACATACGAACCGGGGGCGACGTGGTCGATGTCGACCGGCAGCGGGTCGCCGTCGTTCATTCCGACGGGAGTGGCGTTCACGATCAGGTCGTAGCCCTCGGGATCCCTCGAGCCCGTCACGACCTTCACGTCCGAGTAGTGCAGGCCGATGCGCCGGGAGAGCGCTTCGGAGGCGGTTGCGTCGGGATCGAACAGGCCGATCTCGGCCAGGCCGAGGCCGGCCAGCGACGCGGCGATCGAAGAACCGACCCCGCCGTTGCCGACGACCAGCGCGCGTTTCCCGGACGGGTCGAACCCCTTGCGCAGCATGCCGCCGACGAAGCCGGCGCCGTCGAACTGGTCGGCCAGGAGCGACCCGTCCTCCCGCCGCAGGACGGCGTTCGTCGCGCCGGCGATCGCGGCGGTCGGGCTGATCTCGTCCACCAGCTCCATGGTGGTGACCTTGTGCGGCATGGTGATCAGCGCGCCGCGGATGTTGGTGAGGGTGAAGAGCGATCGGAAGAAGTCCGCGTAGTCTTCAGCCTTGATGCCCATCGGGACGACGGCGGCGTCGATGCCGCTCTTCTCGAACCAGGGGTTGCAGATCAGGGACGACTTGAACGTGTGCGTGGGGTGGCCCAGGTGCGCGACGAGGGTGGTCGTGCCGCTGATCATCGGACCTCCTGCGCGTCGTTGCAGAGCTCTGACAGCCGTACGCCGGCCCACGCGCACCGCAGCCCGCCGTGCACGGCCCAGTACTCATCCCAATGGGCGAGCTTGGCCCGGTCGCGTTCGAGGCCACGCTTGCGCAGCCGGTCCTGCAGCGTCTCCGGGGAGACGCGGACCCGCACCACCTCCACATCGACCGGCGGCCAGTCGAAACGCTCCGCGGCCGCGGTGATGAAGGTGGGGTCGGACAGGTAGGGGCTGAAGGGTGCGTCGAGCACGACGGGGCGGCCGAGGCGGAGGTTGGCCCCGGCGACGTCGAGGAGCGAGTCGTACTCGAGGGGCAGGATGTGGTCGAGGTAGAACGAGTTGGCCTCGCGGTCGCCGGGGTCGTACCCGGCCGACACCAGGGCGGCCTCGACGAACCGCGCGCTCATCGCGTCCTTGTCGAGGTACGCGGCGCCGTGCCGGCGGGCGAGGCGCCGTGCGATCGTCGACTTGCCGGAGCCCGCCGTGCCGATGACGATGTGCAGGGTCGGTGCGGTCATCCGCGCGCGTCCCGCACCGCCGTCAGGAAGTCGCGGGCGGCGGCGGTCACCCGGGTGAAGTCGCCGTCGGGCTGCCAGGCCTTGGTGACGGCGCTGCCCACGCCGACGCCCGCCACGCCTGCGGCGAACCACTCCTTGACGTTCTCGGCGGTCACCCCGCCGGCGGGCATGATCGGCAGGTGCGCCAGCGGCGCGAGCACGGCCTTGGCGTAGGGGATGCCCGCGTTCTCGGTCGGGAACAACTTGACGATGTCCGCACCCGCCTCGGCGGTCTCGAGGATCTCAGTCGGGGTGAAAGCCCCGCTGATCGTCGGCACCTGGTAGCGGTTGGCGACACGGATCATCTCGGCGTTGAGTTGCGGGCTGACCAGGAAGGCCGCGCCGGCCCGGATGCACTCGTACGCGGCGTGGCCGTCGAGGACGGTTCCCGCCCCCACGGCGACACCGTCCGGTGCGTACCGGGTGGCCAACCGCCGGATGAGCTCGACGGCCCCGGGGATGGAGAGCGTGATCTCCAGGGCGCGGAACCCGCCTTCGATCGCGGCGTGCGCGACGCGTTCCGCGCTGTCCGCGTCGGGCAGCCGGACGATGAGCACGGCGCCCGACTCGTCGATCGTGCGCAAGGTCGCAAGCTTGGTGAACACCGGTGTCCTGTCTGGTCGAGAGCGTGATTGACAAATACTCGCACGCTCCTTACGGTCTCTGCAACCGATCTCAGCAACCGATCTCATTGTGGAGCGTTCAATGACGACGAACTCCCCAGACGCCTCCGGGACGGCAAGCCCTCCCGAGCTCACCGACGTTCTGGAACGCCCTCGCCGCCCGGTCAACATGGTGGCGGGCACGATCGGCCACTTCGTCGAGTGGTACGACTGGTACGTCTACGGGTTGCTGGCCGCGGTGTTCGCCCCGCAGATCTTTCCGAGCCACTCCGCGTTCGCCTCGCTCATCGCGGCGCTGCTCACGTACGCGATCGGGTTCGTGATCCGACCCTTCAGCGGGATCATCGTCTCGCCGCTGGCCGATCGCTACGGCCGGCGGGCCGTCCTCACCTTGTCCGTGTCCGGGATGGCGCTCGGCGCCCTGATCATCGCGCTCACCCCCGGGTACGACGTGATCGGCTACGCGGCGCCCGTCCTCTTCGTGGTGGCCCGGATCCTGCAGGGCATCTCGGCCGGCAGCGAGCAGCAGAGCGCCATCTCGTTCATGGTCGAGCACGCCCCGCCGAACAGGAGGGGCCTGTTCGGGTCCTTCTCGAACATGGCGAGCGGCTTGGCGACCCTCGCCGCCACCGGGGCCGCCGCGATCGTCACCTCAGCCTTCGCTCCGGACGACCTCGCGGCCTGGGGCTGGCGCATCCCCTTCCTCGTGGGCGGCCTCCTGGGTGTGGTCGGTCTCGTCCTGCGGGCCCGTGCCGACGAAACCTCCGAGTTCGAGGCCAGCTCCCTCGTCGACAAGAAGTCGGCCCCCGCACGGCTGCTGGCTCTGCTCCGTGAACACCCGAAGGCTCTCCTGCAGACGGCGGCGCTGTCCGCGCCGGCCGTGGCCTACTACACCTGGGCCACCTTCCTGCCCACCTACGCCCAGCTCACCAGCGGCCGGGACAAGGGCTCCACCCTGGTCGGCAGCGTCATCGGGCTGATCCTGCTGGTCATCGTCGTGCCGATCTGCGGCGCGCTGTCGGACCGGCTCGGCCGGCGCAAGATCTTCCCCATCGTGGGCGCGGCCGGCATGATCGTGCTCTTCTACCCGCTGCTGCTCCTCCTCGACCGGCCGGGCTTCTGGGTCTACGTCGTGGTGGCCGCATCAGGATGGATCGTCCTGGGCATCTGGCAGGCGGTGTACCCGACCATCCAGGCGGAGCTGTTCCCGGCGTCGGTCCGGGTGGCCGGCATCGGCTTCTCCCACCAGCTGGTGATCGCCATCTTCGGCGGCACCGCCCCCCTGATCGCCGCCGCGTTCGTCGGCGCCGGGCACCCCAGGTTCGTCGCTGTCTACATGATCGTGGTCATCGTTGTCTGCCTCGCCGTCTACTTCACGATCCCGGAGACCGGCAGCAAGACACTGCGAGCGACCGTCGCGCTGAAGGACCCGGAGGTAGTGGAAGGCGCGCTGGAGGAGGCCACGGTCCACCCCCGGACGAGGCGTTCCGTGTCGTAGGCGCCCTTTGCTCGCCGCGAGAAATGCGCTCTGGGGCCGAGCTGGGCCGGGTCCGGCGGCGGCTGCCCGAATTTCAGCGGGGACTGTTCGATGAACGCAAAGCCGCGGGCAGAAGCGGAGCGAGCTGCTTCGGGCAGCTGTAACTCTTTTTCGGTCAGCGGAACACCGGCGGGCGCTTGTCCCGGAAGGCCGCTGCTCCGTCACGGCCTGACGGGATCGCGGCGGGCTTTGGTCGTCGAGGCGGCCAAGCGCAGCAGTCCCGAGCGGCTCGACGCCCTGGAGCGGCACATCGACGACCAGGAGGCGGCGGCCTCCACGGAGGCCGCGCTGAAGGCGGCGACCGCCTTCCATCCGGACATCGCCAGGTTGTCCGGAAACCGGCGCGCCGAAGCCGAAATCCGGGACCACCGGGACCTGGTATCGGCCATGAGACGCCTCGACATCGAGCGGGCCTACGAGATCATGGACCGGCACTCCCAGGAGTCGTTGCGGCAGAAACTCGAAGGCCTGACAACCAACTGACCGATCTGAGCGTGGCTCAGGACACCACCAGGACGGCGGCCCGCGCTCCCGCGTACCGGTGGCTCAGTCGTTCCGGGCGCGGATCGCGATGCGTCGAGCCGGACCGCCGTGCATCCGTCGGGGTGGCGGCGACGTCAGGCGATGAGCGCCGGAGGGGTGCTCGGGAATCGACCGTCGAGAAGCGTTTCCGCCAGAGCCCGGTTGGGAACCAGTGTCAGGCCCGCGTTTCTCGCAGCACCTCAACCGTGCGCTCGAGGCAAACAGTGCCATCTCGGTGCGGGCCGGCCACATCTGGGCCAACGCCTTCTCGAACGACCGGCTACCGGAGGCATGCGTCTCCGACGTCACCGACTTGCCGATCCCGGCGCGGCAGGGAGCCGCGGAAACCATGGCCACTGCACCACACCTTGCCCCTGGCGAACTCGTGGGGCTGTTCAACAACGGCGACCCAGATGTCCGCAAAGCCGCCGTCGCAGCGATCTGAGCAGGGCCGCCGCTGCCATCAGCCGCGACATCGTCACCGTCGTGCTCCTGGCGAAACTCAAGATCGGCACAACGAAAAACCGCCCTACCTGGATCTTCAGATCCGGTGGGCGGTGTTTCGTCACTGTGGAGCTAAGGGGACTCGAACCCCTGACCCCCTCACTGCCAGTGAGGTGCGCTACCAGCTGCGCCATAGCCCCGAGGCGAAGGTGAACTCCGCATCTCGTATGCCCATACATTACACCCCGCCCAGACGGCCTCCACGCGGGGGTACCCACAACCCCCGCAACCCCGTGACCAGCACATTCACACCTTATTTTTAGTCCCGTATTGACGCCCCACTGTGGCCGCCGTTACATTTTGCGCGGTTGTGACGCCGAGGTCCCCGCCCGTTACGCCGCGTCTTCACCCACCGGGCACACCTCTCGATGACGCCGCGTGTGCGGCAGAGGAGGCTTCGATGACGAGACGGCGGGTGATGACGCTGCTCGC
Source organism: Amycolatopsis kentuckyensis (assembly GCF_002155975.1). Lineage (GTDB taxonomy): Bacteria > Actinomycetota > Actinomycetes > Mycobacteriales > Pseudonocardiaceae > Amycolatopsis > Amycolatopsis kentuckyensis. The sequence continues at coordinate 32,702 of NZ_MUMI01000415.1, forward strand.
GGCAGCGTCGGTCCTGGTCGGAAGCTCGACGACGACGGCTGCGGAAGCCGCCGTCACCCCGGACGGGTGGTACACCGTTGCCGCCGTGAACAGTGGCAAGTGCGTCGATGCCCGGGCGGCCGGGACCGCCGATGGGACCGTCGTCCAGCAGTACACCTGCAACCAGACCGCCTCGCAGCAGTGGCAGTTCCAGGCCACCGGCGACGGCTACTTCCGGATCAACACGCGCACCAACCCCGCCGCCGCCTGGGACGTCAAGGACGTCTCCACCGCCGATGGCGGCCTGCTCCAGCTCTGGACCTACGGAGGCGGGGCCAACCAGCAGTGGCAGGCCGTCGACGAAGGCGGCGGCCGGTACCACTTCGTCAGCCGCAACAGCGGGAAGTGCCTCGACGTCCCCGGCGCGTCCGCCGCCGACTCGGTGCAGCTGCAGCAGTACACCTGCAACGGCACCGCCGCCCAGTCCTTCATGCTGACCCCCGTGAACACGAGCCAGCCAGGCCAGCCCGACTTCGGCCCGAACGTGGTGATCTTCGACCCGTCGATGCCGAGCTCGACCATCCAGAGCCGGCTCGACAGCATCTTCTCCCAGCAGGAACGCAACCAGTTCGGCAGCCAGCGCTACGCCGTGATGTTCAAGCCCGGCACCTACGCCAACGACGTCAACGTCGGCTTCTACACGCAGGTGCTGGGGCTCGGCCTGAGCCCCGACGCCGTGAACATCAACGGCGCCGTGCACGTGGAGGCCGACTGGTTCCCGCCGCAGAACGCCACCCAGAACTTCTGGCGGGGCGCGGAGAACCTGTCCGTGACCCCGAGCGGAGGCGCCGACCGCTGGGCGGTCAGCCAGGCCGCGCCCTACCGCCGCATGCACGTCCGCGGCGACCTGCAGCTCGACGACGGCGGCTGGGCCAGCGGCGGCTGGATCTCCGACACGAAGATCGACGGCCAGGTCCGGTCCGGCTCGCAGCAGCAGTGGATCTCGCGCAATTCGCAGTTCGGCAGCTGGAACGGCGCGAACTGGAACATGGTCTTCGCCGGCGTCCAGGGCGCGCCCGCCAACACCTTCCCGACGCCGCCCTACACCACGGTCGGCCAGACGCCGGTCGTGCGCGAAAAGCCGTTCCTCTACATCGACGGCGCGGGCAAGTACCAGGTCTTCGTCCCCGGCGTGAAGACCAACGCGTCCGGCACGACCTGGGCGAACGGCGCCGCGCCCGGAACGTCGCTGTCCATCGACCAGTTCTACATCGCCAAGCCCGGCGCCACCGCCGCGGACCTGAACGCCGCGCTCGCCGCGGGCAAGAACCTGCTGGTCACGCCGGGTGTCTACCACCTGAACCAGACGCTGCGCGTCACCCGCCCGGACACCGTCGTGCTCGGCCTCGGCGTCGCCACGCTGGTCCCGGACAACGGCATCACCGCGATGACCGTCGACGACGTCGACGGCGTCAAGCTCGCCGGCCTGCTGATCGACGCCGGCACGACGAATTCGGCGACGCTGATGCAGGTCGGCCCGGCCGGGTCGGCGGCGAACCACGCGGCGAACCCGACGTCGCTGCACGACGTGTTCTTCCGGATCGGCGGCGCCGCCGTCGGCAAGGCGACGAACAGCCTGGTCGTCAACAGCAGCAACGTGATCGGCGACCACATGTGGATCTGGCGCGCCGACCACGCCGAGCGCACCGAGTACGTCGGCTGGACCACCAACACCGCCGACACCGGGCTGATCGTCAACGGCAACGACGTGACGATGTACGGCCTCTTCGTCGAGCACTACCAGAAGACGCAGGTGGTCTGGAACGGCAACGGCGGCCGGACCTACTTCTTCCAGAACGAGATGCCCTACGACGTGCCGAACCAGGCGGGCTGGATGAACGGCTCCACGCCGGGCTTCTCCGCCTACAAGGTCGGCCCGAACGTCACCAGTCACGAAGCGTGGGGCCTGGGCAGCTACTGCTACTTCAGCACCAACCCGTCCGTGGCCAGCGCCCACGCGTACGAGGCACCGAACACGCCGGGTGTCCGGTTCCACGACATGGTGACCGTCTCGCTCAACTACCAGGGCACGATCACCCACGTGATCAACAACACCGGCCCGGCCACGCCGTCCGGCACCAAGGCCGTCAACCTGGTGAGTTACCCCTGAATCACCGGCGTGCGCCGTGGTGGCGGCCGCGGCGCACGCCGGTCCTTTGTGGATACGCCCGAACGGGGTGTTCGAGGAGCCGGACGGGGGTAATCGTCGCGATACTGAGGTCCCCCATCGACCCAGGAGCGGCAGATGACCTCTTTCGCAGCGTTCACCGTCGTCGAACCCCGCAAAGCCTGGCCGATCACCGCCGTCCGCGGCGTGTTCGCCGTGCTCTTCGGGCTCTTCGCACTGATCTGGCCCGGTGCCACCGTGCTCGTTCTGGCGATCCTGTACGGCGTGTACGCGATCGTCGACGGCATCGGCGGCCTGATGCAGGCGTTCCGCCCGGGTGACACCGCCCACCGGGTGGCGTACGGCGTCCTCGGCGCGCTCGGCATCCTCGCCGGGATCCTCGTCCTGGTCTGGCCCGGCATCACCGTCCTGCTGCTGGCCCTGCTGGTCGGCTTCTGGGCGATCGTCACCGGCATCGCCGAGATCGCCGCGGCCATCCGCCTGCGCAAGCAGATCCAGGGCGAGGCCTTCCTCATCCTGGCCGGCGCGATCTCGGTGCTCGCCGGCATCTTCATCGTGATCAACCCGATCGCGGGCGCGTACGGCATCGCGCTGCTCGTCGGGATTTACGCGCTGCTGTACGGGATCGTGCTGCTCGTCCTGGCGTTCCGCCTCCGCAAGCTCGCCGCCTGAGTACCGTGCGGGGGTGTCGACCCGCGAGCTGGTGGTGCTGGGCACCGCGAGCCAGGTGCCCACGCGCCACCGCAACCAGAACGGCTACCTCCTGCGCTGGGACGGCGAGGGCATCCTCTTCGACCCCGGCGAAGGCACCCAGCGCCAGATGCTGCGGGCGGGTGTGGCCGCCACGGACGTCACGCGGATCTGCGTCACGCACTTCCACGGCGACCACAGCCTCGGCCTGCCCGGCGTGATCCAGCGGCTGTCGCTGGACAAGGTCGGCCACCCGGTGCACGCCCACTTCCCGGCGTCCGGCGCGCACTACTTCGAGCGGATGCGGCACGCGACGGCCTTCTACGAGCAGGCCGACCTGCGGGAACACCCGATCACCGAGGACGGCCCGATCACCACCGGGAAGGTCGCGCTCGAGGCACGGCGCCTGAGCCACCCCGTCGAGGCGTTCGGCTACCGGCTGACCGAGCCCGACGGCCGCACCATGCTCCCCGGGCGGCTGCGGGAGCACGGCATCACGGGCCCGGACGTCGGCCGGCTCCAGCGAGAGGGACGCCTGGGGACCACGAAGATCGAGGACGTCAGCACGCCGAGGCCCGGCCAGCGGTTCGCGTTCGTGATGGACACCCGGCTGTGCGACGCGGTGTACGCCCTCAGCGAAAACGCCGACACGCTCGTCATCGAGGCGACCTTCCTCGCCGAGGACACCTCCCTGGCGGAAGACTTCGGTCACCTGACCGCCCGGCAGGCCGCGCGCGTCGCCGCCGAGTCCGGCGTCCGGCAGCTCGTCCTGACCCACTTCTCGCAGCGCTACCCCGATCCGGCGCGCTTCCTGGAGGAGGCGAAGGCCGAGTTCGGCGGCGAGATCGTCGTGGCACAGGACCTGGAGCGGGTCCAGGTGCCGAAAAGACGTTCTTTCCCCGCGGGGTGAGAAGCGCCGTAGGCTGCATCTCGTGAGCCAGCCGATCCTGATGACCGTCGACGACGATCCCGCCGTGTCCCGCTCGGTCGCCCGTGACCTGCGCCGGCGCTACGGCAAGGACTACCGCGTCATCCGCGCCGACTCCGGCCCGGACGCCCTCGACGCGCTGCGCGAGATCAAGCTGCGCGGCGACGCCGTCGCGGCGATCCTCGCCGACTACCGGATGCCGCAGATGGACGGGATCGCCTTCCTCGAGAAGGCGATGGACCTGTTCCCGCACGCCCGCCGCGCCCTGCTGACCGCCTACGCCGACACCGACGCCGCGATCCAGGCGATCAACGTCGTCGACGTCGACCACTACCTGCTCAAGCCGTGGGACCCGCCGGAGGAGAAGCTCTACCCGGTGATCGACGCCCTGGTCGAGACCTGGAAAGCGGTCGGCGACAAGCCGGTCGAGGAGGTCAAGCTCATCGGCCACCGCTACAACTCGCCGTCGTTCCACCTGCGCGACTTCCTCGCGCGCAACGCGGTCCCGTACCGCTGGTACTCGGTCGAGGACGACGAAGGCTGCCGGATCCTGCAGGCCGCGGAGGCGACCGACAAGGACATCCCGGTGGTCGTCACCCCGGACGGCACCGTCCTCAAGAACCCGACCGGCAGCGAGATCGCCGACGCGGTCGGTTTGTCGACCCGGCCGGCGCAGGAGTTCTACGACCTCGTCGTGATCGGCGGCGGCCCGGCCGGCCTCGGCGCCGCGGTGTACGGCGCCTCCGAGGGCCTGCGCACGGTGCTCGTCGAGAAGAAGGCCACCGGTGGCCAGGCCGGCACGAGCTCGCGCATCGAGAACTACCTCGGCTTCCCGGACGGCGTGTCGGGCGCGCAGCTGACCGACCGCGCGCGGCGCCAGGCGCAGAAGTTCGGCGCCGAGGTGCTGACCGCGCGCGATGTCGTCGGCCTGGAGGCCCGCGGTTCGTCGCGGGTGATCACCTTCGGCGACGGCAGCGAGATCGCCGCGCACTCGGTGATCCTCGCCAGCGGCGTCAACTACCGCGCCCTGGAGGCCGACGGCGTCGAGGAGCTCACCGGCCGCGGCGTCTACTACGGCTCGGCCGCGACCGAGGCGCCCGAGTGCAAGGGCGAGCACGTCTACATCGTCGGCGGCGCCAACTCCGCCGGGCAGGCCGCGGTGTTCTTCTCCAAGCACGCCAGCGACGTCACGATCCTGGTGCGCGGCGAGTCCCTCGAGGCGTCGATGTCGCACTACCTGATCGAGCAGATCGCCGGCATCGGGAACATCCACGTCCGGACGCACACCACGGTCAAGCAGGTGCACGGCGACGGCCACCTGGAGCGGATCACGCTGTGCGAGAACGGCGTCACCGAGACGGTCGAGAGCGGGCACCTGTTCATCTTCATCGGCGCCGCCCCGCGCACCGACTGGCTCGGCGAGGCCATCCACCGCGACGACCACGGCTTCGTGTGCACCGGCCCCGACCTGCTGTCGGCCGGGCAGCGGCCGGCGGGCTGGCCGCTCGACCGTGACCCGCACTACCTCGAGTCGTCGATCCCGGGCGTGTTCGTGGCCGGTGACGTGCGGTCGCAGTCGGTCAAGCGGGTGGCGTCCGCGGTCGGCGAGGGCGCGATGGCCGTGACGCTGGTACACCGGTACCTGGAGGAACAATGAGCGCACTGCCGCGGGAAGAGCTTCGCGGCCTCTTCCTGTTCGAACACCTTTCCGAGGGCCAGCTCGACTGGGTCGCCGCCAACGCCGTGCTCGAGGAGTACGAGGGCGATTCGTTCGTCATCCGCGAGGGCGAAGAAGCGACCTGCTTCTACGTGATCCTGAACGGCGCCGTCCGGATGACGCGCCTGGTCAGCGGCACCGAGATCGAGACGAACCGGTCCGACCAGCGCGGCGCCTACTTCGGCGCGACGCAGTTCTTCGTGCACCAGGAAGCCGAGCACCGCTACGGCGCCTCGGTGCAGGCGCTCAGCGACCTGACGCTGCTCGCGCTGCCCGCCGCGGAGTTCTCCGTCGAGTTCCGCAGGTGGTTCCCGATGGCGACGCACCTGCTGGAGGGCATGTACCTCGGCTGGCGCAACAGCGACACGGTGATCGGCTCGCGCCGCCGCCTGCTGGCGCTCGGCGAGCTCTCGGCCGGCTTGACGCACGAGCTGAACAACCCGGCCGCGGCCGCCGTCCGGGCGACGTCCGCCCTGCGCGAACGCGTCGCCGGGATGCGCCACAAGCTCGCCTTCCTGGCCAAGAAGGACATCGACCCGGAGCTGCTCCACCAGCTCATCGACGTCCAGGAACGCCTGGTCAAGCAGGTCGTGCAGGCCGAGAAGCTGACCGCGATGCAGCAGGCCGACCGCGAGGACGAGATCGGCGACTGGTTCGACGACCGCGGCATCGACGGCGGCTGGGACCTCGCCGACATCTACGTCCGCGCCGGCCTGACCACGACCGACCTGGACAACGTGCTGGAGCAGGTCGGCGACACCTTCATCGACGGCGCCGTCCGCTGGCTCGCCTACGCGCTCGAAACCGAGATGCTGATGGGCGAGATCGAGGACTCGACCACGCGCATCTCCGCGCTGGTCGGCAAGGCCAAGCAGTACTCGCAGATGGACCGGGCGCCGCACCAGTGGGTCGACGTCCACGACGGCCTCGACTCCACGCTGGTCATGCTGTCCGGCAAGATCGGCGGCGGCGTCCGCGTCGTCAAGGAGTACGACCGGAGCCTGCCGAAGATCCCGGCGTACCCGGCCGAGCTGAACCAGGTCTGGACGAACATCATCGACAACGCCCTCGGCGCGATGAAGGGCGAGGGCACGCTGACGCTGCGCACGTGGCGCGTCGACGACCAGATCCGCGTCGAGGTCGGCGACACCGGCCCGGGCATCCCCGCGGACATCAAGCCGCGGATCTTCGAGCCGTTCTTCACGACCAAGCCGGTCGGCGAGGGCACCGGGCTGGGCCTGGACATCTCGTGGAAGATCGTCGTCGAACGCCACCAGGGCGACCTGCGCGTCGAATCCGAGCCCGGGAACACCCGGTTCGAGGTCTGCCTGCCGACGGTCGAGCAGGCCTCGCTCTGATGGCTTCCGTCCCGACGGTCACGACCGAACTCGGGGCGCTGGTCGGGCTGGCGGGCGACGGGATCCCG